>NEUO01000126.1 GCA_002304315.1 Verrucomicrobiia bacterium Tous-C4TDCM
GGTCTGGAGCAACTTCGCCGAAGTTGCCGCCAGAGCCACCCGGAGAGGAGATGGCAGACGGAGCATCAGCGGCAAAAACGTGCGCCGCTTAGCTCGAAATCATTCAACTTCGGATTTCGGGATACACCAATTCATAGACCCCGAATTTCGGGCATGAGAGGCAAATCCGCCTCTCATGCCTGATTTCTAACAGCCGACGGGCCTGCTGCGGAAGGGACCACGGGTTTTGGGACAGGCTCTAAATATTAATGAATTCCAATCAATTTCAACCTATTGCGGTGCCTTCATCAGCCATGAAAAATCTCATCACCTTCCTCATCATGGGTTCCCTCGTCGCTCTCGGAGGAGTCTACTTCGAACTCTGGAAAATCCCACAGCTCGCGAGTTTCCCCACCATCAGCCGTCAGACTGAAAAGGAAAAGCCGTCCATGGAGAACGCTGCACGGAAGCGGTTGAACCAGGATTCCGACCAAGCACCGCCAGGAGGACCGCTTGCACCGAACAATCCCAATAGTGCCCGAGCCAAACAGCTTCAGGATGCCCGAAACCAACTGGGCAAGTGAACCAGGTTACGGCCCCTTCCCTCATCCATCCAAAAAGTTCTTCAGCCCGCCGAAGAAGTTTCCCAACTCTTCCTCGTCCGCCTCGGCACCCATGATTTCGTCATAAGTCGTGTGGATCAGGTGCTCGTCGTCGAGCTCCAGGATGAAGCCGCTCGGCTGGCACGACACTTCCTGGCCCCACTTCATGCGGACCGTGCAGTAAGTCATCGCCAGCCGCTGTTGGGCGCGGGTGATGCCGACGTAAAGCAATCGCCGCTCCTCGTCCTTGGTGCCTTCGACCACGCTCCGCTGATGCGGCAGCACGCCTTCTTCGAGGCCAACCAGAAAGACACTGGGGAACTCAAGGCCCTTGGAGGCGTGCAGCGTGATCAAGGTCGCGCCCGACTTCTTCTCCAGATCATCGTCCTCGCGGTCGGAGGCCAGCGCACTGTCGTCGAGGAACTTCCGCAGGCTCTTCCCACGCTGCAAGGCCTTCGACAGCTCGGTGAGCACCTCGCCAATCCCTTCCTGCCGCTGCTGCTTCTCACTTTCCGATTTGCAACCGCGTTCGAGCCACGGGAGATACTCGATCTCGTCGAGAAATTCCTTCAGCACGTGGTTCGCCGGCATGACCTTGGCGTCGACCTTCATCTTCGCCGTGAGGATCTGGGTGGTGAAGGTTTCGATCGAATTGCGGACCTTGGTCGAAACCTGCGACAGGAAGCCCTCGTCGCACAGCGCCCGCCACACGCTCGCGCCGATCTCACGGCTGTAGTCAGTGGCCAGCATCGCGGTCGATTGGCCGATGCCGCGTGGCGGGGCGTTCAGCACGCGCAGCAAGGGCACGTCGGCCTCCGGGTCGTCGAACAGGGCGACATAGGCGAGGGAATCCTTCACTTCCTTGCGGTCGTAGAAACTCTGCGCGCCGACCATCCGGTAGGGGATCTTTCGCTCGCGCAGCGCTTCCTCGATCTTGCGGCTTTGCTTGTTGGTGCGGAAGAGCACCGCGAAATGCTCCCACGGCAGGTTGCCGCGCGCCTTGTCGGCCAGGATTTCTTCGGCGATGAAGACCGCTTCCTCCTCGTCGCCCGGCATGCCGACCAGCCGCACCGGCTCGCCGCCGAGGATGGTCGATTTGAGCGACTTCTCGCGCCGGCCGAGATTGCGGCGGATCAGGCTGTTCGCGGTGTGCAGGATCGCATGAGTCGAGCGGTAGTTTTCCTCGAGCAGGATGATCTTCGGGTTCGGGAAGAAGCGCTCGAACTCCAGGATGTTCGCGCTTTCCGCCCCGCGGAAGCCGTAGATTGACTGGTCGTCGTCGCCCACCACGCAGACGTGATACGGCGGGCCGACAAGTTGCTGGAGCAGCCGCATCTGGAGGCCGTTGGTGTCTTGGAACTCGTCGACGGTCACGCGCTTGTAAACGCCGCGGAAGTAGTCGCGGACATCGGCGTGTTCGCGCAGGAGCTGCTCGGCGAGCACCAGCAGGTCGTCGAAATCCACCGCGTTCTGAGCCCGCAGCTCGTTCTGATAGGCCACGGCCAGCGACGAGAAGAAATCGTCCTCCATGTCCTTCAGCTCGACCCCGCGGTTCTTCGCTTTCGAGACCTCCGCCAGCACTGCCTCGGCCTTCACTTTCTCGTCCGCGCCACCCATCCGGACGACAAGCTGTTTCATGATCCCGACCTGGTCGCTGCCGCTGCAGATCGAGAAGCTCTTCTTGTAGCCCAGCTTGTGGATGCCGCCGCGCAGCAAGCGGACGCAGAGCGAGTGAAAGGTGCAGACGGTCATCGCTTCCGCCTTCTTCTTCGAGACCATCCCACCGATGCGTTCGCGCATTTCCGAGGCGGCCTTGTTGGTGAAGGTCACCGCCAGGATGTTCTCCGGCGCAATCCCCACCTGCAGCATGTTCGAGATCCGGCAGGTCACCGTGCGGGTCTTGCCCGTGCCGGCCCCGGCCAGAATAAGGACCGGGCCGTCGAGCGAGGCCACCGCGTCCCGCTGGGCCTTGTTGAGAGAGTCGAATGAAAAGCCACCTGCCATGCGCGGCCGGATGGAAGCGGTGCCGGAGGCGGTCGGCAAGCCCGGGACGGAACTCATTCACCGTGAGCGATGACTTCCTCAGGGAAAGATCCCACGACCCGAAGATGTTTCAATGTGCCTCATGAAATTCGCCGCGCTGCTACTCCTTTCCGCCGTCCTCGCGCATGCCGAAGCCCCCGCGGGCTGGAAGCCCGTCTGGTCCGATGAATTCAACGGCAAGGAGATCGATTTCTCGAAATGGGCGGTCGAGGAAAACGGCCACGGCGGCGGCAACGGGGAGCTTCAGTATTACGTCGACCGCCCCGAGAACCTGCGCATCGAGGACGGCCACCTGGTGATCGAGGCCCGCAAGCAGAGGTTCAACACCGCGGGCGTCGAGAAGGAATACACTTCCGGCCGGCTGCGGACCAAGCGCCGCGCAAGCTGGCTATATGGCCGCTTCGAGGTCCGCGCCAAGCTCCCCACCGGCCGCGGCATCTGGCCGGCGATCTGGATGCTGCCGGAAAAGGAGGCCTACGGCGGCTGGGCATCGAGCGGCGAGATCGACATCATGGAAATGGTCGGCCACGAGCCCGCCAAGGTCCACGGCACCCTCCATCACGGCGCCTCCTGGCCGAAGAACGTCCACACCGGCGCGCCCTTCGAACTGAAGTCGGGCACCTTCGCCGACGACTTCCACGTCTTCGCCATCGAGTGGGAAAAGGACGTCATCCGCTGGTATGTCGACGGCGCGCTCTATCAGACGCAGGACAAATGGAGTAGCGACGGCGGGGCCTTTCCCGCCCCCTTTGACCAGCCTTTCCACCTCGTCCTGAATCTTGCCGTCGGCGGCGGCTGGCCCGGACCACCCGACAAAAAGACCGTCTTCCCGCAAAGGATGACGGTCGATTGGGTCCGGGTTTACCAGCGCCCGTGAGATCCGCTCACTCGTTGCGGCGTCCCATCAGCATCGAGATCAGGTAGAGCATCTGCGCCACCGCCCCGACCGCGCCGGCGACGTAGGTCATAGCCGCCCAGAACAAGGCATTCTTCGCCTTGTCATGCTCCATCTGGTTGGCAATGCCGCTGCGCTCGAGCCACGCCATCGCGCGGTTGCTGGCATCGAACTCGACCGGCAGGGTCACCACTGCGAACAGCGTCGTGACCGCGAAGACCGCGACCCAGATCCACAGCATCATGGGACTGTGGAAAAGCCCCACGCCGACCATGGCACCCATCATCAGATACTGCTGGATGGTGCTGGCGAATTGCACGGCGGGGACCATTTTCGAGCGGAAGGTCAACCAGGCGTACGCCTGCTGGTGCTGCAAGGCGTGACCGCACTCGTGGGCTGCCACTGCCGCGGCTGCCACCGAGTTCTCGTAGTAAACCTTGTCGCTGAGGTTCACCGTTTTACGCATGGGATCGTAGTGGTCGGTCAGGTGCCCCGGCACGTGGATGACCTGCACATCCTGGATCCCGTTCTGGCTCAGCATCGCCTCCGCCACCTGCGCGCCGGTCATTCGCATCGGGATTTGCGAATACTGGTTGAACCGGGATTTCAGCTTCCCGCTCACCAGCATGCTCACCAGCATCGTGGCTCCGATGATGAGAAAGTAGCCGATACCGATACCGCCTCCCTGCTGGGCTTGGCCTTGCACCGCGAGAATCATGCTTTCGAAGATCATGCGCGGAAAATACCCGGATCTCCTCCTTCTGCAACTTCGGTCCAATTGGAAATCGTGCCTGCATTTCCAACCCGCCCGATTTAACCTGCCGCCATGAAGCACGTCCTCATCACCGGCTGCACCCGCGGCCTCGGCCTCGCGATGGCCCGGTCTTTCGCCGTGCGAGGCTGGGTCGTTTCCGGCTGCGGGACAAACGCCACGGCCGTCGCCGCGCTCGCCAAAGAACTCGGCAAAAAACACCGCATCCTCCGCTGCGACGTGACCTCGCAGGATGCTGTCACCGCTTTCGCCGATGACATCCTGGCCGGCCCCGGCGCGCCGGATCTGCTGCTCAACAACGCGGCCACCATCAACCGCAACGCCCCGCTGTGGGAGGTCACGCCGGAGGACTTCTCCCGCGTGATCGACGTGAACCTGAAAGGCATCCACCTCGTCTGCCGCGGCTTCCTGCCGGCAATGATCGCCCGCGGCACCGGGGTCGTGGTGAATTTCTCCTCCGGCTGGGGTCGCTCCACTTCGCCCGAAGTCGCTCCCTACTGCTGCACGAAATGGGGCGTCGAAGGCTTGACCCAGGCCCTCTCGCAGGAACTTCCGCCAGGCCTGACAGCAGTCGCGCTGAACCCGGGGGTCATCGACACCGACATGCTCCGCAGCACTTTCGGCCCCAACGCCTCTGACTATCCCGATCCCGCGCACTGGGCGGTGAAAGCGGTCCCTTTCCTCGAAAAGATCGGTCCCTCCGACAACGGTAAGGCGCTCACCGTGCCGCAGTGAAAAAGGCGCCCTGTTAGTCCGGCATGGCCACCTGCCCGGGGTGCATCAGATAGGCGATCAGGTCCCGCACTTCCGCCGCCTTGAGACCGAGTAGCAGCCCCTCCGGCATCATCGAACTCGGCGCGACCTCTTGCTTCGCGATCTCCGCCCGTTCGATGGTGAAATCCTGGCCGGGTAGCCTCAAGGAAAGCGTCCGCTCCGTTTGGCCGGCAAGGATCCCGGAGATCACGCGCCCGTCTTTCAGCGACACCGTATGCAAGCGGTAGCCGGCGCTCACCACGGCACCGGGATCGAGAATGTTCTCTAACAAATAGTCCAGGTTCCCCCGCCCCGAGCCGGTGAGCTCCGGGCCGATGTTTCCACCGCCGCCGTGGAGCATGTGGCAGGACGCACACGCGGTCTCGTAAAGCACCCGCCCCCGGCCGAGGTCGGCCTTGGCCAGTTCGCCGGATGTCAGCCGGGCCTTGAAACCCGCGATCAACTTCGCCTTGTCGCCGTCCCCCTCGCGCAGATCGCCCCACACGTCGGCGAGTTGCTTCGAAAGAGCGTCGTCACCCAGCGCGCGAATCTGCCGGGCGTGGAAAGCGGTGATTTCCTCGCGAGCGATGCGTCCGGCCGCGATTTCCTCTAACAAAATCTTCGCGAACGAGACCCGCGAAACCAAAGAGCCGACAAGCGCGGCCTTCTCGGCACCCGCAAACTTCTGCCAACTCCGAACCAGCAACTCCCCCACGGCAGGATCGTCGAACGAGGCCAGTCCACGAGCCGCCGTAGCCGTGAGTCCACGCACATCCAACAGCGACTCGCAAATCGAGCGGAGATCTTCGGGCTGGTGATCGATCAATGTCTTCAACGCGGCATCGCGGCGGGCAATCGGAACCGCGGCATCTTTCGCGATGGTTCTCAACTCCTCCAATGCCCGGACACTTCCAAAGATCGCACCGATCTCGCGCACCCGGTCCCGGTCCGCGGGATCGGTGAAGTTCGCGGCGAAGGCATCCCATTCTCCCGGCTCGGGTGCCTTCCGCCATCCCTTCAACGCCTCACCCAGCCCTTGGAGCACGGCCGCGCGTTGAGCCCCGTCCACCCCCGCGAACAGTGCAGCGAGCGGCTTCCCATCGCTGCCAATCCGACCCGCCAGATCTCGCGCGATCCACCGCAGTGTGTCGGGCCACTGGCAGGTCTTGGCGATGCGCACCAAGGCCGCCGGATCCGCCTGACCAAGCGGGATGATGCCATACCACACCATCGACGGCAGCGCCGCGTCCCCCGCCTCCCCGGCATGGGCCAGCAGCGCGATCGCAAGGCCTTCCCGCTCCCTCGGCACGATCCGCTGGAGCGACGAAGCGAGCGCCAGACGGACGGAAGCGCTGTCGTCAAACCTCGCCCGGGCGACCAAGGCTGCGATCAGCACGGGATCGGCGCACTGTTCGAAATGCGGCAATGGCCCCGTGATCGCATCGAGCGGGAAACCGTCTAACAGGTAGCGGATCGAAGTCGCCCGCACCTGAGGATCCGGGTCCGCCAGGCTTTCTAACAGCTTCCCCCTTGGCAGTTGGCCGCGGGTGTAAAGCAGCGACATCCGACGCAGGCGATCCCGGGTGGAAGTCGACGCTGAAGGGAGCTCGCCCACCACTTCGTCCGCCAACTCCAGCTTCTGCAACTGCCGGGAATACCACGCGTTCGGGTGCTCTAACAGCCGCCCGACGCCTTCCGCGGTCACCCGGGCGAGATCCCCGAGGTCGGGCTTCGCCGGATCGCCATGGCTGATCTTGAAGATCCGCCCGCTGCTGCGGTGAATGCCGGTGGATTCATGGCATTCACCGGTGTCGCTGTAGTCGAGGATGAACGCGCTGCCATCCGGACCGGTGGTGATTTCGATGCCGCGGAAGAACGGATCCCGCGAGAAGAACACGTCGGGCTGATGCCGTCCGACATACCCGCTGCCCTTCCGCTCCAGCTTCTCCACGTTCGCCCGCCGACCGTGAAAGTTCAGGGTGAAAAGCTTGTCGCGATATTCCTCCGGCCACTGATCCGCCTGATAGATCATCGCCCCGACATGCGCATGACCGCCGCCGAAGGCATCGGCCGCATCGGCGATCGACTTCTTCCAACCGCTCCCCCGGTCGAAGTGCCAGTGATCGGCGATGGTGTCCATCCGCTGGTAAACCGAGCGGTTCGGCGAAGGATTCGAGTCCACGAGATGCGCGCCGGGAATCAGATGCCAGAGATGACCCGTGACCGTATTGACGAAAAAGCCCTCGCCATGCCGGTCCCAATCGAAGCCCCACGGATTGGTCGTCCCGTGGGTGAGCACCTCGACCACCTTGCGCTCCGGATGAAATCGCCAAATGCCGCCATGAATCGGGATTCGCCTTTCATAGGGCGTCCCGGGAACACCGAGCCGGCCGGGGCATGAATGTCCGCAGCGGCCGTAGAGCCAGCCATCGGTTCCCCACTTCAAGCCGTTGGCAAGGTTGTGATAACCGCCATCGGCCACCGTGAAGCCGTCGAGCATCACCTGCGGAGCGCCGTCGGGGACATCGTCGCCATCGGCTTCAGGCACGAAGTGCAATTGCGGCGGGCACATCAGCCACACCCCACCGCATCCGATTTCGACGCTGGTGAGCCGCTGCACCGTATCGATGAACACGCGGGGCTTTTCCGCACGGCCGTCGTGGTCGGCATCCTCCAGGATCACCACCCGGTCCCGCAGCGCGAGATCGAAGCGCTTCGGTCGCTCGGCATAGGTGAAATTCTCCACCACCCAAAGCCGCCCCCGCGGATCCCAGGCACAGGCGATCGGATTGCGAACATCGGGCTCCGCGGCGAAGACCGTCGCCTTGAAACCCGGCGGCAACTTCATCGTCCGCGCCGCTTCTTCCGCCGGCATTGGCGAGCCTGCCACCCGCTCGCTATCGTAGGGCTCCGGAAAGTCCTGCGCATAAACGGCAGTGGCCGCGAGAAGGATCCACCAAAGTCGCATGGGCCCACCCTAGGCCCGCCCGGCCCGCCGTAAAGCGTCCGCGCAGAACCTTAGCTCCCCAATTTCGCCGCCAACTCCCGCCGCAGGATCCCATCGTCCCGCCGCCATAGCCGGTGCACCGCCAGCGCCGTCGCCAACAAAGGCGCAACCAATTGCACCAGCGGAATCAGGAACAGCAGCATCAGCACCAGCCCCTCACGCCAAAGTTGGGGACGGTGGCGGCGGAAGCAGTCGCCGGTCACCGCGGCCGGGAAATGGCGGAGCGTGATCACCTGAAAATACTCGCGCGAGAGCAGGCGGGAGTTCACCGCGGCGTAGGCCAGCACATTGACCACCGGGATGAAGTAGAGCGGCAAGGCGAGGCCGTTCCAAAACAAGCCGCGCAGCAAGCCCCGGCCCGATGCGTAAATCTGCTCCGTCACCGGCACCTTCCGCGGCACCGGCAGCTCCGGGTAGTGCCGCCGCTCGATCCGGTCCGCCAGGTCTTCCAGGAAAATCCCGGCCACCGCGGTGAACACCACCGGAAACAAAAACCAGCCCGCCACCAGATAGATCGCCGTTCCCAGCCCTCCGAAAAGCCAGCGCGTCCATTCGTAACGGGCCACCCAGCCAAATTCCAGCCAGCCGCTCTTCGCCACCACCCACCAGACGCACGCCCCGAGCAGCGCCATCACCACGAACGCCCCGAGCAACCCGATCGCCACGATTTTCCACGCGTAGGGCTCCCGGAAAACGCCGAGAGCCAATCGAAACTCGGTCGCCCCCGGAAAGGAGTCGCGTTCCGTCGAGCAGGGAGCTGGGAGGATTTCAGACATGGAAATTCAATGCAGAACCGGTTTCGTGCGTGAAGTTGTCGCGCTCCGGAAGCACCCGTCAATCCGATCTTCGGCTTTGGGAGCGCTGACTTTAGTCGGCCTGTCTTTACTAAGCGGAGCGACACAATCCTCGCCGACTAAAGTCAGCGCTCCCTCCGCCCCCCCTCAAAGCAAGATCGCCCTGCTGCCGCCACAGCACACCGTCCTCAGGCATTGATCCCTACCGCCCGCCACCCCACTCTCCGCCACCCCGCATGATCGAAGTCCGTCACCGCCGCGGTCTCCATCTCCCGGAACTCGACCTCTGGCTCGATCCTTGGGACGCGAAACCGTGGGCATTCGTCTCCCACGCGCACGCCGACCACTTCGCCCGCCACGAAAGCGCGCTATGCTCCACCGTCACCGCTTCGTTGATCCGCTCGCGTTACAGCTTGGCCGAAGCCCGCCTCGATCCCGTGCCTTTCAGCGCCGCCATCGAACGAAATGGCCACCGCCTCCGCCTCCTGCCCGCCGGCCACATCGCCGGCTCCGCGATGCTCCACGTGACCCGCATTTCCGACGGTGCCACGCTGCTCTACACCGGTGATTTCAAAGTCCGCAAGAGCCGCACCGCCGAGCCCGTCGTCTTCCAGCAGGCCGACCTCCTCATCCTCGAAACCACCTTCGGCCTCCCCCACTACTCCTTCCCGCCGCCGCTGGAAATCGAAAGCGCCGTCCTCCGCTTCGTCCACGACGCCTTTGCCGATGGCGAGGTGCCCGTCCTCCTCGGCTACTCCCTCGGCAAGGCCCAGGAAGCGCTCGCCCTGCTCCACGAGCACGGCATCCCCGCCCTGCTCCACCCCAGCGTCGCGGAAATGACCCGCGCCTGCCGCGAAGCCGGCGTCCGCGGCCTGCCCGAGCCCCTCATCCTGGGCGAAGCCCCCGACGCCTCATCATCGACCATCTACCATCCACCATCTAAGATCCCAGCAGGCCACGCCGTCATCGCCCCGCCGAACGCCGTCCGCTCCAAGCTCCTCCGCGCCATCCCGAAACGCCGCGTCGCCATGCTCAGCGGCTGGGCACTGACCCCGGGGGCGAGCTACCGTTACCGGGTCGATGAAGCCATCCCGCTCTCCGACCACGCCGACCACCCTGGTCTGTTAGAGTGCGTCCAGCGCGTCCGGCCGAAGAAAATCCTCACCGTCCACGGTTCCACCCGCGAGTTCGCCGCCGAGCTCCGCCAGCGCGGTCACGATGCCTGGTCGGCGATGGGCAACGACCAGCTCGATCTCCAACTTTCCCCGCCCCCCGCCCGCAACGCCCTCGCCGGCAGCGGCACCCAGACCAGCGCCAGCGCCCGCCATGTCCGGCCGATCTGCCCGCTTGCCGACTTCACCAGCCTCTGCCGCCTGACCGGCGAAACCAGCAGCCGCCTGGAAAAGATCCGCCACCTCGCCGCCTATCTCCGCGGCCTGGCCAGCGACGATGACCTCGCGCTCGCCGCCAACTGGCTGACCGGCCGCGCCCTCCCCCGCGCCGCCGATCGCCGCGCGTCCCAAGCCGGCTCCGCCACCCTGCGCCGCGCCCTGTTGAAACTCCCCGGCGTCCGCGAGGAACGCTACCGCGAGATTTCCCAGTCCCAGAACGACGCCGCCCGCACCGCCCGACTGCTGCTTCAGGAACTCGTGCTCAAGCCCGTACCACTGGACCTCGCCGGCCTCGCCACGTTCTTCACCGACCTCGCCACCGCTCCCGGCTCGCTCGCCCGCATCGATCTCCTCGCCGAGCGCCTCCGGACCCTCCATCCGGCCGAAGGAGAAACACTGGTCAAGCTTCTAACAGGCGATCTCCGCATCGGCCTCAAGGAAGGACTCGTCGAAGAAGCCATCGCCGAGGCATTCGCCGCCGACCCCGCCGCCGTCCGGCACGCCCACATGCTCACCGGCGATCTCGGCGACACCGCCCGCCTCGCCCGCCGCCAGGCCCTGCACGAAGCCGCCCTGCGCCCTCTCGTCCCGGTCAAGGTCATGCTCGCCTCCCCCATGCCCGACGCCGACGCCCTCGTCCCCGCCCATGCTTCCTCTAACTCTCAACTCTCAACTCCAGACTCTCGACTTCTTCTCTGGCTCGAACCGAAATACGACGGCATCCGCGCCCAGCTTCACAAATCCGGCGACCGCGCCGCCCTGTTCTCCCGCGATCTCCGCCCCCTCGACGTCGAGTTCCCGGAGCTTCTAACAGCCGCGCTCCAGATCCCCGGCGACTTCATCCTCGACGGCGAAATCATCGCCCACGCCGAAGGCCGCCGCCTCACCTTCCACGACCTCCAGACCCGCCTCGGCCGCGTCACGACTTCCCAAGGCGATCTCTTCCCCTCCAGCACCGCCAGCGGCACCGCCCCCGTCCGCTTCATCGCCTTCGACCTGCTCTTTCACAACGGCGAAGATCTCCTCGCCCTCCCGCTCGAACAACGCCGCGCGCGGATGGAGACGCAAGACTTCAAGACGGAAGACTCAAGAGAAAACCCGGACTCTTCTAGCATTTCATCCACGATCCACCACCCGTCCTCCGAAGCCTTGGCGAAGGAGGATCTACCATCTACCATCTGTCTTATCTCCGTGCTCCGCACGGCAGGCAGTGCAGCCGTCCAAGCCGCCTTCAAGCAAGCCCGCGCCGACGGCCACGAGGGCCTGATCGCGAAAGACCCCACCAGCCCCTACTCGCCCGGCCGCCGCGGCAAGGCTTGGTTGAAGCTCAAGACCTCCAGCACGCTCGACTGCATCGTCGTCGCCGCCGAGCAAGGCCACGGCAAGCGCGCCGAGGTGCTCTCCGACTACACCTTCGCCGTCCGCGACGAGAACAGCGGCCAGCTCCGGATCATCGGCAAGGCTTACTCCGGTCTCACCGACGCCGAGATTGAGGAACTCACCGTCCACTTCCAACGCCACACCCTCTCGAAGGAGCGCCGCAAGCACCACGTCGAGCCGAACCTCGTCCTCGAGATCGCCTTCGACTCGATCCAACCTTCGAAGCGCTACGACTCCGGCCTCGCCATGCGCTTCCCCCGCATCCATGCCATCCGCCGCGACAAGTCCGCCGCGGACATCGATACCCTCCAATATGCGAGGTCGCTGGTGGACGGATAGGCCTCCGGGGCCGCTTCGCACTGGGTGGACGCGCCCGGCAGTTCAACCGCAGCGACAGCGCCGCCCCTCGGGACGACCCGCACTGAATATTGTGCAAAGTTAATGAACTCCGCGAAAGGAGATCTTGGCAAAACAGGCCTGAAGTCTACGCTCACGCCCAAAGGATAGCCCCCTCAGAAATAGTAACATCCACACCTACGCCAAAACAGGGCGCGGGGTGGGACCACAAACCAAACCAGATCAAACCATGAAACGAGCCATCGTCCTAACGACCCTCCTGCTCACATGCGCCTCGACCGCGTTCGCGGGCTTCTCAGAGCGCAAGTTGGAATCCGCGAAGAAATCCGCCGCCAAGTCCGGCAAGAAGATCGCGTTCGTGTTCTATCAGGATTACTACCTGCCGAATTGCCCCACTTGCGTCCAGAAGGTCAATGCCGCCAACAACGCCGTGAAAAAGGCCGTCCCACGCTCGGAGGTCGTCATGGTGGAGATCGACAAGGGTGACAAGGACATGGACAAGCTGCCATCCGTCGTTTCCAGCGAGGGCGGCTTGCCGCGCATCATCGTGACCGACGCCGCCTGCGAGAAAGTAGTGGCCCAACTCAGCGGTGCACCGGACCGCGAGAAGGCCAAGGCCTTCGAGAAGGATGTGAAGGGCGAAGAGAAAAGCGAGGACTAGCCGCGACGCGGACTCTTCGTTGGCCGGGCCACATGACCGACCTGCCGGTCTCATCGCCGCGCAGGCTTTCAGGTGCGCACTGGAGACCGGTTCCCGAAAGACCCGCCCCCGCCGGGCGTAAAGATCTGCGTCTTGAGATCAGCAGCCTACCTCATCAGCCTGTTCGCGCTCGCCCGGCCCGCCGGGGCCACGGAGAAGATCTCCTATGCCCGGGAGATCCTGCCCATCCTATCGGACAAGTGCTTCTTCTGCCACGGCCCTGACAAGCAGAAGCGCGAGGAGGACCTGCGGCTCGATATCCGCGCCGAGGCGATCAAGGCCTTCGCGTGGGATCCGGAAAGCCCGGCGGATTCCGAAGCTCTGATCCGCATCTTCTCGACCGACCGCAAGGAGGTCATGCCGCCGCCGAAGTCCCACCTCACCCTCACCGACCGGGAGAAGAACCGGATCAAGACATGGGTCGAGCAGGGCGCGGAATACGAAGCCCACTGGGCATTCGTGACCCCACCGAAGGAGGTCCCCGTTCCGGAAACCACCGACAAGTCCTGGGCGCGCAACCCGATCGACCACTTCATCCTCGCCCGCCTCGAAAAGGAAAAGCTCCCGCCCAGCCCGCAAGCCCCGAGTGAGCGCTGGCTGCGCCGCGTCACCTTCGACCTCACCGGCCTGCCGCCGAGCCAGCCGGAAATTGATGCGTTTCTAACAGATACATCGCCGGCCGCGCGCGACACCGTGGTCGACCGCCTGCTCGCCTCGCCGCGATTCGGCGAGCGCATGGCGACCCCATGGCTCGATGTGGCGCGCTACGCGGATTCCTTCGGCTATCAGGCCGACATCCAGACGGATGCCTGGCCCTACCGCGATTGGGTGATCCGCGCATTCAACGGCAACCTGCCCTTCGACCAATTCATCACCCAGCAGCTCGCCGGCGACCTCTTGCCCGGCGCCACCCGTGATCAGAAACTCGCCACCGCGTTCAACCGCATCCACCGCAAGACCAACGAAGGCGGCTCGGTGCCGGAGGAATTCCGCCAGGAAGGCATTTCCGACCGCATTCACACCATCAGCACCGCCTTCATGGCGCTCACCATGGAGTGCGCCCGCTGCCACGACCACAAATACGATCCCATCTCGGCGAAGGACTACTACTCGATGGGCGCTTTCTTCAACAGCGTCGACGAGTTCGGACTGATCCAGGGCGGCGCGGATCGCGGGGAGGTCTTGCCCCAACCGGCGCTCCAACTCCCGACGCCGGAACAGGAAACCCAACTCGCCGGCCTCCAGGAAAACATCCGATCCGCCGAGGCCAAACTCGCCTCCCACCTGCTAGCCGCCAAGCCCGCCTTCCAATCCTGGCTCGCCTCCGCGAAAACCTTCCCCTCTCCCGAACTCGCCGGAAAATTCCTCTTCGACGAACCCGCCGGCGACTCCCTCAAGAACGAAGCCGACCCCAAGAAAACCGCCAAGGCCGGCGGGAACAAGCTCGCCCCCGGCAAGCACGGAAACGGGATCCTGGCCAACGGCGACAGCCTCACCAAACTCCCCGACTTCGGAATCAAACACGCCGACCAGCCCCTCTCCATTTCTCTCTGGCTCAAGCCCGGCGAGGACTACAAGCGCGCCGTCGTCTTCGCCAACACCTCCTCGTTCGACACGCCGTTCTCGGGCTACGAGCTCCTCCTCAAAGAAGGCCGCCTGACCTGGACCCTCGCCCGCGAACTTCCCGGCTGCGGTGCCTCCATCACCACCACGTCCACCCTCCCCACCGGCGATTGGACCCACGTGAGCGTCAGCAACGACGGCTCGCGGAAGGCAGGCGGACTCAAGATCTCCATCAACGGCCAACCCGCCGAAACCACCGTCACCCGCGACAATCTCACCCGCGACTACCTCATCGGGGATGCCCTCCATTTCACGGCCCGCGGCCGCGACATCGGCCTGCGCGGAGGCATGATCGATGACGTCCACGTACATCTCCGCGCCCTCTCTTCCCTCGAAGTCCTCGCCCTCTCCACCGGCAAGCCCCTCGCGAAGAACGGGGCCACGCCCGCCCAGCTCCGCGAATACTTCCACTCCGCCATCGACCCGGACGCCCGCGCCCTTTCCAAGAACCTTTCCGCCGCCCGGGCCGCCTACCGGGATGCCGAAAAGAAGGTCCGCGAGATCGTCACCATGCGCGAAACCGCGCAGCCCGTTCCGGCCTACATCCTCGCCCGCGGCGACTACACCTCGCCGGCGGAAAAGGTGGAGCGCGAGACGCCGGACTGGCTGCCACCGTTTCCCGACGACCAGCCGCGCAACCGCCTCGGCTACGCCCGCTGGCTCACCTCGCCGGATCATCCGCTCACCGCGCGCGTGACCGTCAACCGCATCTGGCAGGATATCTTCGGCACCGGGATCGTGGAGACTTCCGACAACTTCGGCCTCCAGGGCGCGCAACCGACGCATCCGGAGCTGCTCGATTGGCTCGCCCGCGATTTCATCAATCACGGCTGGGATTTCAAACGGGCGATCCGGCAGATGGTGCTCACCGCCACCTACGGCCAGGATTCCAAAGCCTCTCCGGAACTCCGCGAACGCGATCCCGCCAATGCCCTGCTCGCCCGCGGCCCCGCCCGCCGCCTCACTGCCGAGATGCTGCGGGATTCCGCCCTCGCCCATTCCGGCATACTTTCCGAAGCCGTCGGCGGCCCGCCCGTCAAGCCCTACCAGGCACCCGGCTCGATGTGGAAAACCCTCA
>NEUO01000127.1 GCA_002304315.1 Verrucomicrobiia bacterium Tous-C4TDCM
GACGGTGCGCATCGAGAAGAACGGGTAGATCACCAGGGCCGCCCACGGAAGGAGGAAGGCGAAGGTGAGTCCGATGGCGAATTGGCGGAAGGACATGGAAGAAGGAATTGAGAGATTCGAAATTGGGATATCGGGGAATCCTCAGTGCGAGTGGGCGGGGGCGGATCCGGGGCCGGCATTGTCGATGTCGCCCTCGGGGCCGTGGGCGGCATCGTGGAGGTCGGTGTGGTGCGCGTGACCGAGCAGGGTCGGGTGCGAACTGCGGCGGCCAAGGCGGAGCCACATCAGGGCGAGGTGGAGGAAGAAGAAGACGTTCGAGAAGAGGAGGAAACACCACGACAGGGTGGCGGCGACCGCATAGGGGTAGGCGTAGGTCATCGCGTTCTCCCAAGGCTGCTTGTAGTCTTCCTGGGCTTGGCCTTGCAAGATGCCACCGAAGACGGCGACCAACGCGACGGTCACGACGCCGTAGAGCGAGAGGAAAAAGTGCATCTTGATCAGCCGGCTGGAGAGCCACTCGCGGCGGGTGATCCGCGGCACGATGAAGTAGATCATGCCGAAGGCGATGAAGCTGAACACGCCGTAGAGTGCGAGGATGTCGAAGCCGTAGCCGGAGAGGCTGAACTGGCTCAGCGGCAGCATGGCCGGCACATTGAGGAAGGTGCAGGCGAAGCCGAGCACCAGCAGGCCGACGACGCCGGTCACGGTGAAGCGGAGCGCCGGGCTGCTGACCACGGTGTCCCAGGCGCCGGCGGCGGTCTTGAGCAAGTTGACACTCACCGCGATCGCCGGGATGGCGATCAGGATGGTGGCGGCGGCGCCGAGATAGGGGAGGAAGGCGGGAATCGGGGCTCCGGCGAGCTTTTGCATGCCGGCCCACGGGGCGATGACCGCGAGCGACCAGAAGCCGAGCAGCGACAAGGTATAGCTGTAAACCGGACGGCCGGTGACCTTCGGGATCACGTAGTAGGCCGCGGCGATGGCGGTCGGCACGAAGAACAGGAAGATCAGCGCGGAGCGATACCAGGCGTTAACCGCGGCGGCCATCAACGGGCTGCCCGAGAAGCCATGGACGAGGAAATGGGCGGTGGCGAAGACCCAGGGGAACCAGATCAGCGCGGCAAGGATGTACCACTGGGAGATGAACACATGGCCGGTCGGGCGGACCTTGAACTGGATCATCGACCAGATGCCGATGGCGGCGTAGGCGATCAGCATGGGAACCCAGGCGAAGGTCGGGAACTCCATCCACGGGATGCCGGTGCCCTTGCCGGCGAGGATGCCGAGCAGGCCGACGGAGACGGCGAGGTTCCAGATGTGGCCGGCGGTCAGGATCAGGCCGGCGGCACGGCACTCCTGGCGGGAAAGGCGGGCCATCAGCCAGACCAGCATGCCGAAGGCGGCCTGGCAGCCCCAGCCGTAGATCAGCGCGCTCATGTGGGCCGGTTGGACGCGGCCGTAGGTCAGGAACGAAAAGCCATCGAGGAACCCGGGGCTGTGGACTTTCGCGGAAGAGATGATGCCGAGCAGGATGGCCACGGCCAGCCACGCGGCGCCGCTGGTGAAGAAGAACATCACCGGGTGGCGCAGCGAGCGGTCGATCTCCGCGCGGCGGATCGCGTCGGCCGCCGGGTTGGTGGAAGAGGCTTGGGACATGGGAAAGCTTGGGGCCGTGGGGCTTTGAGGTTCAGGGCTTGATCAGGTCGGCTTCGACGAGTGCCGGCTTGCCGACTTCGGAGCGGAGCATCTTGACCTGTTCCGGCAGCACGGCGGAAGCCTTGTTGCCGAAGCTGTTGCGAACGTAGGTCAGCACCGCGGCGATCTGGTTGTCGTCCTGGTGGGCGAGGGCGGCCATCGGCACGGGCGGGGTGTAGATGGCACCCTTGAGCTGGATCGGCCCCCCGAGGCCGCGGAGCTGGATGCGGATGAGATTCGAAACCGGGCCGGTGACCCATTCGGAACCGGCAAGGGTCGGCGCGATCGGGCCGCCTTCACCGGTTGGGCCGTGGCAGGCGATACAGGCACCACCACCCATATACTGCGCCTTGCCGGCTTCGATGAGCGCTGGATCGACCGGGACTTCGGGCCCCGGGGTCAGAGCGTCGACCGCGGCGAGATCCACGACCGGCGCGCCGGACAGCGCCATTTGGCGGTCGGAGCCCGGGACGATCTGTTCCGGCTTTTCGACGGCGACCGGCTTGGCAGAAAGAAGGCCCTGCCCGAGGTGGGCGAAGACATCGTGCGGCGGCACTTGGACGACCTTGCCGGCTTCCACTTCCTTGTATTGGAACGCAGCATCCTGGGCGGTATTGACCGTCGCGCGGACTTCGTAGCGTTTCGCGGCGGCGGCTTCTTCGAGGGCGTTCGGCTTTTCACCGGAGTTGGTGAAGAGCTTCACCACGAGCAGGCTGAAACCGAAGAGCGCGAAAACGCCGAGTGCCCACCAGAAGGCGGCGAAACGGACCAGGGGATTGTCGCTGGATGAGGACATCAGGAGAGAAGTTCCAAGTGAAAAGTTCGAAGTGCCAACAGGATCAGTTCGAGACGTTGGCGGATTCGAGGATGCGGGGATCGCGGTGCGGATAGACGGCGGTCTGGGTCAGCGCGCGGAGGTAGAAGAAGAGGAAGCCGGAACCGATGGCGATGAAGGCGAAGATATCGAACCAGAAGGCACCGGGGACCGAGGTGGTCACGTCCTTGAAAACCGCGAGATCTTTCATCCAGTCCGCCGTGGGAAAGTTCGCCATCCGGTAGAGGGAAATCGAACGCTCCGGGATGGTGATGATGTAATGGTCGAGGATGTGCATCGCCAACGTGTAGCCGGCCATGATGCTGAGCAACTTCGGGTTCCTCTTCAGCCAAGCCTGGAGCAGGATGACGAAGGGGATGACGAAGTGGCCGAAGACCAGGGCGATGCTGCCGGTGTTCCAGCCTTCGGTGTTGCGGATGAGATACCAGGAGGTTTCCTCGGCGATGTTCGCATACCAGATGAGGAAGAACTGCGAGAAGGCAATGTAGGCCCAGAAGATGGTGAAGGCGAGCAGCAGCTTGCCCATGATGTGGAAGTGCTCGGGGCCGGTGACTGTTTTAAGGTAGCCGCCCTTCTGGAGCAGCGCGCAGGTGATGATGATCACCGCCATCGAGTTCAGCGCGGCACCGGCGAAGAGGTAAACGCCCCACATGGTGGAGAACCACTCGTACTTCATGCCTTGCAGCAGATCGATGCCGGCGAAGGTAATGGTGATCGCGAAAATGATCAGCGTGTAGGTCGAGTGGAAGCGGGCCTTGAAGAGGTTCTTGGTGGTCGGGTTCGGATCGGTGTCCTGGGCGATGGAGAACTTGCGAAGGGTGCGGATCACGAGTCCGAGGCCGATGAAGTAGAAGGCGAAGCGCACATACCAGGCGAACAGGTTCATGTACCACAGCTTGTTCACCAGCAGGCCCTCGTGCTTGGCCTCGAGCGCGGCCTTCATCGAGTCGCTGCCGTAGAAGCCGGCCATGAAGCCGTCGAAATAGCCGCCGCCGGCCTCGCGGTGGATGTTCATCCACTCGAAGAGATACTTCTGCACCTGCGGACAGGCGAAGGGGATGGCGAAAATGGCCATCCATGGGAAAACCGAGCCCAGGTTCTCCATGACGCGGCGGACCGAAGTCCCCCACCCCGAGTTGGAGACGTTGTGAAGGAGAGTCCAGAAGCACCCGCCAACCGCGAGGGTGAAGAAGAAGAAGAACGCGAACAGCCAGGAATAGGCGAACTGCGCGGTGATCTTTTCGGAGGGACCGAAAAGAAAATACGCGCTGACCAGTCCGGTCAATGCGGCCGTGCCGCCGGCGAGGCGCTTGGCGGACTCGACCTTGGAATTGACGAGGCGCTCGCCGTCGACCGGGATGTCGGCTGAGGTTACGAAGTGGTGTGCCATTTCGGTGGTGAAAGCGGGAGATTACTTGGCCTGGGTGGCGATGCCCTTGTCGTAGGCGTCCTTGACGGCGTCATAGGGAGCCTTGCGGGCGGTTTGGAGGGCGCGGATGTAGGCGACAACGGCCCAACGGTCGCGCAGGGCGATGTTGTGCTTGTAGCCGCCCATGTTCCCCTTGCCGTTGGAGATGGTGTAAAAGAGGCGGCCGTCGGGGTAAGCGGCGGGGAACCAGCTTTCCTGGGTCAGGTTGGCGATGCCGGGCACGCCGTAGTTGCTGGTGACGCCGAGACCGTCGCCGGATTTGCCGTGGCAAATGGCGCAATTGACCCCATAAACTTCCTCCCCGCGCTTGAGGAAAGCGGTGACGTTGTCCGCGGTGAGCTTGAGCTCTTCCGGCATGCCGTTCGCAAAGTAGCCATCGATTCCGCCGCTGGCGTAGTAGCCGATGCCGCCGCCGAACTCGAGATCGTGGATACCGCCGAGTTCCAGAGCACCGGTGGCATTCAAGCCAAGCGCCTGGGTGCCGGCGACCGGTTGCCGCGAGCCTTGGCCGTCGGCGAAGAAGTCACTCGGCTTCTGGGCCTTGAGCTTGTCCTGCTCATCCATGTCCGGAAACAGGCGGATCGGCGTGTTGGGAGACTTCGCGCCCCGTGTCGGCATGAGGCCGATGAACAGGACCGCGATGATCGCGTAGGCGAGGAAGAAGTATTTCACGGATCTGAAACTTGGAACTTGGAGCTTTTCACTTGGGACTTCGGGAATCCCGTCAGTCCTCCTCTTCGACGAGTTCGATGCTCTTGCCGCCGATGTCCTCGAGGAACTTGCGGGTGCCGTCGGGGCTGAATTTCGGGTCGCGGGCCTCGACGGCGATGAAGAAGGCGTCGTCGGTGGCGCGGTGGAACTGGCGGCTGGCAAACAGCGGGTGGTTCAAGCGCGGCAGCTTCATCAGGGCGAGGAGGCCGAACAGCGTGGTGAAGCCCGAGAACAGGATCGTCAACTCGAACATGATCGGGAAGAAGGCCGGCACGGTGAAGATGTTCACCGGCTTGGCTTGGACCACGGTCGGGTAGATCTCGACCTGGGTCACGTAGGCAAGGCCGAAGCCGGTGGCGGTGCCGAGCATGCCGCCGAAGAAGACGAACCAGGGAAGGATCGAGCGCTTCATGCCCATCGCGCCGTCGAGGCCGTGGACGGGATAGGGCGTGTGGCAGTCCCACTTGCGGAAGCCGGCATCGCGCACTTTTTCAGCCGCCTTGTAGAGGGCGGAAGCGCTGGAGAACTCGGCGAGGTAGCCGTAGACGCGTTTGCGGGTAGTACTCACTGTCTGAAGTTCCAAGTAAGAAGGTCCAAGTGCCAAAGAAGACGGGTCACGCTTTGGCTTCGACGGCGCCCTTGCCGTGGAGTTCGTGCTGGTAGGCGGCCACGACCTCGGTGCCGTGATCCGGGTGATCGTCATGGTCGTCGTGGTGCGGGTCGGACTCCTTGAGCGTCCATTTCACCTCGGCAATGTTAATGCAGGGCAGGAAGCGGAGGAAGAGGAGGAACAGCGCCAGGAACAAGCCGATGGTGCCGATGAACAGGCAGATCTCGACCCAGCTCGGGCTGTAAGTCTTCCAATCGCCGGGCAGGAACATGCGGGCGAGGGTGCCGACGATGATTACGAAGCGCTCGAACCACATGCCGACGTTGACACACATCGCAACCGCCATGACGACCCACAGGTTCTCGCGGCAGGCCTTGAACCAGAAGAACTGCGGGGAAAGCACGTTGCAGGACATCATTGCCACGTAGGCCCACCAGTAAGGACCGGTGATGCGGAACTTGAAGGCGTCCATTTCATACTTCGCGCCGGAGTAGTAGGCGACGAAGAGCTCCATCAGGTAGGCGTAGCCTACGATGGTGCCGGTCAGCAGGATGATCTTCGCCATGTTGTCGATGTGCTTCATGGTGATCAGGTCCTGCAGGCCGTAGAGGGCGCGGGCAGGGACCATGATGGTGAGCACCATCGCGAAGCCACCGAAGATGGCGCCAGCGACGAAGTAGGGCGGGAAGATCGTGGTGTGCCAGCCGGGGACGATCGAGGTGGCGAAGTCGAAGGACACGACCGAGTGCACCGAGAGTACCAGCGGGGTGGAAAGGGCGGCCAAAAGGAGATAGGCCATTTCGTAGTGGCTCCACTGGCGGTTGCCGCCGCGCCAGCCGAGCGAGAAGATGCCGTAGAGCATCTTGCGCAGGCCGGGCTTGCAGCGGTCGCGGATGGTGGCGAGGTCGGGGACCATGCCGAGGTACCAGAAGATCAGCGAGATCGTGAAATAGGTCGAAACGGCGAACACGTCCCACAGCAGCGGCGACTTGAAGTTCTGCCAGATCGCGTTGGCGTTCGGGATCGGCGCGAGGAACCATGCCATCCAGACGCGGCCGACGTGGAAGGCCGGGAAGATGCCGGCGCACATCACGGCGAAGATCGTCATGGCTTCCGCGGCACGGTTGATCGAGGTTCGCCAATTCTGCCGGGTCAGGAAGAGCACCGCGGAGATCAGGGTTCCGGCGTGGCCGATACCGATCCAGAACACGAAGTTGGTGATGTCCCAGCCCCAGAACACGCGGTTCGACATGCCCCAGACGCCGACGCCGGTCGAAACGAGGTAGGTCAGGCCGAGGCCGACGCCGATCATGGCGATCAGCGCGGACGGGATGAACAGCAGCCACCAGAGCAGCGGCTGGCGGTTCTCCAGCACCCCGCAGATGCGTTCGGTGATCCAGTGGTAGGATCGGCCGTTCAGGATGAGCTTCTCGCGCTCAAGGACCGGTAGTTTCGGTCCCTGGCGGGTTTTGCTCGGGGCGTGTTCGGTGGCGGTGGCCATGGAATTTGGGAAATGGAGGAAAGGCTGGGCACTAAGGACGAAACACCGGGTGCTTCAGTGCATGTGGATGGTGGCTTTGCCGATCCACTGGTGATCGGGCATGGCGGCATTCGGATTCTTCACCCGGGCCAGGTAGCTGGTGCGCGGGCGGGTGCCGATGTAGTGGAGCAGGTCGTAGTTCCGCTCGACGTCCTTGGCGCGCATCATGGCGGACTTGTCGCCGTCGAGCTTGTTGCCGAAGGTGATGGCATCGGCCGGGCAGGCTTCCTGGCAGGCGACCTTCACGGAATCGACCGGGATGCGGAGGGTGGCGGTGGTCACCGCGGAGTCGGCCGATACCTTGCCGGCGAGCAGCGCTTCCTGCTTCTGGCCGCGCTTCTGGCGGATCTTGGCGTCCTTGAGGCGTTGCACGCAGTAGGTGCACTTTTCCATCACGCCGCGCATGCGGACCGAGACGTTCGGGTTGCGCTGGAGGTGCGGCGCGGTGCCGACCTGCTTCTCGCCAAAGGGGCCCTTGTAGAGGTTGTGGGCGACCAGCGGGTTGCGCTTGTTGTAATCGAAGAAGTTGAAGCGGCGCGCCTTGTAGGGGCAGTTGTTCGCGCAGTAGCGGGTGCCGATGCAGCGGTTGTAAGCCATCACGTTGAGGCCTTCCTCGTCGTGGATCGTGGCGTTGACCGGGCAGACGGTTTCGCACGGCGCGCTTTCGCACTGCATGCAGGCCACCGGCTGTGGAACCAGCGCGGGGTTGCCGGGGTCGAAATCGTTCTCCTTCTCGGCCGCGTAGTAGCGGTCCATGCGGATCCAGTGCATCTCGCGCCCTTTGGCGAGCTGCTCCTTGCCGACGATCGGGATGTTGTTCTCCGACTGGCAGGCGACGAGGCAGGCGTTGCAGCCCATGCACGACGACAGGTCGATGGTCATCGCCCACTGGTGGATTTCGTCGCTGATGAGCGGCTTGCCGGCGCGGTCTTCCTGCTTGTAGAGGGAAATGTTCGGCGGCGCGTGGGCGTCGTTGCCCTGGAGCTTCACGTTGTGGAGCTGCTCGGCGAAGTCGCCCTTGTGGTCGCCGGAGTCGATGGTGGAAATCTCGCGGGCCAGCGCGCGGCCATACATCGCGTGGTGTTCCTGGACGACGGCCATCGGGTAGCGGGCACCGGTCTTGGCGACGGTCGCGCCGGTGGCGAAATAGGCGGAAGCGGCGGTGCGCAGCGGGTAGGCGTTGAAACCGGAGTTCACGCCAACTTGACCGACGTGGCTGGCGGGGGCGTTACCCTTGGCATTGCGGTTGAACTTGTCCTCGCCGTCGAAGCCTTGGCCGTAGCCGAGCGGGATGACGATGGTGTTTTCGGCCTGGCCGAAAGAGATCATGACGGGGATCTCGATCTCGGTGCCGTTCACCGTGACCTTGATCACCGGCGCCGTGCGGCCTTCGCCTTCGCCGTCGGGTCCCTTCGCGCCGTTCCAGGTTTCAAGGGCCACGATCTCGTCGTAGATGCCCATTTCCTTGGCGGTGTGCGGCGCGATCATCGCCGCGTTGTCCCACGACTGCTTGGTGACCGGGTCCGGGGCTTCCTGCAGCCAGCCGTTGTCGATCCAGCGGCCGTCGTAGACCGAAGCGTCGGTGGCGAAGATGACGTCGAAGGTGTCCTTCGGCGGAGCTGCCGGAGCGGTGACCGCCGTGTTCGGAACTTTGACTTCGGCGACTTCGTAGGTCGTACTGGCATGGAAGCCTTCGCGGAGCAGCTTGCGCCATGGCTCACTGCCCTTGCCGCCGATCGCTTCGAAGGTCTTCTTCACCGCGTCGTGGGCCGGAGAAGGTTTGCCTTCCGCGCCTTCGCCGGTGACCAGCTTGCCGTCGTCGGTGAGCAGGGCGGAGAGGATTTCCAACTCGCTGGCGCAGTCGGGATAGAGCGGCAGGATCATCGGCTGGACGACCGTGTAAACGCCGTTGACCGTGCGGGAGTCGGACCAGCTTTCGAGATAATGGCTGGCCGGAACGTGCCAGGTGGCCGCGTGGGCGGTGGCGTCGGTGCGGCCGCCGAGGTGGATCACGGTCTTCGCTTTCGCGAGGGCGTCGCCGAATTTGAGATCGGCCGGGGCATCGAGGACCGGGTTGGCCGGAGTGAGCAGGACGAGGGTTTCGACCGTGCCGTTCTCCAGGTCGTTCTTGAGGGAAACCAAGCTGCCGAGACCCTGGGCGTCGGTGCGAACGTAGCGGAGCGGCTTGCCGGCACCAATGCTGCCGAGCTTTTCGTTGATAGCGGCGACCAGCGTCTGGATGGCCTCGGGAAGCCGGGAGCCCGCGAGGACGAGGGACTTGTCCTTTGTGGTTTGCAGGTCATCAACCATTGCGTTCACCCACTTGAGCTGCTTCTCGTCGTTGAGGGTTTCGACTTGAGAGACCTGGGCATTGAGACCGAGGCGGCGCGCGATCTGTGCGGTGATGACCAGAAGCTGGCGGGGAGCCACGCGGAGGCGGTGGTCGGCCATGCCGCCGGTCATCGAGAAGGCGCTCTCGATCGAGTAAAGGCGGTTCATCCCGGCGGCGTCCGGCTTGGCGGAGTAGCCCTTCCCTTCCGGCTTGCGGCGGTCGAAGAAAGGGGTCACCGGGCCTTGCGGGTCGAGCGAGGCGAAGTCGCAGTTGATCGACAGGATGCGGTCGGCCTTCGAGAAATCAGCCACGGCGCGGACCCCGTCACCGAGGACCTTGGCGGCCGGGCTTTCGAAGGCTTCGTAGGCGTAGAATTTCGCAGCGGCGAACTTGGTGGTCAATTCCTTGACCAAGCGGGCGCGGGTCGGCGAGACATCGTGGCCGAAGACGAAGCCGATCTTGGCGGACTTGTCAGCGGCGAGGCTGGCGATCACCGCGTCGAAGTCGGCGCGGTTCGCGGGTTGGCCCTGCTTGAGGACTTTCTTCGAGCGGGACGGCGAGTAGAGGTCGAGGACGGAAGCTTGGGCGAAGGCATCGGTGCCGGCGGCATCCGGATGGAGCGTGTTCGCGGCGAGTTTGGTCGGGCGGCCTTCGAAGGTGGTGACGACCAGCGGCGTGGCCCCGGCGGCGCGCGGCATGCTGGAAGCGTAGTAGGTCGCCTTGCCCGGGATCACCCACTCGGGCGCCTTGTTGTAGGGGACGATGTAACTTTCCGGGCGGCGGCAAGCGGCCATGCCGAAGCCGGCGAGGGCGGTCGAAGCGCCCATCAGCTTGAGGAACGAGCGGCGCGAAGTCTCCGCGTCGCCTTCGTCGGCCATTTCGCCGACTCCCTGCGGAAACTCGCGCTCCATCCAGGTGCGGAAAACGGGGGTGTCCTCAAGTTGACCGAGACCGCGCCAGGAGACGGTGGTCTCGTCGGCGGGGATTTCGGGGTGTTGCCAGATGCGTTTGCTCATGGGCGATAGGGCGGGCAGGAAATCAGGAGAAAGGGGCGGAAATCAGTGGTGGCAGGTGGCGCAGGTCGCCTTGGGAGCGATTTGCCAGTGGTCGCGCAGCTTGATGCCAAGATCCTCGGTGGTCTTGACGCCCAGCTTGTCCATTAGCGCGACGTTCTCCTTCGCGGCGATGTATTTCGCGGGGTCGTAGTTCAAGTTGTAGACCTCCTCGAGCGGGCGGAGGTGTTTCTCCGGCGCGTTGTGGCATTCGAGGCACCAGCCCATCGAGAGGCTGTTCTCTTGGTAGACGACTTCCATTTGGTCGACTTGACCGTGGCAGCTTTGGCAGGATATCCCGCGGCTCAGGTGAGCTGAGTGGTTGAAATAAACGTAGTCAGGAGCTTTGTGAACGCGGACCCACTCGATCGGCTTGCCGAAGTCGGGGTGCTTGAGCAGCGGGTCCATCCGGTCGCGCAGCGGCTGGAGCTTCGGGCTCTCCTTCTGGACGTGCTGGTGGCAGTTCCAGCAGGTGTTGTTTCCCGGAACGTTCGAGTGGCCGGCAACGTCCACGAAAGAGTGACAGTAGCGGCAGTCGAGCCCGAGCTGGTCGACGTGGATCTTGTGCGAGAACGGGATCGGCTGGGACGGCATGTAGCCGGCGGCCAGGGTTTTCGGCGTCGCGTAGTAAGTGAAGGCGAGAACGGCACCACCGGCCACCGCACCTGCACAAATGGCGATCTTTAAAGGGAGAAAATTGGTCCAGCGCGGGAAGAAATTGGCCATGACGGTGATGCGTCGGAATGCTCGGCGGCGAGAAATTGGACGCTTGTGAAATTTTTCACAAGCTCTTTTCGACGCCGTGGAGTGGTTGTTCCGGCGCGGGCTTCGAGTTTGCAAACCGACCTTCCGCTGGCAACCGGAAAAACCACAGGATTCCCAAAACCTCTAAACTTTTCCTTGCGACCCGGATTTCCGCACGGACGATCTGCGGTTTTTCGCGGAAAACGCCTCCATTTTCACCCCTTACACGCCGGCCCCGCATCATCTGAATCACGGACATCTCGGAAACAGTATCGTCCGGGCTTTCAGCAATGCCTCCTCTGCTCTTGGGATGAATTCCAGCGTCATCGCCTGAGCGGCCCCCTGCCGTCGGTTTGCCGCGGTGCAACTCCCGGCCGTGTTGCAAGTGCTGGCGCTGACGCGTGGAACCTGGCTTCGATCACTCCGGCTCCACCGGGCTCTTCCAATTCATTCCTTTCTCCTCACGCCAGCGGCGAAAGGCGGCGAATTGCTCCTTCTTCGGGAGTTGCGCGCACTCCGGATCTTCCGCGAGAAACTGGGCGAACCACTTCTTCTGATCCGCGTTCGACTCCTTCCGGTCCGCCAGATCCCTGCCCACAGGCGAGACTGCTGGAGCAAGCATCCGCGAAAGCCGCGACACCCGGCCAGAAACCCGGAGCAACAAGGCAATTACCAACAACTGCAGGACGACCAAGGCCCCTAACAACACGGGGATGAACAGCGGGTTCTCAAGCATCTCGGGCAGGGTTCAGGGGACCAATCCAGTGTTCAACGAAAAGGCACCCTTTTCGTTCGGATCATAGGTGGTGGCTCGGACCAGATAACGGCGACCGGCTTCGGGCACAAAGGTCACCCGGGCATTGTCCCTGCCGCCGGCCGGCCCGCCAGTATCACCCTCCGCGACGACGGTGAGATCGGAGGCGTCGAGGATGATCAGATAAGCATCGAACTTCACCGACGAGAGCGTGACAAAGACTTCCTGCCCAGCCGACGCGGACGCCAGCAGGTGGTCGCGCTTGAAGGTGAAGAAGCGCTCGTCGAGTTCGCTGGCGGCGCTCAGCTTGCCGGTCACGGTGCTGCCGATCCCGATGGAGCCGAACGAAGTGCCCGCCACCGGAGTCCTCGCGGCAAGGTTGTAGGTCCCGACATCGCGCTCGACGCCCGAAGTCGCACGCAGGACATAGGTCTTGCCGGGCACTGGGATGAAGCGGATCCCGGCATCGTTGGTCTTGCCCGAAAAATTGTCGTTACCAGTGATCAGGCGGCCGCTCTCGGCGTCGATGAGGGATAGAAAGTCATCGATCCCCTTCGCCGCGCTGCCCTTGGATTTCATCGTGACTTCGATCAGCGAACCGGTCGCCACGGCGGCTGTGTCGAGCCGGTGGTCGTCCTTGTAATAGGTGCCGCCCGGGAGGAAGAAAGGGTCCAAGAAGTCGGTGGTCACCAGCGTGCCAGCCGAAGATTGCCCTGCCGCCAACACCGGAAGATTACCCGCCGATGACGGATTCCATGCGTTCAATTCGAAGCCCCCAAGCGCGCCTTGGGCCGAGGTGGTGACGCGCAGCAGGTAGGAAACGCCGCTCGCTGGAGTCATGGAAAGGATCTCGTCCCCACCCGACCGGCCGAGACCCTGGTTCGCGTCCAAGCTTTGCAACACTGCACCGCTGCCGCCATCAAGCAGCTCCAGTCGCGCATCGAAATCCGCCGACCGCAGCACCACCGAAACCGGCGCCCCAACCGGCGCGCCGTCGAGCCGATAGAGCTTGGTCCTGCGACCGGACAGGGTCGGATGGAGTTCGTCCGATGGGTCCAGACTGCCGACCGCCCCGCTTGGGAATTCCAGCGGCCTCGGTCCGGCCGCGAGATCCGTCGAAAACACCGCCCGAACCCGGAAGACCCCGGTGTTCGAGCTCGCGGGAAACTCGTGCACCGCCTTCGCCAGTCCGCCTGCAAGCGGCTCTTTCTCCAGCATCACTCCGCCGGCCGCCGACCAAGGACCTCCCTCGCTCGCCGCCCGCTCCAGAACATATCTCACCTCAGGCGCATGGTAGGGCCTGAGATAGCGCAATTTTAGCGTCGTTGCGGTCAGCTCCTTTTCAATGATTCCGTCCGGCAGCGCAAACTCCTCGAAATTTGTCCGCCCGTTTCCGTCCGGGTCGCGCCCTTCCCCCACCCGATCCTTCTCCAACTCCCACAGCGCGTAATTCGGCCGGATGTGTCCGGTGATGAAGTCGCGAAAGTTTCCAGCTCTGGTGTAAATCCCGTAAACGCCCGGTAAGGCACAGCCGGCGCCGAAGCTGACCACACCCGCTTGCATCCACCCCGGCGCAAGCGGCGAGGGCACGAGCAAGGGGCCACCGCTGTCACCGCTGCACGCATCTTTGCCGCCACCTGCAAAGCCGGCCGCTAGCATGTTCTCCGTGAGGGTGCCGGCATAGGCCTCGCTCGCATTGGCCAAGGCGAGATCGACGATCGGGACGTCGACCTCTTGCAAGCGCGTCGGAAAATCCCTTTGGCCATTCGTCGTGTCGCCCCAACCGGTCACCGTCGACATCACCCCCGGCAACTCCAGCGACGGGTCGTCAACCAGTGGCAACACCGTGGCATCCGCCGCCTCCTCCAGCCGCAACAGCGCGAAGTCCGAGTCACTTGTGAAGTCATTGTAACCCGGGGCGATGATGATTTCCGCCACAACGATCCTGCGGGCGGCCCCCGGACTCGCGAGATTGGTCGCGCCGACCAGCACTTCGATGTCCTCCGCCCGGCTGCCCAGCACGCAATGGGCCGCGGTCAGGACCCAGCGGGGATGAATCAGAGATGCGCCGCAGAAAAAGCCGTCGTAGTTGTCCGCCTCCGCCGCATCGATCAAGCCGACCATCCAATGATACTCGCCGTTCGCCGCCGCCTGGCCGCCGATGATCCGGGGCATCGGCTTGAACCCATCGTCTGTCATCTGCGCGATGACCTTGGCGCGGTAGCGCCGGTTCTCCATTGCCGTCGGATGGCGGCTTTCGGTGCTCTCCCGTTTGCCGGCGATCGCCGGTCCCGAAGAAAGTGTAAAACACGCGATTGCGGCGGTCAGCGAGCGGCGGATCATCGCGGGGAGAGTCGCCGAAGAAACGAAAAGGTCGAGCCGACAATCAAGCTTCGCGGGCTTTCGACTCGCGGTTCGGGTTCTCGCGCTCCCGTGCCACTCTCCACCGTCTAACGTGCTTTAGACGAGGCATCGAGGAAGGCCGCCCCGACAACCAGCGAAATTCCTCCGAGTTCCAGCAACCAATTCATCTTCAACCCCGCGATCCCGCTCTTGAGAAAAACATCCACGTGATGGAACGAAATCGCCCGCACCACGATGAACGTCAGCAGCAGGAACAATCCAGCCACGAGCATCTTGTGATGCGCCAGGAATTCCCGAAAACGCCAGACGAACCAGCACCCGAAAACGCCAGCCCCCGCGAGAACAGCCAGCACGAAGCCCTTTTGAACCCGCCGCCGGTCCTCATACCAGCCGCCATGCCGGGCGATCTCGCGTCCGATGTCGGTGAAGAGTGACTGCAAGTCGAACTGCTTGTTCACGTAGAGCAAGGCCATCAGCACCGCCGTGCCCAACCAGATCCGTTCGCGCCGGGCCGACCACGCGCGCCACGCCAGCAAGGCAGCCACGCCATAGGCCACTACCGTAAACCGGCCCATGAACGTCGGGTCGCCGATTTCAGGTCGCCATTTGATCCTAAGGAGAAGGTCCATGCCAGGGGGGGAGATCGCCGTGCCACCACGACGGGCGCTTTCGCGAACACTCGCGTGTTATCGGGAAATGCCGCACCCCGCCATCTAGAAAACAAAAGACCGGGACGGCCCCCGATCCCCCCGGATCGTCCGTCCCGGCTATTTTGAAGCCGTCGAAAGGTTTTCAGCGCGCCGGAATCCCCCGAAACCGGCGCGCTGGAATACTAACCCATGAGCGGTAAAGTGTCGGGACCAACGCTGGTTCCGGCCCCCCGGCCGTAGAGCGTCGGTCCCGTGCGACCGGCCCGGTGACAGACGGTGCGGGACTTGCCAGTGCGTGGAAAAGACCCCCCGGTCCTGCTCCCCGTCACTTGGTTCGCCTTCGCAGCCGTTCCCCCCGTCGTTCGGGCCGAAATCTGGAAAAGGGTCGGCACCGGGGAGCTTTCGCTACCGCGCGGTGCCACGAGCTTCAACCGTCCTGCATCCCCGGCCGTCCCGAAAGCACCCCCCGGAACTTGCGTGCCGGTCGGGGAGGTTTGGAAGTGGAGGAAGCTCGTCATTACTGAACCAATCGCAATCGACCTGACCGGATTTCCAAATTTTGTGAAAAATTTTTAATCCGGGATCATCAGGACATCCCGATGCTTTA
>NEUO01000128.1 GCA_002304315.1 Verrucomicrobiia bacterium Tous-C4TDCM
TTCGGTTCAACCCGACGCGCTGATACGCCGGTCGAGCAAGATCCGCAGGTGCAGCTTTTGCTCGATGCCGGAACCCCGGTGGTGACGATTTTCGGCAAGAGCTGGGAACTCCAGGTGACCGAGGTCCTGCGCACCACGGCGGAGGAAAACCGCGCGATGATCCGCGACACGGTGGCCCATTTGAAAAAGCACGGCCGCGAGGTGGTCTATGACGCGGAGCACTTTTTCGACGGCTACAAGGACTCGCCCGAGCACGCGCTGGCCTCGCTGGAAGCCGCGGCCGAGGGCGGTGCGGATTCGCTGGTGCTCTGCGACACCAACGGCGGCACGCTGCCTTCCGAAGTGATGGATATCTGCGCCGCGGTGATGGCCCGGATCCCCGGCGTGCCACTCGGCATCCACACCCACAACGACTGCGAACTGGGCGTCGCCAACGCCATCGCCGCGGTGAAAGCGGGGGCGGTCCAGGTCCAGGGAACGATCAACGGCTACGGCGAGCGCACCGGGAACTGCAACCTGACCTCGGTGATCCCGATCCTCCAGCTCAAGATGGGGATCGCGGTGGTGCCGGACCTGACGAAACTCCGGGAACTCTCGTACTTCGTCGACGACGTATCTAACAACCCTCACTTCGCCCGTGCCGCTTTCATTGGCCGCACGGCCTTCGCCCACAAGGGCGGCATGCACGTCAACGCGGTGCAGAAGCTGGCCCGCAGCTACGAGCACATCGTGCCGGAAAGCGTCGGCAACGCGCAGAACATCCTGGTCTCCGAACTCAGCGGTCAGTCGAACATCCTGATCAAGGCGGAGCAGCTCGGGATCCGGCTCGACAAGGGCTCCGACGAGGCCAAGGCGGTCTTGCAGAAGGTCAAGGAACTCGAGAACGAAGGCTATTCCTTCGAGGCCGCCGGCGGCTCGCTGGAATTGCTCATCCGCCGCGAACTCGGGCAGTACGCGAAAACTTTCGAGCTGAAGGAATTCCACACCAGTTTCCGCCAATACCGCGACGGCCACGACCCGGTCTGCGAGGCGACGGTGAAGCTCTACGTCGGCGAGATCCCGGAATACACCGTCGCCGAGGGCCTCGGCGTGGTAAACGCCCTCGACAAGGCGCTGCGCAAGGCCTTGCTGCCGTTCTATCCGGAGATCGCCGGGGTTTCGCTGGTCGACTACAAGGTCCGGATCATCGACGGCCACGATGCCACTGCGGCAAAGACCCGGGTGCTGATCGTTTCCTCCGACGGTGAGGAAAACTGGGGCACCGTGGGGGTTTCGGAGAACATCATCGAGGCCTCGTGGATCGCTTTGGTGGACGGCATCGACCTCTTCCTCCAGCGCCGGCGCCCGGCTTGATCCGAACTTTCGGGAAAGACCCTTCGATCAAAGGCGTATTCGCATCATGAAACGTCACCTGTTGCTCGCGTCCCTGATCTTTTGCAACTTCGCCGCCGCTGAGCCGGAAAAGATCTTCAACGGCACCGGACTCGAAGGCTGGAAGCTGCAAGGGGCTGCCTACTGGACAGCGGCAGACGGTGTCCTCACGGGCGAGAGCGATGACAAGAAGCAGAACTCGGTGCTGTGGACCGAGAAGAGCTACAAGGATTTCACCGTGGAGCTGGAGTTCCGCTTTTCCGGCGATGTCGATTCCGGGATCTTCCTCCGCCACGAGAACGAGCAGATCCAGATCGGCACTTCCCGCTCGCTGAAGCGCGACATGACCGCTTCGCCTTACATCGGCAGCAAGCGCGGCTATCCGCAGGAGGCGGCCGGGGTGAAGGACCTGCTCAAGATCGGCGAGTGGAACAAGATGAAGATCGTCGCCAAGGGCAAGACCTACACCGTGACGCTCAACGACAAGCAGGTGATCGAATACGTGTCCGACACCGCCAAGGAATCCGGTCCGCTCGGCCTGCAGGTCCACCCCGGGGTCAAGATGAAGATCGAGTTCCGGGGCGTGACGGTGGAACCCCTGTGAACGGTTCATTTTTGTCGGCTGGCTTTTCCGAGACGGCGGAATCGGGCAGGAGCGTGTACTGGACCGCGGATCTTTAGTCCGCTCGAAATGCCTTTTTCGCAGGAACGGGGAATCCTAGGCCCACCACCCGTCTTGCAAAAGCTCCCCCAATGTCTGGGGTTCCAACGTGGGTATCCAAGAAATCAAAGCCGAAATCGAGACGCTTCCGGTGGCCGAACGGAAGCGACTGGCCGCCTTTCTCGTATCCTCACGCCACCAAGAGTTCGCGGACTATCAAGCCCGCACGGCCAGCAAAATCGATGACAAGAATCCCGCGATCTGGGCCACCCTCGAGGAACTTGATCAACGACTCGAATCCTGAGCCGATGAACTACCGGAATGCGTGATCCCACCCATGTCCGGCACGCCGATTGCTGCCATCAAATCTGTGTTTTTCGTGACCCACGGGGGGGTTGACGCCCCGGGGAGCGCGTGCACAATCCCGCCCCCGGCGGCGAATGGCTTGCCGGAATACCGGCCGCTTCCCGCGGCCACCACGACCTACCACCATGACCACCATTGCCATCAACGGGTTCGGGCGCATCGGCCGCCTCGTCTTCCGCGCCCTCGTCGAGCAGGGCCACCTCGGAACCACCTTCAACGTTGTCGCCGTGGGTGACATCGTGCCGGCCGACAACCTCGCCTACCTGCTGAAGTACGACTCCACGCAGGGCAAGTTCGCCGGCACCGTTTCCTCCAAGAAGTCCAAGCCCGAGCTGGAAGACGACGACGTGCTGGTGGTCAACGGCCACGAGATCAAGGTCGTCAGCGCGCGCAGCCCGGAAGGCCTGCCATGGGCCGAGCTCGGCGTGGAAGTCGTGATCGAATCGACCGGCCTCTTCACCGCCGCCGACAAGGCCCGCGGCCACATTACCGCCGGTGCCAAGAAGGTCATCATCTCGGCTCCGGCCCAGGGTGAGGACGGCACTTTCGTCCAGGGCGTCAACGACGAGCTCTACGATGCCGCCAAGCACCACATCATCTCCAACGCGAGCTGCACGACCAACTGCCTTGCCCCGATCGTCCACGTCCTGCTCAAGGAAGGATTCGGCATCGAGGAAGGCCTGATGACCACCATCCACTCCTACACCGCGACCCAGAAGACGGTCGATGGTCCTTCGAAGAAGGATTGGAAGGGTGGCCGCAGCGCCGCGATCAACATCATCCCGTCGACCACCGGTGCCGCCAAGGCCGTCGCGCTGGTCTGCCCTGCCGTGAAGGGCAAGCTGACCGGCATGTCGTTCCGCGTGCCGACCCCGACCGTGTCGGTGGTCGACCTGACCGTGAAGACGACCAAGGCGACCTCGCTCGCCGAGATCAAGGCCGCCTTGAAGAACGCTTCCGAGACCTACCTCAAGGGCATCCTCGCCTACACCGAAGACGAAGTGGTTTCGTCCGACTTCATCCACGACGCGCACTCGTCGATCTTCGACGCCGGTTCCTCGATCGAGCTGAACCCGACCTTCTTCAAGCTGGTCGCTTGGTACGACAACGAGTGGGGCTACTCCAACCGCGTGATCGACCTGCTCACCGACGTGGTGAAGAAGGGCATCTGAGCCGCTTCTTTCCGTGAACTTCCCGAGCGCCCTGTCTCATGCGAGGCGGGGCGCTTTTTCGTGGGAGTTAGATGGAGCGCTGGAGGATCTCCCACGGACTCCAAGAATCGGGGCCTCTCCTCAAGCTCGGGCCGGGACGGACATGGCGCTGACTTCGTGCCAGTCGTGGGGGATGTCGCGCATGATCAGGGCGTGGTCGAAGACGGCGCTGCCAGGGGGAAAGGCAACGGTGTCGTCGAAGAAGGAGGATTCGACCTTGTCGACGGTGAGGTTCCGGACTTTCCAATGGTGGGTTTCCAAGCGGATGCCATCGAGGCGGCAGCAGTCGCGGGTGACGGAGAAGCCGACGCTGCCGGGCTCGAAGAAGGCGGAGGATTCCTCAAGCGAACGGAAGCAGGAAGTTGCGGGGAAGTCCGGAGTTTCGCGGGCGGCGAGGCGGATGCTCATCGACTGGTCGCGGGACTGGATCGAGAGGTCGATGCGGCCTTCACGGTCCGTAATGTCGAAGTCGGCGAAGTGGTGCTCGCCGGGAAAGACCCGGCCGCCGGCAAGATGGTTGGGCAGGGAGCCGGTGTCGCGGCGGGGGATGAAGACGCCTTCCTTCTCGCTGCCGTCGGCATCGGTCCAAAGTACGGCGATGCGGTGGGCGGCGTTCTCGCTGGTGATGCCGGTCCAGGCCGGCAAGAAGCGCGGGCGGATGCCTTCGAGACGGATCAGGCAGATGCCGGCGATGGCGTGGCCGTCGTGAAGCTTCGGGCGGAAGCGGGACGGGAGGATGCTTTGGACGACGGCGGGGTCGACCCGGTAGTTCACCAGCAGGCGGCGGCGGATCAGGCCGGTGATGGCGGGGAGTTTGAGCATGCGCGGGGGAATAGACCTTAAAACAGAGTTGAGAGTCTATGGTTGATTGTTGATAGTTCAGAACAAGACGCTCGTGCCGAATTCCCAGCCACCCGGAGAATGAGGCTCGATTCCGACGTGAATTCTTCTGGATCAGCTATCAACCATCTACTTTCAACTCTCAACTTTCCTTTTGGGATAAAGCAGAAAGCCGCAGGCTGTCCCGCTGCTTTCTTTGGAGAGAAGGGCTGCCGCGGGTTCAGGCCGGGATCAGACCCTTGACCGCTTGGCGCTCTTCGAGGAGTTCGCCGATGGTGGCGTCGATCTTGCCCTGGCTGAAAGCATCGACGGGGACGCCGTCGATGACTTCCCAAGTGCCGTTGGTCAGGGTGCGGATCGGCATCGAGGCCATGATGCCCTTCTCGATGCCGTAGTGGCTGCCGTCCGAGTAAACCGCCACGCTGTGCCAGTCGCCGGCCGGGGTCGGATTGCAAAGGCTGACCACGGTGTCGATGGCGGCGTTCGCGGCGGAGGCGGCGGACGAGGCACCGCGGGCGGCGATGATGGCGGCGCCGCGCTGCTGGACGGTCTTGATGAAGTCGCCCTTCAGCCAGTCGTGGTCGGCGATGACTTCGGTGACCGGCTTGCCGGCGATCTTCGCGTTGGTGAAATCGGGATACTGCGTGGCGGAGTGGTTGCCCCAGATGCAGAGGTTGGTGACCTCGGAGTGGTGAGCGCCAGCCTTGGTGGCGAGCTGGCTTTTCGCGCGGTTTTCATCGAGCCGGGTCATCGCGAAGAAGCGGTCCTTCGGCACGCCGTCGGCGTTGGAGGCGCAGATCAGGGCGTTGGTGTTGCAGGGATTGCCGACGACCAGCGTGCGAACATCGGCGGCGGCGTTGCGGGCGATCGCCTGGCCTTGGCCGGTGAAGATCTTGCCGTTGATGCCGAGCAAGTCGCCGCGTTCCATTCCAGCCTTGCGGGGGACCGAGCCGACCAGCAGCGCCCAGTTGGTGCCGCGGAAGCCTTCGTCGAGGTCGCAGGTCGGGACGACTTCCCGGAGCAGCGGGAAAGCGCAGTCGTCGAGCTCCATCACCACGCCTTGGAGGGCGGCCATGCCGGGTTCGATTTCGATCAGACGGAGCTTCACCGGCTGATCGGGGCCGAAGAGGGCGCCGGAGGCGATGCGGAAGAGGAGGGCATAGCCGATTTGGCCGGCGGCGCCGGTCACGGAGACAGTGATGGGAGCATTCATGAGGTCGGAACGGATGGTGCGGAGGAGGTAAGCCCCGACTCCGCGGGCGGTCAACCGTGGACGACGCCGAGATCATTCATGCGCGGAGAATCGGGGTAGGTGCCCGGTAGGGGGACCACGCATTTTTTCCTGTCCGCGATGATTAAGGGATGCTAACCAATTCAAGACGAATGGCCGGACGGCAAAAAAAGACGGTGGAGGTGAAGCTGAAGCGTTTGGAGGCCCAAACGCAGGTGATCCATGCGTTCAACCGCATCGTTTTCGGTGTGCTGGGGCTGGTGCTCGGGATGGCCGTGGTGGCGTCGGCGCTGCCGCAGAAGCGCCGTTTGACCGATTTGGAATTCGAACTGGCCCGGGTGCTGGAGACCGAGAAGAAGATCGTGGCGGAGAAGGAATACCGTGAGATCGAGTATCGTGCACTGAAGGAGGATCCGCAGTTTTTGGAGCTCAAGGCGATGGACCGGCTGAACCTTCATCGCGAGGGCGACAAGGTCTATCGGATGAAGCGGGACAGCGATTGAAGCGGGACTTGCCGCTTGATCGGGGGCCGGGGATACGTGAAAGCTCCGGCATGGAAGACGACATCGACCGGGTGCTGGTGGACGAGCAGGTGATTCACAAGCGGCTCGACGTGATGGCAAAGGAGGTCCGCAAGGATTTCCCGGGCGAGGTGCTGGTGGTTGTAGTGCTTTTGAAGGGCGCGCTGGTGTTTGCGGCGGATCTGCTGCGACGGGTGCCGCGGATGCTGGAGATCGAGTGCGTGAACGTGGCGAGCTATCACGGCGGCACCGAGAGCAGCGGAACGGTGAATTTCCTGGATCACAAGCTGCCCGACGTGAAGGGGCGCAAGGTGCTGCTGCTGGATGACATCCTCGATACCGGACGCACGTTGCGGGCGGTGGTGGATCGCCTGTTAGAGGAAGGTGCGATCGAGGTGAAGACCGGGGTCTTGCTGGCAAAGGACAAGCCGCGCGCGGCGGAGGTGGAAGCGGACTACGTCGGCTTCCTGATCGCGGATGAGTTCGTGGTGGGCTACGGGCTGGACTACCAGGGGCGCTACCGGAATCTGCCGTATGTCGGGGTGCTGAAGACGGAGGCGCAGTGAAGGCTTTTGGAAATGTAGCGGCGGTCTGCGACCGCCGGTGGCTGCGAACGAAGCACTGGATGGTCGGTTGGAGCCAGAGGTGTGAAGCGGACGATATTGTGGCTTCGTTATAAAGTGCGGCGGTCGCAGACGCGCCGCTACATCTTGAGACGCCGCAGGGGATAGACCTTCACATCGACGTGCTCCACCCACAAGGCGGACGGTGCGGGGAAGGCGGGCTGGGGAAGTCCGTCCCAGGCGGCGGGGAGGGTGGACCATTCCTCGCACTCGGCCCGGGCGAGTTGATAGGGATCGTGGTGAACGCGGCCTGCGAAAAGACCGCCGTCTTTGCCGGCGGAGTAGAGTAGGTAGCGCTCGGCGAGGAAGAACTCGAGCGAACCGGGTTCCGCGGATTGTGCCGGACCGGCGGGGCGGTAGTGGAAGCGGGCCTCTTCCGCGGCTCCGCGGCGCTGGCAGGAGTATTTCGTGCTGCGGCCGATGGTCCGGCAGCTCATTGAGGCGTGCTGATAGGGCAGGTGGAAGAGGTTCCGCGCCAGCTCGACGGCGATCGGCTGGTTGCAGTCCAGCGAGTGAAACCAGACGCCGGGCACGCCATTGTCGTCATGGACATAAGTGCGGACGTTCAGTTCCAGGAACCACGACAGTCCGGGGACGACGGGCAGGAACGAGGGCCGGACCCGCTCCATGAAGAAGGGGACGATGCCCAGCCAGGCGGCACCCTCGTGGAGGTCGAGATGCAAGCCGGGTGGGAGCGTCGCGCGAAGGAGGGCGGGTTCGACCTGCCAGTGGAGGAAGAGGATCCGCGACCAGCGCTGGCGCATGACCGCGAAACCGGGCGGCTTTTCCCGGCAGGCGAGGCGTTGGTCGATCGTAGGAAGCATCACGCGGGGATCCTCGCACGGATTGGCATTGCGGGAAGCACGGGGTTTCAAAGTAGCGGGAAGATCTTCATCGCCTGGCACGTTCTTCGCGGTATGAATGCCGCCATGCCAACTCTCAGAACCGTATTGAAATCCCTCCCGCTGCTCCTCCTCGCGATCGTTTGCGGTGCCACAATCGCTGCCGAGAAGGCCGCCATTCCCACCAGCCACGAGAACCGCAATCTCGAAGGCTGGAACATTCGGGTGGACCGGCGCTTGCTCGAAGGGGAGGGAACGGCACTCGGTGACCAGGCCTTGAAGCTGCTCGGCGCGCGACTGGTCGCGATCACCATCGTCGTGCCGGAGAAGGAACTGGCCAAGCTGCGCAAGGTGACCATCGAGCTGGACCTCGACTACAGCGACATGAAGGCGATGCAGTATCATCCCGACGCCGGCTGGCTGAAGAACAATGGCTACGGCGAGAACCTCGCGAAATGCGTCCACATCCCCGACGTGAAGGATTTCCTCTCACCCGCGGAGAACCTGCGGATGCCATGGGTGGTGCTGCACGAACTGTCGCACGCCTATCATGACCAGGTGCTCGACTTCGAAGAGCCGCGGGTCATCGAGGCGTGGAAGAAGTTCCGTGACGGTGGCAAATACAAGTCCGTCCTCACCAGCCTCGGCAAGCAACGCGAGCACTACGGGCTGACGAACCACAAGGAGTTCTTTGCCGAGATGACCGAGTCCTATTTCGGTTCCAACGATTTCTTTCCCTTCGTCACCGGTGATCTGAAGCAAGCTGAGCCTGGGATCTACGCCCTGATGAGAGAGATCTGGGGGCCGCTGCCCGGCATGGACTGAGCGCCAGCCCGCACCTCAGAGCGCGGCGACGATCTTCTCCATCCGCTTGCCATATTCGACGTAGCTGTCGTAGCACTGCTGCCAATCGACCTGCGACTGATCCTTGACGTGGAAAACGGTGGCGACGTGGGGTTCGATCGCGACCCAGCCGTCGTAGCCGCGGGACTTCGCGTCGGCGAGGATTTCGGGGATTCGCGCTTCGCCTTCGCCGGGCATGGTGTAGACCGGCTCGACGCCTTCGATCGTCGGGCTGATGCAGTCCTTGATGTGGATGTGGGCCACGTGGTCGCGGACCTTCGTCCAGAATTCCCAGGGGTCCTGCCAAGGGCTGGGCTCGGGCTTCGAGCGGTCGCGCTGGAAGAGCGGGTTGCCGGTGTCGAACACCAGCTTGAGTCCGGGGATTTCCTCGGTCAGCCGGAGCGTGTGGTCGGCCGAGAAGCCGCCCCAGTTCATGCAGTTCTCGTGGACGGCTTGCAGGCCGGCATCGGCGAAGTGCTGGACGATCTCGCGCAGGCGGCGGAAGCGTTCCTGCTCGTGCTGGTCCTCGCCCCACGGTTCCTGGGCGTAGGACATCACGCGGATCAGCGGGGTGCCGAGCCGTTTCATGCGCGGGATCGCGCGGCCGATTTCGGCGAGGGTGATCTCGAAGTCGCTGGAGATTTTCTTGCCCCAGTTCCCGATCAGCGAGCCGAACTCCTGGATGTGGATGCCGGCCTCGTCGAGGCGGTCGGCGACCTGGTCGAACTGGTCCTGCGGCAGTTCGTGCAGGTTGGAGCCGTTCACGCCACGGGCGGAAATGGCGGACCATCCGAGTTCGCGGGTGGCTTTGATCTGGGTTTCGAGGTCGCGGGCGGCCTCGTCGGCGAATCCGGTGAGTTTCAGTTTGGCAGGCATGGGTCAGAAAGTGACGCGCTCGTAAAGTTCCGCGAGCGGGAGTTCGGCTTCGATTTCGGGGAGAGCGATGACGGCATCAAGCCCGCGGTGCTCTTCTGCTTCAAAACCACCTGTGGCCTTGCGGCGATAGACAATGACGTGGGCCTCATCGGGCTCGATCAGGATCAGTTGTTTCAAGGTTCCGATGGCGAGGTAGGCGTCGCGCTTTTCGGTTAGGTCGATCCGCCGGGTGGACTCGCTGAGAACTTCCACGATCACGACCGGGTGGTCTTGGTAATGGGCGGCTTCCGGGCTCCGGCTGCAGACAACCATGGCGTCGGGATAGTAAAAGCGGGTGTGGTCCGGCAGCTCGATCCGGACCTTCATGTCGCTGTTGAAGGGCTGGCAGGGCTTTCCGCGGAGTTGAGCGACTAGGGAACCCACGGCGCTGGTTGAAATCGCGCTGTGCCGGGCGTTTCCGCCCGCCATGGCATGAATCACCCCGCCGAGGTATTCGTGCTTTGCGTCGGCGAGCTCTTCGCCGGCGAGGTAATCGGCGACGCTGACGGGTGAAGGGTGCTTGAGCGCGGTCATGCGACGTAGGCTAGCGGATGCTTCGGGCCTCGGCAACGTCTCAAAGCTCCACCCGCTTGCCGCCGTTCTGCGCGCTTTCGTAGATCGCGCGGATGACGGCGACCGGCTTGCGGGCCTCGGCGGCGGAGACGGTGGTCTCGCGGCCTTCGGCGATGGCGTTGACGACTTCTTCGAAGTTGCGCTGGTGCTGATAGAAATTAATTGCCTTGGGATCGTTTGCACCGAGTCCGGCGGCCTGGCCTTTCATCAAGGTCGAACGGATGGTCGCGTCTTCCGGCTTCTCTTGCATGAAGTCCCAGATCTCGAAAGCCTCGTCGGCGAGGAAGACCGAGCCTTCGGTGCCGGAGAGTTGGACCCGGGCCGGGTGGCCGTCCTTGGACCAGGTGCAGGTGGAGCCTTCGATCACGCCGCGCGCGCCGCTTTCGAACTCGACGATCGCGACGGCGATGTCCTCGACCTCGATGCGTTCGTGCGCCAGGCAGGCCATGCTCGCTTGCACGGCCTTCACCGGACCGGCGAGGTAGATCAGGGCATCGATGGTGTGAATCGACTGGTTCATCAGCGCACCGCCGCCATCCAGCGCCCAAGTGCCGCGCCAGCCGGCGGAGTCGTAGTAGGCCTGGTCGCGGAACCATTTCACGTAGCAGGACGCGGAGGTCAGCGTGCCGAAGCGGCCTTCGTCGGACGCCTTCTTGAAGGCCTCCATGCCGGGGTGGAAGCGGCGGTTGAGCACGGCGGCGAGGGTCTTGCCGTTGGCCTTGGCGGCGGCCATCAGGAGGTCGATGCGCTCGATGGTGACCTCCAGCGGCTTCTCGCAAATGACGTGCTTGCCGGCGTTGAGCGCGGCGAGCGAGGGATCGAGGTGGGCACCGGACGGGGTGCCGACGGTGACGATCTCCAGCTCCGGATCGGCGAGGAAGGAGGCCAGGTCGGAGTAAGCCTTCGCGCCATATTCGGCGGCCAGCTTTTCGGCGGCATCGGCGCGGAGGTCGAAGACGGAGTGGAGCGATCCGCCGCTCATCGCGGTGATCGCCTTGGCGTGGAAGTGGCCGATCATGCCGGCGCCGATGATTCCGAATTTCATGGATGGTTTGCGTTGGATGTTCAAAAGAGAGGGACGACTTTAATCGCCTGAGGCTCGGGTGAGAGATGCTGAAGACCCGAATCAAAAGTTGCCAGAACCGCGTGGTTCGCGATGGCGAGGCGGATGAGGAATGCATCGGTCACTTGCCGGTAACCTTGGCAGCGGCGGAGGATCTCCGGGAGAGGATCGGATGCGGGTGGGGTGCTGTTGAGATAGTGGTGATTGGATCCCGCGAAGTTGCCGGTGAGAAGCCGCCAAGCTTCCAGCGGGGACTTCGGATGGGAAGTGATGTGAGGGTTTCCCGAGAGGCGGACAAATCCGGAAACGGTGAGGTCGGTGGTGGCCCACCGCTTGTCAACGAGAGAGGTCCGCCAGCGACGGGCGGCCGCATGGTGCTCATGATCGGCGGTGAACATGGCAAACAGCAGGTTGACGTCGTAAAGGAACATGACGGGTTAATCCACACCCTCCTCTGCGATTGCCCGGCGGACATCTTCGCTCCGGATCATGCTGCCAGTCGGGGGGAAAGTGATGAAATCAAAGCCGTCGTTCCCCGCCGGATGCGGCATCGTGGGTGGGGTCTCGATCCGCTGCCTCAGCAGTTCGCTCACGACTTCTCCCAGCCGCTTGCCCGAGCTTTTTGCCATGGCATTCACGGTCTCGTAGATGGAATCGTCCAGCGTAAGCGTCGTTCTCATGGTGATACGGTGATACGGTGATACGGTGATACCTTGATGTCAAGGAATCGGGTCCAGCGTGTGATTGAGTTCCAGGCGGGTTCCGGGCTGTATGACAAGATGCCCGTGGGCTTCGTCAGGCCGAGAAAACCCGTCGCAGCAGTGCTTGTCGAGAACGGGCTTTCAGCGGGCGTGCTTTCAGGCTTGCCGGATTGCTCCCGGCACTTTGGAGTCCGTGAACCTCAAGCCCGAGCCCCAATGAGCAACTTGTCCGACAAATCCAATCCTTCTGCCGATGGCTGGTGGTCGCAGCTTAAGCCCCACCAGCGTCTCGTGTTCATCGTGGCGACGCTGGCTTGGCTTTTCGATTGCCTCGACCAGCAGCTCTTCAATCTGGCGCGCAATCCCGCGATGGCGGCACTCCTGGAACCGGGTGCGGATACCAAGTTCTACGGCGGGATTGCCACCGCAATCTTCGTGCTCGGGTGGGCCACCGGCGGGATGATTTTCGGGTCGCTCGGGGACCGTTTCGGACGGGCGAAGATGCTGGCGGTCACGGTGCTGCTCTACTCGCTCGCAACCGGCTTGTCGGCACTCGCGGGGTTCCCGCATTTTCCGACGATCGCTCAGGCGCTTAACCTGAACGCGATTCCCGCCCTGAAGGATCTTTCGCCCCACTATCTTGACTTCACCATTTTCCGATTCCTGACCGGGCTCGGCGTCGGTGGTGTCTTCGGTCTTGCGGTCGCCTTGGTCGCGGACACGGTGCCGGGTCATGTCCGGCCGCGGGCGCTCGGTGTGCTTCAGTCGTTTTCGGCCGTCGGCAACGTGGCGGCGGGCATCATCGGCTTGGTCATCGCGCTCACCGCTCTCGGCAAGGACCCGAACTACTGGATGTGGCTTTTCGTCATCGGGGCGCTGCCGGCTTTCCTGGTCGCCACGATCCAGCTCAAGATGAAAGAGCCCCAGGCGTGGATCGAGGCCCGCGACCGGGCCACGGCTCAAGGCAAGAAGTCGGGATCTTATGGCGATCTTTTCTCCCATCCGACCTGGCGGCGCCACTCGCTGCTCGGAATGATCCTGTCGTGCGCCGGAGTCATCGGTCTGTGGGGCATCGGGGTGTTCTCGACCGACCTCGTCGGCGATATCATTACCCAAAGTTTCACTGCCAGCGGCGCGACGCCGGAAGAGGTCACCAAGGGAAAGCAGGTCTGGGGTTCCTTGAATCTCCTCTTCTTCAACATCGGAGCTTTCGCCGGGATGCTGGCGTTCACCCGGGTGACCGAGCGGCTCGGTCGCAAGCCGGCCTTCCGGTTCTTCTTCATCGGCGCGCTGGTGGTGACCGTCTTCGTTTTCCAAATGCTCGGCAAGGTCGGCGGCAAGTGGGACATCCTGTGGATGGCGCCGCTCATGGGCTTCTTCCAGCTCTCGGTGTTCGCCGGCTTCTCGATCTATCTGCCTGAACTTTTCCCGACCCGCCTGCGAGCCACCGGGGTCTCGTTCTGCTACAATGTCGGTCGCTACGTGGCGGCTTCCGGGCCGCTCACCTTGGCCTACCTGGCGAAAAAACTGGCGGATAAGGCAGCCGTAGAGGCCACCGCGGCCGGTGGCAACGTCGCCCTGGCCAAGATCGATGCCTTCCGCGACGCGGCGTCGTGGATGTGCCTGATCTTCCTGCTCGGCATCATCGTGCTGCCATTCCTGCCGGAGACCAAGGGCCAGCCGTTGCCGGAGGATTGAGCGATTGAGGAGGGGGGAGACTCTTGTCCCCCCTCCGGCTCTTCGTCGGGGCGACAGGAGTCTCGCCCCTCCGCAGGTTAGGCGAAGAAGCGCCGCAAATTCGCCAGGCTCTCCGTCGCAATGGCTTCGGGGCTCGGGGTGTAGTCGAAGACTTCAACCGAGACCCAGCCGTCGTAGCCGGTCGCGCGCAGCGCCTCGACGATCGGTCCATATTCCACCTCGCCCATCCCCGGGCCGCGCAGGTTCGGGTCGTTGGCGTGGAAGTGGACGGTCCAGTCCTTGCTCTCGCGGATCACCTGGCCGATCGGCCGGTCCTCGTAGCTCATTGCTTTCACGTCGAGGTGGAGCTTGCAGGCGGGGTGATCGACGGCCTGGCAAAGACGGATCGTTTCCGCGGCGGAGGTGAGGAAGTTCGTCTCGCCGGGACCGAGCGGTTCCATCGCGATCGTCACGCCGAGCGGGCGGCAGTGTTCGGCGGCGGCGCGGAGGACCTCGGCGGCACGGACGAAAGCGTCGTCGTAGTTCCACCCGGGCTCCAGCGAGCGCTGCAGCGGGCTACCCCAGACCATGATCGAGCCGCCCATCGCGTGGCAGAGGTCGGCGAGGTGCCTTGCGCGGGCGGCGGTGGCGCTTCGAACCGCATCGTCCGGCGTGGTGAGGTGAGAGCCGGTGGTCTTCGCCAGCAGCCAGTGGAGGCCGATGACTTCCACGCCCTGCTCGCGCACCTGGCGGCCGAGGATTTCGGCGTCGCGCGGGGTCACCGTGGCCACGTCGTCGGCCAGCGTGAAGGGCGCGACTTCCAGGCCGGTGTAGCCGATTTTCGCGGCGAGGGCGGCGGCTTCGGCGAGCGGGATGGAGCCGAAGGTTTCGTTGCAGATGGCGTAGCGCATGGCGGGAGGAAAGCAGGACGACCCCCTCGTGCCTAGAGCGCGCTTGAGGGAGGTGCGGAGATTCCCCGTCGCTTGACAAAATACAGCAATACAGGAACCCTTTAAAGCATGAAAGCCACGCTCGACCTTCCCGATGATCTCTACCGACGCGTCAAGGCGCGCAGCGCGATGGAAGGGCGCCCGGTGCGGACCGTGGCCATCCAGCTTTTTCAAAACTGGCTGGACGCGCCGCGACCCGACTCCGCGGAGCCCGCTGACGTGGCAGTTGACCCGACGGGCTTGGTAGATGCTCCGTGGATCGCGATTGCCCGGAAATATCTCAAGCCCGGCATGAGCCACGACATGAATGAAATCCGCGAAGCCATCGCCACGGGCTCCGCTGCCGAATACGCTGAAAAGCTTGCCCGACGCCCGTGATGATCACCGGCCCATGCAGTCTCGATACCTCCGTGGCCATGCGTCTGCTGGTGGGAGCCCCGGAATCCCAATACCAACGGGCCTTGCTTTTTCTGGCAGAACAACGCTCCGCCAATGAGGCCGTTCACGTGAGCGATCAAGTCCTCGCCGAGGCCTACTTCGCCCTGCAGTCGTTCTACAAAATTCCGAAAGCTGATGCGCTGGAAATCCTTCTCCAGTTCACACGCGGAAGTGGAGTCGTCGCGACACCCCTTGCCATCGAAATCCTGGGACGACCCAAGCTTGCCACCGCCAAGCCAGGCTTCGTGGACCTCCTCATCCACGGCGAGAGCCAAGCACGCGGGCACTCCTTGGTTACCTTTGAGAAGGCTGCCAAAAAGCTTCCCGCTACCGTGGTTCTTTGACGCTTCCCCGCCTTACAATCGTAAGCGCTCAACAGATGGGCGTCGGGCGGATCTGGCCGCCGGAGCATCGGTAGCATACACAGATGTGTATGTTGCTGACGATCTCCTCCGCTTCAGGCCGGGCAAGCCTCGGCCGTGCG
>NEUO01000129.1 GCA_002304315.1 Verrucomicrobiia bacterium Tous-C4TDCM
GGTTTTGGAGAGCTGGCGGACTTGGATCATGAAGAGAAGGGAAACAACGAAAGGGACGAAATTGGCGAAACTTGAAGAGAAGGCAGTGGGAGAATGCGGGTTAACGGAGGATGTTCCAGCGTTTGGCTTTCACTTCGAAGGTGGGCAGGGTGCCGGGGTCGGTGGCGGTGACGGGGATGCGGAGGCTTAAGGTGGAGCGGAGTTTCTGGGCGAGGGCGGTGGCGGTGTCCTCGCTAGCTTCAACGGTGAGGCGGAGTTCGGCGAGGGCGGTGCGTTGGTCGATCTCCACCTGATACTCGCCGATTTCCGGGAATGCGCGAACGATCGCGTCGATGGAGCTCGGGTGGATGTTGATGCCGCGGATCACGACCATGTCATCGGTGCGGCTGAGGACGCCGCCTTGGAGCGCGAAGTGATCGCAGTGAGGTACCGGGCGGACGAGGTCGCCGGTGCGGTAGCGGAGCAGCGGCGAGCCGTGGCGGCCGAGGGTGGTCAGGACGAGTTCGCCGGTTTCTCCGTGGGCGACCGGGCTGCCGGTGGCGGGGTCGATGACTTCGCAGAAGTACGACTCGTGCCGTAGCAGGAGCAGGTCGGGATCGGATTCCGAGCTGACCGAGACCGGGCCGATCTCGGTCATGCCGTGGTGGTCGTAAACGCGGGCGGACCAGGCGGACTCGATCCGGCGGCGGATTTCAGGGATGCTGCCACCGGGCTCGCCGCAGACGATGATCTTGGCGATCCCAAGCGAGCCGACCTTCAGGCCGATCTTCTCGCCGACCTCGGCGAGGCGCAGGGCGTAGGTGGGGGTGCAGCAGAGGATGGATGACCGGCTGCGGCGGAGCAGGTGGAGGCGGTCTTCCGACGAGAGCCCGCCGCCGGGGACGGCACGGACGCCCATCCGGGTGGCGGCTTCGAAGCCGGCCCAGAAGCCGAGGAAGGGGCCGAAGGAGAAGGGGAAGAAAGCGGTGTCGCCGGGCATCACGCCGGCTCCGCGCCAGACCCATTCCCAGTTGTCGAGGATCCAGGTCCAGTTGGCGGGATCGTCGAGCCAGATCAGCGGCTTGCCACGGGTGCCGCTGGTCTGGTGGAAGCGGTGGTAGGTCTCGAGCGGGAAAGTGTGGGTGCTGCCGTAGGGCGGATGGGCCTCGTGGTCGGCGGCGAGTTCCTCCTTGGTGGTGAAGGGGACGGTGGCGGAGAACTCGGCGAGGCGGGTGAACTCCGGAAGGCTGCCGAGTTTCCGCTGATAGAAAGCATTCGCCGGAAGGATGGCGCGGACCAGATCGTTGAGTTTGGAGAGCTGGTGGGGCATGGGCGCTGGAGATACGGGTGGCCGGAAGAGGCTATCAGCCTGCCGGACTTAGGCCAGCGACAATGCGGAAGATGCCTGCGATCCTCCGCGCATGTCCGGCTGCGATGGCCCGCCCGCCCCGCCGTCGCTTCACGGATTCGGTCCGACGTATTCGAGCACCACGTTGTCGATGATATCCATGCCATCGCCCTCGCCGAGAGCGAAGGCGAGCTCGCGAGGGCCGGAGCTAACGGGGAAGGCGGGGGAGCGGTAACTCGCCCACTTTTCGCTGATCTCCGAAGACTGGAGGGCGAAAACCGGCACGCCATCGATCATGACCTTCAGCGGCGCGGCGGTCTTTTCGTAGCCGTTCCGCTTCACCGCGTCGAAGCGGATCACATAAGTTCCCGGATCGAAGACGATGCGCTGCGAGATGCTGTTGCCGGCCCCCCGGATGTAAACAACATGGCGTGAACCATTCGGCGGGGGCGGAGCGCTGGGCGAAGCGATGAGGTCCTTGATCCCGATCTCGCCTTGGTTGCCCTTCTTGTTGAAACTCCACGCCACACCCATCGGGCACGGGATCGGCTTGGTTCCCTGTTCCGCCAGCACGTCGAAACGCTCGAAGTCCGGGTTGCCGACGGCGACCGCGCCCGGAGTCGGGGTGATGGTGACGCGGTAGCTTCTGGCGGATCCGTCCGGACCGGTGATGGCATAGGTTTGCGGCCGGGTGAAGTCGGTCACCGCGCCGGAAGCGGGCTGGCCCGCGACCCGTGGCGATCCGGTGTCGTAGGTCGCCGCGAGCTGGGCCGGGTTGGCTGCCAGCGGGACCTTGACGCGGATTTCATCGCCGGAAATCGCGCCGGGCGGGGCACCCGGGATACCGAACTCGAGGATGGTCGCGACCGGCCCGCCCTGCAACTCGGCGACGATCGCCGTCGGGTATTCCCCGGCGAGCGCGAACGGCGAATCCGGGACCACGAGGGTCTGGATGCCGTTGTCCGCCCGGGTGACGGCCAGCGCTTGTTTTTCCGGATCCTCGGCGAAAAAGGCGCGCGAAATCCGCGTGGTCATTCCGGGCAGGGTCAGCTTGCGGTCGGAGGGTAACTTGCGGACGGAAACATGGAGCAGATCGCCGTCCAGCGTCACCCCGCCCCACGGCAGATGGCTCGGATACGGCAGGAATTTCGCGGCCTTCTTCACGTCCACATAGGTGGCGAGGTCCCGCAGGCCGATGACCTGATACTGGTTGTCCTTGAGATATTCCATCATCCGGGCGAACTCCGCCGGGTCGAGGCTGACCGACGGATGTTCCCCCTCCGGGACGCCATGGAAGGTGAAGACGACGATCCGGCCGCGGGTGGCCTGCCGGGCGCTGTTGACGAACGATTCGTAGCTGACGCGGTCATGGATCCCGAACGACGGCACGTCGAACGGATGATCGAAAGCGGGGCGGTAGGCGCGTTCGTGGCCACCCCGGCCGAAGGTATATCCCTTCTTGATCAGCTCCGGGTAGAGGCGCGGATGCACGTTACAGAGCGGCCAGCAAAGGGTCGTCGGTTTAGAAACACCGTTGCTCGCGAAATCCACCTCCATGGCCACCCAGTCATTGATGGACGCGCCGCCGTGGCCCTTGGTGTGGTTGCCGACGTCGAAGTCGTCGTCGTCGAGGGATTTGATCTGATCCCAGGTCATGTACCAGTCCTTGCGGGTCTTGAAACTGTCGAAGTCGCAGATAAAAAACGAGCCGCCGAATCCCAGCTTTTTCAGCAGCGGGGCGGCGACGGTCGCATGGCTGGCAACGCTGTCGTCGAAGGTGAGGACCACCAGTTTTTCGGGAACCGGCTTGATCACGATGCCATGGGGATCCGGCACGTCCGGGGGAAGCGCCAGGGCGAAAGACGGCAACGCGAGGGCGGCCAGCAGGATGGGTCGGTGGTGGAACAAGTTCACGGGATGGGTTTTACGGTGGGTTCATGGAGCCGGCAAGACATAGGCCCTATAGGTCCAATAGGACCTATCTCAGGGCTTCTCCGGGCTGCTGGCGACTTTGGGCGGTTCCGGCGCTGGCGCCGGCTTGAACTTGGTCACCATGAAGCCGCCGGCGGCGGCGAGGACGATGCCGAGAATGAAGGGAAGGGGGATGGCGGCGAGGCCGCCCTTGGGCGGGTGCATGGCAATGCCGACGATGGCGTTCACGATCGGCGCGCCCGCGAAGACGATCGACATCACCGAGATGGCGACGACACCGGGGTTCATGCCGGCTTTCGCGCCGGAGCCCATGGCGAGCAGGACGAAGAAGGCACCGATGGCCCCGAGGACACCGGCAAAGAGGGAGATCCACATGCCCTTTGGCGGCATGTTCCAATTCATGCCTTTGGAGGTGAGTAGGATTGCGAGAGGCGCAAGCACGGCGACGAGGAAGTAGGCGATGCCGACGAAGAGGAAGGCCTTGTAGCGGGCGAGTTCCTTGTCGGCCATGGCGACTTGGCCGGCGTGGAGGAAAATGCCGTAGAGGCCCCAGCAGGCGACGGTGACGAGGGCGAGGTAGAACCAGTTCATGGATTTCATTGGGGTGTCGGAAACTTTGGAGTGCGCCGGCAGAGCGGGTCTTCGAGCGGCGACGGAGCTTTGAGGTGGGTTGTGGTGCCGGGGTAGGTTGTTTCGGCTGGGGTGGAAACTATTCGGAGAGCAGAAGGGTGAGGCGGAACTGAACTTGAAAGGAGGCAGCGCCGGGGTGATGCGAAAGCGGTGTCGGCGTTCGAAGACTCACTCTGCCACCGCACTCCGAAAGGTCAGAAGCTTTTGGCGGAGTTGTTCTGGGAGGGGAACGGCTTTGATACCATCGGGCGTCATGGCGACGTGGGCGGCGGTGATGGAGCCTTCGGCGATAAGCGTTGCGTCGCGGACGATTTCGAAGCGGTAGCGGACGGAGCGGGTGCGGACTTCGGCGATGTGGAGGCGGATGGTGAGGAGGTCGCCGAAGCGGGCGGGGGCGCGGTAGTCGCAGTTGGCGTTGACGCGCGGCCAGCCGGTTTCGAGGCCGTCGAGCATGCCGTGGAGTTCATGGTCGAGGCTGCGGACAAAGGCGTGCTCGCAGGTCTCCATGTAGCGGAAGAAATTCGAGAAGTGGACGATGCCCGCCATGTCGGTTTCGTAGAACTCGACGTGGCGCTGGATCTCGAAGGCGGGTTTGCTCATGGGACGAGGGGCTGTGCGAGAACGAGGAAGCGGTCGCGCATGGCTTCCACGCTATAGGAGCGCTCCGCGGCACGGCGACCGTTTTCCCCGAGTTCTTTCAGGCGCTCGGGCCGGGTGAGGAGATCGTGCCAGGCGGCGGCGAGGGCGGCCGGGTTGTTTGGCGGGACGAGGATGCCGGCTTGGCTGGTGGCAATGATTTCCTGGAACGATGAGGCATCGGGCTGGACGAGCGGGACTCCGCTGGCAAGTGCTTCCACCGTGTAGAGGCCGAATGCTTCGGGGTAAGTCGCGGGGACGCTGAAGATCGTGAGCGAGGCGAGCAGGTCGGCCTTTTCCTCGCGTGAGATGTTGGGCGACCAGGTGACCTGGTCGGCGAGGCCGGCTGCGGCGAGCTTTTGCTGGAGCTCGGCGATCAGCTTCTGGTCACCCGCGGTGGCGGCGCCGGCGATGTGAAGGCGCGCGTCGGGGTGCTGGAGTTGCTTGCGGAGGTGGATGAAGGCTTCGACGAAGTGGTGGACGCCCTTTTCTCGGATCATCCGGGCGAGGTAGCCGATGACCGGCGGAGAGGTGGGAAGCTTGCTGACGCGGTAGCCTTCGAGGTCGATGCCATTGGGCATGACTTCGATCTGGAGATCGGGCGAGCCGAGGCGGCGGCGCATCAGGTCGGCGTAGAATTGGCTGGGGGCGACGAGCAGGTCGGTATCGGCGAGGCGGATGCGGAGTTCGTTCCAGCAGCTCGTTTTGAAAGGCTCCGGGAGGCCGTCGAGGAAGCTGTCCTCGCCTTGGAAGGTGCAGATGATCTTCACGCCGAGGCGGCGCTTGAGTTCGCGGATCATGCCGGCCTGGAGGGCGGTGCCGAGGCAGAGAACGTCGGGCTTTTCGGTGGCGAGGAAGTCGATGAGCTTGTCGAGTTCCTTGCCGAAGTGGCTGTCCTCGATGCGCAGCATGGCGAGGGCCATTTCGCCGTGCTCGCGGGCGGAGGTCATGTGGCTGCGCTTTGCGGCGGAGCGGAGCAGGCCGGAGTGGTTGAGGAGCTTGTGGAACCAGTCCGGGAGGTGGCGGAAGATCGGGAGCTTCTGTTGGAGGAAAACGTTGATCCCGCCGAAGAAGATCGGGTTGCCGGCCTGGGCGTGCTTTTCCTCGTCGAGCTGCAGCGGGAGATACATCGGCAGCAGCGAGACCCGGTGGCCGGCGGCGTGGAGCGACTTGGCGAGGGCGTTGTCGCGCATGCAGGCCCCGCAGTAGTAGGAGCCGGTGCCGGGGGTGAGGAAGGCGAGGTTCACTGCGGTGAGTTAGACGAATGAACCGCCAAGTCGCCAAGGACGCAAAGTTTGAAAAAGGAAATGGCTCACCTTGTGACTTTTCTCAGGACTTTGAAATCTTTGATGTTCGATGGAACTGCGGGCTTCTCACCCAAGGGAACGATGCATAGTCCGACTGTTGTTGAGTAGGCGTCCAGTTCGGCTTGTTTGCAAATTTCAGTGAGCACATCCAAATAGGCAGCATCCTTCCGTTCCGTCATATTGATCCGCCGTTGCCCAAAGTCTCTTTCGTCCGGGGCCAGATCCTGGATTCTCTTTGTCACGAGGCTTCCTCCTGGACTGGTAAACGAGATGAAAATTGGAACTCCTCGGACCGGCGGGTCGATTTCGGAGTCCAATTCGTATGCGCGGATCCTTAGCCAATAGAGGGTTTCTTCGGGCGGACACTCATCGAAGTAGACCGACGGGAGCACCATTCGCTCAAGTTTGTCGTTGATACTGTCGCCGGGCCGGGAGGCATCTTGGATCTTCGATTGCTCGTCAGGTTGGCTTTTCTTGGAGCCGTTAACCCCTCTTGAGGGGTCACATGAAGTGAAGGCTAAAGCCAACCCGGAGACGCCAAGAAGGAGAACAAGGGAAAGCTTCACTGTAGTAATGTCGAGAAGTCTTGCCGTGGCTTGCCGCCGGTTGAATTTCGATTCTCGGAGTAACGGTCGGAACGATAACACCTGTGATTGATTACGTCGGGCCCGGTGCTCAAACCGCCGCCGGGACCCGGCCGTAGGCGAGGGGCTCGGGGAGTTCGGCGAGTTCCGAGATGGCGCGCATGAGGTCGCTGTAGTCCTTGCCGTCGACATTGCCGATCAGCACGTCGGTCAGGCGGCCGCGGAGGTCGGGGTATTTGCGGATGAGTTTGGCGAAGCTGAACTCGGGATCGTAGAAGGCGTAGACGATGCGGCGCATGGTCTCGATGTGGCCGCAGAGTTCCTCGCCGTAGGTGGCGAAGGCCGCGGCGGAGGTGTCGCCTTTTTCGAGGGCGGCATCGACGGCGTCGGCGGCCATTTCGGCGGACTTCAGCGCGAGGAATACGCCGGAGGAGAAGACGGGATCGAGGAATGCGAAAGCGTCGCCGACCATCAGAAGTCCATCAGTGGCGCAGTGCTCGGCGCGGTAGGAGTATTCGCCGGTGACCCAGTATTCGCCGAACTGCCGGCCTTCGGAAAGGTGGTCCTTGATCCAGGCATTGTTCTCGATCTCCCGGGCGTAGATTTCGGCGGGATCGCGGGTTTCGCCGGGGCGGTAGAGGTAGTCGCGCTCGGCGACGATGCCCGAGCTGACCACTCCGTTGCGCAACGGGATGTTCCAGAACCAGCCGCCTTCCGGGAGGTAGGCAATGGTGGTGGCACCTTCGTCGAGGCCGGGGTCGCGCTTGGCGTCCTGATAGAGGGTCCAGATGGAGACCTTGTTGAGCATCGGATCGCGTTTCCGGCTGCCGTGCTTGCGCTGGTAGAGGGCGTCGCGGCCGGTGCAGTCGAGGGTGACCGGGGCCCTGACCTCGAAGTCCGGGCCATCGCCGGTGCGGGCGCGGATGCCGGTGATGCGACGGTTGTCTGCTGCGTCCGGTTGACGGGCGAGCCGCCCGTCCCCCTCTTGGTCTCCCTCTTTGAGGAAATCGAGGACGGTGGTGTTTTCGCGGACCTCGACGCCCTTCGAGCGGGCGTTGTCGAGGAGCATCAGGTCGAAGTCCTTGCGCTCGACCTGCCAGGTGGTCGCGGCGGGGTGGTCGAAGTGTTGGAAGAAGTAGAAGGGCGCGGAGATGCGGCCGTCGGTGGTGGCGAATTGGACCGAGCTTTTGCGGACGAAACCGATCTCGTTCATGCGATCGATCACGCCGAGGCGGTTCAGCGTGAACCAGCAGAAGGGCATGAGCGACTCGCCGACGTGGTAACGGGGGAAGGTCTCCTTCTCGAGGATGAGCACGCGGTGACCTTTCCCGGCGAGCAGGGTGGCTGCGGTGGAGCCGGCGGGGCCGCCGCCGATGATGATCGCGTCGTAGTCGGGCATGTCGGGAATGGATGAAGAGGATTGAACCGCCAAGACGCCAAGGGCGCAAAGTTTCAGGAGTTTGTCCGTTCGGGTGTCGTAGCGGTGGGCAGGATTTCGAGGATTCTGGCGAGGCAGGTGCTTTCGCCATAAACCAAGTGATTGTAGCGCCCGAATAGAACCGCGCCACCCGGAGATGGAGAAAAAATGTGGTCCAGGGTGTGGGCGGGAACGGTGAAAAAGCCTTTTGGGTGGCTGCGATAGGCAAGGCCGGAGGCGTTGAGGATGGACCCGAGCGGGGTCTGGCCGGCGAGGATCAGCGGGCGGAGATCGGCGGGGAAGGCGGCGAGCTGGATCTCGATCAGGCCGTATTCGACCGGGCTGCCGGTGGTGGCGGCGTGGAGGACGACCTCGCGGAGGTAGGTGTCGCCGGATTGACGGGAATGGAGGACTTCGAGGGTGATCTTATCGCCGTGGAAGCCAGCGAGCTCCGAAGTCATGTCGTGGTCGTGGACCAGGAGATGCTGATAGGGAGCGAGGACATCGGCGGCGGGGATCCACGCGAGCGGGGTCTCGCCGAGAGGGGAGACGGCGAGGAGAGGTGCGAGTTCCGCGGGGAGCGTGGGTGGCGTCAAATCCATGCGGTCAGGCACGACGAAGAGAATATGAAGGGCTGCGAGCCGGCGGTTGATGGAAGGCTCGCGGCAGGTCCACTATGCTAAAGCTGCGAGGACCGGGGATGCCGCAGCCACGGGTGCTAGACGATCTTGTCGGTGTGGTGGTGCGGCAGGAAAAAATCGTGGAGGAGGTTGTCGACGCAGAGCAGGCCGTCGCGGGTGAGGACGATGGCGGAGTCCTCGATGTTGAGCAGGCCTTCGCTCTGAATCTGGGCGAGCGGCGCGGCGAAGCGTTCGAGAACGTCGATGCCGAACTTGTCGCGGAAGTAGGCGGCCTTCACGCGGCCGAGTTTCATCTGGAGGATGAATTCGCGGATCATGCGTTCTTCTTCGGTGGTTTTGAGGGCGCGCTTGATCGGCATGCGGCCGGCGGCGATGGCGGCATCGTAGTCTTCGATTTCGGTGAGGTTCTGGTAGTGGACGCCTTTCGCATGGGAGAAGGAAGCCACGCCGAGGCCGAGCAGGTCGGCGCCGCCCCACAGCGAGTCGCGGTAGAGGAACTTGGTGCTCTCCGGGTTTTTCACCGCGGTGTAGCCGGAGCTGATGGTGTAGCCGTTGGCTTCGAGTTCGGCGAAGGCTTCCTTGACCCAGCGGCGCTTGGTTTCCCAGTCGGCGATCGGCGCGACGAGGCTGCCGCTGGCCTTCATGTCCTTGTAGATGCCGGTGTTGTAGGGGACTTCCATCTGGTAGATGGTGACGCTGTCGGGGGCCAGCTCGAGGGTTTTGGCGATGTTGACCTGCCAGTTGTCCTCGGTTTCCTCGAGCATGCCGGCGATGAGGTCGATGTTGACCTGCTCGAACCCTTCGGCGCGGATGCGTTCGTAGGCGCGGTAAACTTCCTTGGTGCGATGAGCGCGGCCGTTGATCTCCAGGATGCGGTCGTCGAAGTTCTCGATCCCGAGGGACAGGCGGGTGACGCCGATGTCCTTGATCGCGGTGAGCTTGCCGGGGTTGAGGGTGCCGGGCTCGCACTCGAAGGCGACCTCCTCGGCGGCGTCCCAGGGGAGCAGCGCCTTCATCTTGTCGGTGAGGTCGACCAGCTGGGTGGCGGAAAGATAGGACGGGGTGCCGCCGCCGAAGTAGATGAAGTGGGGCCTGCGGCCGGCGATGAGAGGCTTGCGGGCCATCATTTCCAACTCGCGGATCGTGCTGTCGAGGTAGTGCTTGATCTGATCCGCGTTCTTGTCGGTGTAGACGCGGAAATAGCAGAAGTGGCAGCGCTTCCGGCAGAAGGGGATGTGGTGGTAGAGGCCGAGCGCGGGCGGGGTGCCGGCGTGCGGGGTGGCATAGGCTTCCTCGACCGCGGCGGCGTTCTCCTCGGACCAGAACGAAAAGGGCGGGTAGTTCGAGATGAAATAGTTGCCGGCCCGGGTGGCGTGCGACGGGGGCGGAGTGGCGGTGGTGTCGGACATGATGGGAAAGGAGTCAGGGGTCGCGGGGATGAAGATGGAAAGAAACGAACAACCCGCGAGGCCTTAAGCCATACGCGGAAGGCAATCGGGGAGCTTGCACCGGATTTGATGTCTGGCAAAGGGCGGGCCGGGGGATTTCACCGGGAACTTCGATGGAATGGGAATGAGCGGAGAGGTTGCTGAGCTATCACAAGAACGGGTTCACCACGCGGACGCCGCCGTAGTCCTGGCCGTGATTCAAATCCTCGGTGAAGAGTTGGCGGGCTCCGCTGGCATGGGCGGCGGCAAGAATCATGGCATCCCACAAGGAGATCTGCCAACGGGCTTGCAGCGAGAGACCCAGTCCGAAAAGCGCGAGGGTGTTGTCGATGACCGTCCAACTGGAAAAGTCCTCGATCAGAATCAGAGCCTCCGCGGCCGGATGGCCGCTGCGCACGAAATTCACATGGAACTCCTGAAGCACCTGCACGCTGATGGCGGTGTCCTGCGGCTGCTTGAAAGCGCGCTCGATCAAGGCTTCCGCGACGTCCCGCTTGACGGGGGCATCGAGGTCGTAGCCGTAAAGGAGGATGTTGGTATCGAGGAAATGCTCAGCGGGCATGGATTTGGTCCCGGCTGAGAGGTCGAACTCCAAGATGGTAGCCGCGGTGCAAGCGCGCCAAGGCATCGGTGGCGGGTGCCGCGGGCGATTCCTGCTGGAGGATGGCCTCAAGCCCTTCAATCACGAGGTTCTTGATGGTGGTGCGCCGTCGTGCGGCGGCGATCTTGGTGCGCTCGAGAATCTCATCGGGGAGATCGATCGTGGTCTTCATGTGGCCATAAATACGTGAATATGGCTCTGGGTCAAGGATCCGCTCGGTGCGAGGCGTGGCTCCCGCGTCAGCGTGAAACCGGGGAGGTGATCGGCCCGACTCCTACTTTGAGGGCGCGATCACGAAAAGCGTGCCCTTGCCACCGCCGATGATCAGCCGGCCCCGGGCATATACGGGGGAAGCGGTGAGATCTTCGCCGAGATCGAGCCGCCAGAGCTCGGTGCCGTCGGCGGGATTTGCGGCGTAGAGGCGGCCGTCGCTGGAGCCGAAGACGATGGCGTCGTCGAAGGCGAGCGGCGAGCTCTCGACGCGGCCGCCGGTTTTGAAGGTCCAGGCGGGTTTGCCGTCGGAGCGCTGGATGGCGTGGAGGGACTTGTCGCGGGAGCCGATGTAAACGTGGGCGTCGTCGACGGCGGGGGCGGTGAAGAAGGGAAAATCGCCGGGTTGGTAGATCCACTTCAGGCTTTCGGCCTCGGCTTCGGTGGCGATGACCTGGTTGGCGTGGTTGCCGCAGTAGATCGTGGTGCCGGAGGTGGCGACGGAGTTGGTGATCTGGGCGTCGGTGACCACCTCGTTGACGAGCTTTCCGTCGGCCAGGTTGATGACGTGGATGACCTTGTCGCAGCCGCCGAAGGCGACCAGGCGGCCGTCGATGACGGCGGGGGTGCCGTTGATGTAGTCGTCGGTCTTGTAGGTCCAGACTTCGGAGCCGTCGCGGGCGAGCAGGCAGCGGGTGATGCCGTCGTAGCCGTTGACGAGGACCCATTCGGCGGAACCGCCGGGGGCGGTGACGATGCTGGCGGCGGAGGAGAATTTCTCGCCGCCCTGGACCGACCAGATCTTGTCGCCGGTCTTCAAATCGAGGGCGAGGAAGCTCTCGTCGCCGGAACCGACGAAGACGCGGCCGTTGGAGATGGCGGGAGCGGCTTGGATGGTGTCGCCGGTCTCGTGGGTCCAGCAGGGTTTGCGGGTGGCGAGGTCGATGCAGTGGATGTTTCCCATCACGTCGCCGACGACAATCGCTCCTTCGGCGACGGCGGCTTCGGCGACGCAGGGTGCGCCGAGGTCGTGGGTCCATTCGATGGCGGGAGCGGGGAAAAGGGCGGCGGCGACGCGGCCTTGGAGCTGCGGGCCGCCGCGGGTGACGGGCCAGTCGGTGAGGGCGGGCGGGGCTTTCGCGGCAGGGGGCGGGGTGGTGCCGGCGGGCTGCGGTTTGTCGCAGGCGGCGAGGAGGAGGGTGATGAGGGGAAGGACGGGGAAGATCGAACGTCGAACGTCAAAGATTGAAGGCGTGGACCCGGCATGGGGAGGCATGGACTGCGGCAGCTCCGCCCCGCGTAGCTTCAGCGAAGTGGGGCTGCTGCCGCTCTCGGACCGCCAGCCTGCTGGCGAGTCGGGTCCTGACTCCACAGCAGGCTGTGGCAACAAAGCGGCAGCGGGCTGCCGCAGTCCGGGGGGCTTGATGCTCATCGGCATGGCGGGATGGCGGCGGTGTAGAGTTGGGCGAAGCCCGCGGCGTCGAGGGGCACGGGATTGAAGCGGCCGGTCCATTGATGGGTGGCAGCTTCGGCGAGGTCGGGGATGGCGGCGGGATCGATCGCGGGCGCGGGGAGTTGCGCGAGGGCGATGGTTTCCTCCAGCCAGGGAAGGAGGGGCTCACCGAGGTGGCTACTAAGTTTCTCGTACATCGCGGCGATGGCGGGGTCGGTGGCATTGAGCCGGACCACGTGGGGCAGCATCAGGGCGACGGCGTGGCCGTGGGCGAGATCGAAGCGGGCGGAGAGCGGGTTGGCGGTGGCGTGGGCGGCGCCGAGCATGCTGTTCTCGATCGCGGAACCGGCGAGGGCGGCGCCGAGCAGCATGCGGCCGCGGATTTCGAGGTCGGCGGAACCGTCAAGCGTCGGGCGGATGGCGGAAGCGATAAGGCGGAAGGCTTCGCCGGAGTAGGCGCTGGAGACCGGGTTGCGCTTGGTGCAGACGGCGGACTCGAGGGCGTGGGAAAGGGCGTCGAGGGCGGTCAGGGTGGCGACGGCGCGGGGCTGGGAGAGGGTCAGTTCGGGATCGAGGATCGCGACGCGGGCGAGGGCTTTCGGGTCGCCGCAGGCCATTTTCTCGTGCGTGCCGTCCTGCGACACGACGGCGTAGGACTGGCACTCGCTGCCGGTGCCGGCGGTGGTGGGGATGGCGATGAAGGGCAGCATCGCGTTCTTTGCAAGGCCGTAGCCGCGGTAGTCGGACATCCGGCCGCCGTTGTGGAGGAGGAAATTGCAGCCTTTCGCGGTGTCCATGCTGCTGCCGCCGCCGAGGCCGATCAGGGCGTCGGGCTTGAGGTCGGCAGCGAAGGCGCGGCAGGCTTCGATGTCGGATTCGCTGGGGTTGACGTGGGAGTCTTGGTAGACCGTGACCGCGATCCCGGCGGCTTCGAGCAGGGCGGTCGCGCGGGCGACGAGACCGGTGGCGACGATGCCGGGGTCGGTGACGAGGAGGACCATCTTCGCGCCGAGGGCGGCGACGCAGTCCGGCAGCTCGGCGAGACGTCCGGGGCCGAAGACGAGGCGGGGGCTGGGTCGGGCGTCGAAGGGTGTCATGGGATGAATGTGAACCGCCAGGACGCCAAGGACGCCAAGTTTGAAACCGTTGAAACAGAGGCGGCAGGGGCTGGGAAATTCCCTGAAAGCTTGGCGAACCTGGTGCTTTGGCGGTTCAGGCTCCGGCATTCACCAGCCCGCTTTTCCAATAACGTGTGACTAGCGTCGTCGTGATTGGTGGCGAAAGCGGCGGCTTGCAAGCATTTGCCGGAATGGTAGCCTCTCTGCATGACACTCTCTGAAATCAGTGCGTTGGCGATGACATTGGACGAAGGGGATCGCGCCGATCTTGCCGCGCTGATTCTCGACAGCCTTGATGGGGCCGATCCCAATGATTCCGACGAGGACAGCTTGACCGAGGCGAAGCGCCGCGGGGAAGAACTGGGATCCGGGGCGGTAATAGGAATCCCCGAGGAAGAGTTTATGGCGGAATTCCGGGCCATGCGGGCTAGATGAGACTGACCTTTCATCCGTCGGTTCGGAAAGACCTTCGCGGTATCCTTGGCTACTACGACGAGCGGTCGGACTCGGCCGGTGATCGGTTTTACGCGGCGTTCGATGACGCACGGCAGAAGATCAAAATGGCTCCTACGCAGTTCCATCTTCTCGACGATTTCCGACGCCGATGCGACTTGGCCAAGTTTCCTTATCATCTGGTTTTCGAAATCGCGCAGGATGAAGTGTTCATCACAGTGCTTCGGCACAACAAGCGTCATCCGGGTTTAGGGCTGAGGCGGAAGCGGAGGTGAGCTAGGCCCCGACCGCGACATTCCCCTGGATCGCCCGGCGGTGGTAGAGGAACTCGAAGAGGTTGCCTTCGTGGGGTTGTTCCCACTGGACGCGGTTGGTGGGGAAGGTGCCGAGGTTGAGTCGCTCGATGTCGGGGCTGAGGAGGAGTTGCTCGATGAAACGCGGGTCCTCGGTGAAGGCGGAGACGACGAGGGTCTGGCCGATGTTGGCGAGCATCTCGGCCTGCGGGATCTCGACGATGCTGGCGTAGGGGAACATGAACTCGGTGTTGGCGAGCGGATGGTCCTTGTCGGTGCAGGCGACGAGGGTGGGGCAGAGGTAGGTCTGTTCGAAGGCCTCCACTTTCCGCGGGCCGGCACGGTGTTGGGCGGTGATGTCCTCGGCACCGGAATCCTTGAGGTGGGCGGTGATCAGGTCGTCGATGCCGTCGGCCATCGCGGGGTTGGCGAAGCCGCAAAGGAGGGCACCGGGATGGTCGCGCGGGTGCGGCTGGATCTTCGCGAGTTCGGCGGCGACGGCGTTCGCGAGCTCGTCGCGGTGGCTCGGGACGAGGATGGCGGAGGTGTTAATGCAGGAGCGGCCGCCGTTGGCGGAGATCGACTGCACGATGACGTCGAGATACTCCGGCCAGCGGCCGATCATGTCCTCGCCGATCAGGATCTTACTGCGGCCGGTGCCGTGGACCTGGATGGTGGGGAAGGCGGAGTATTTTTTCACCGTGGCATCGCTACCGAAGGAAATGCCGCGGCCGCAGGTGGTGAGCAGGGTGTCGCCGCCTTCGTGGGTGGTCGGGTAGAAGCCGAAGGCCTCCTTCGGGAAGCCGGCCTGGATCATCGCCTGGACGATGCGCAGCGGGGTGAAGGGGTCCTCTCGGCCGGGCTTGAGGAGGACCGGGATCTTCATCACCGGGGCGGGGATCCACAGCGAGTTGACGGCGGGCGCGTTGCTGGGAAGCGAGACGCCGAGCGACGAGGTGGCGGGGAAATAGTTGATCGTGAGGCCGTCGAGGCGGGTCAGGCCCTTGTCGAAGATTTCGAGCGGCATGTTGCGGGTGAGGCCGTCGATCACCATGCGGACCTTCGACATCGCGGCGTGGATCTTGCCCATGTTCATCCGGACCAGGGTGTGCGGCAGCCGGGTCAGGGCGGAGAGGGCTTCG
>NEUO01000013.1 GCA_002304315.1 Verrucomicrobiia bacterium Tous-C4TDCM
CATAATCGCCCGGCCGCGCCCCGAAGGTCAGCCGGTTGACCACGTGCATCGGCCAATCGATTTCCGCCCCGGCCGGCGGCGTCAGCGTCCGCGGCAAGATCGCCGCCGTCGGTTTCCCGAACCGCCGGCCAAGCCTGCAGGCCCGATGCCGCCGCCGTCCCGGCAAAGCGTTTTTCAGAGGAGGAACCGGCCAGAATTCGGCTGCGGATTAGCGGACAGATCGGACACAAAGGTTTGCCTTGGGTGGCTACTTTTGTTCTACTTGGAACAATGCTCCCCAAGATCTACCGCACGAACCACCCGACCGCGCCATGGCTCGTCGTTTACAGCGACCCCACGGACCACGACCGCCATGGCAAGGTGAAGAGGATCCGCCGCTGGTTCGCCCAGGAGGCCGAGGCGCGCGCGCACCACACGAGCCTCGTGCGCGCCGCCGCCAACGTCGGCACCGCCGGCCTCAACATGGACGCCAAAGCCCGCGCCGATTATTTCTCGAGCCGCCACCTCCTCGACGCCGCCGGCCTCCAGACCGCATCTTTGACCGACGTCGTCCGCGCCCACCTCGCCACCGCCCCGGTCCCGAGCAACGTCACGTTGCGCGTCGACGCCCTGCTGGCCCAGTTCATCGAGACCAAGAGGAACGACGAGAACGCCGCGCCGCGCACCGTGCGCAATCTCTGGTACCGCCTCGACAGCTGGAGGGAGCGCGAGGACCTCCGCACCGTCGGCGACATTTCGCAGGAGACGCTGCTCCGGCTCCGTTCCCGCCCGGGCGTGAGCGCGCAGAGCCGCATCAACGACATGGCCGCGGCGTCGTCGTTTTTGTCGTGGCTCGTTGAAAGAGAAATCGTGCCAACCAACCCGCTCCTCAAGCTGCGCCGCCCGCGCACCGACGTCCGCCAGCCGAAGGTACTCCGCCCCCCGCAGGTGCGCGCCCTGCTTGAAGCGGCCCTTGCCCTCGGCGAGGGCCGCCTCGTTCGGTACCTCGCCCTGCAGCTTTTGGCGGGTTTGCGCCCGAGCGAAGCCGCCGAGCTGCGCCCGGAGCAGGTGACGACCGAGGGCACCGTGACCCTCGTCCGCGTCCTCCGCGGCAAGAAGCGCGGCAAGATCCGGTCCACGACCACGCTCCCGAATTTCCGCGCGTGGTGGGAGGCGGCCCCATGGCCAGCCCGCACCAAAGAGCCCGAGGGCACGCACGTGCGCCTATGGGACGAGCTGCGCGACCGCCGCCTATTCGACGCCATCCGCGAGCAGGCAGGCCTCCACGAATGGACCACCGACCCCGGCACCGGCGAGCGCCGCCGCACCGCCTCCCTGTGGCAAAGCGACATTTGCCGCCACACGTGGATCTCGGTCCGCATCCAGCAAACAAGGAACGAAGCGCTCGTCGCATTCGAGGCCGGCAACAGCCCAGAAATCATCCACGGCCACTACCTCGCCCTCATCAGCTCCGAAGAGGTGCGCCAGATCGAGGCGATCCGCCCGCAGCGTTTGACCCGGCGCAAGCCGGCACCTACAACCAAGCCATGAATCCTGCCCGCGCCATCGTCATCGCCCTTGCCGCCGTCGTCGGATTTTCAGCCGGCGCCCTTTGGCACCGCAGCCACACCGCCCGCTTCGAGATCGTGAACGTCGGCCCCGACCGCAGCTGGATCGCGCGCCTCGACCGCAGCACCGGCACCGTCGCCATGTACGATCGACAGCGCGGCGCGTGGATTGCCGTCACCGAGCCGAACCCGTTTGACCGATTCGACGCAAGAGAGACGGCGGCAAAATTGCCTTCAGGGTGGAAGTTGGCCGACGAGGCCACCAAGTAACTGACGGCTTACTTTTTTGCCGCCTGCGGACGGGAGGGAGCCGCCGCAGCAGCCTTAGCTTCATCCAGGAGCACCACCACATCGCCCAACTCGGCCCGATGCCGAACGATCATACGCGCCAAATCCTCGATCGTTTCGCGGACGTCGTCGTGAACTAAGCACTCCTCCGCGATCAGCGCCAAATCCGCGCCGAGGCTGCCTGAAGCAAGATCAGCCTCCTCGGAAGCCGCCGACACGCGAACGTGGCGCTCGTCCAAGCCGGCCACCTCGGCGACCTTCACCAGATCGCGGAGCCATGCGACCAGCAGCTGCGCGCGTTGCGCGCGGTCGCTCGAAATGACGGCGCAGAGCGTGCCCACTTGATCGGGCATCGGATCGCGGCCGGAAAGAATGCGGGAAATTGTGCTGTGGGAGATGCCGGACCGGCCAGCTAGGTCCTGTTGCGAAAGCGCCGGCGTTTGAAGCGCCATCAGATCGCGAAGGGTAGTTTGGAACAAGCTCACGGCGAGAGCCGCGCACAAATGTGCAGCGAATGCAAGAATGAGCTTGATAAGGATGTGCATGCGATGCACGAATGTGCGGGCGATGAAACAGACGGGAGACACCACCGCCGACTTTCTACTGGAGCGGCTCCGCCTTTTGCGCCGGCTCGGCTCGCCCGAGCAGAAGCGCGACGTGGAGCGCTGGGAGCAGATCGTCCGCAGCCACGCCCAAGCCGAAAACCTCGGACAGGTCGTCAATTTTGCGACGCCCACCCCAGCCCCCCAGCCCGCCTCGACCACATGAGAAACAACCACGCCGCGCTCACGCGCACCGACACCGGAGGACTCGACCTCCGCTGGTTCCCGACCGCCGCCGCCGCCGCCGAGGTGGCCAAGGACCGCGAGATCGCGCCGCCCAAACCCGCGCGCGGCATCTTGGTCGGCAAGCTCGCCCAGGAGCTCGGCCTCCATCCGCGCACCGTTCGGCGCGCATGGCAGAACGGACAGATCCCCGGCGTGGAATTGAGCGCCCGTCGCCTCCTGATTCCGCGCGACGCCTGCAACCTCATCAAGACGTACGGCCTCGGCGGATACATTCGCCGGATCGCCGCCGGCCGCCACTAACCGCCACCCCGACCACCATGAACGCCACTGGCAAACGCGCCCGCAAACGCTCGGGCTTGAATCACGCGCAGCTCCACCGCGCCAACCACACCGTCAAATCCCCCGACAAGGTGCAACGCGCCGGCTGGGTCGGGGAGCGGAGGAAGCGCGCATGAGCAGCAACCCGAACTGCTCCACCTGCCGCTGGTGGAAGAAGATCCCGGTCAAAGGCGACCTCCGCGTGACCCCGCTCGGGAGCGTCGGCGAATGCACCGGCGGCCCGCCGCCGCAGGATTTCCGCTTCCCGCGCACCGACGCCACGATGAGCTGCAAATCCCACGAGCCGTTTCCGGCGGAGCCGAAGGAGCCGAGGGGGCCCGACCGCTTGGAGCATTTCGGCTCCGGCGCCGCTACTGCCAACGCCCAGCCAGAGGGAAGCAGCGTCGCGACGCCCGAGTTCGACCTCGACACCGCGCCGCCCAAGGCCCGCGGAGGAAAGGGCAAACGATGAAGGCGAAGCACGGCTGGCCGCGCCGCATGTGGGCCGACATCGACCCGACCGGAACGCTCGCCATCTACGAGACCAAGGCGGAGCAGCGCGCCGTTCGACCGGACCTGAAGCCGATCCGCGTCGTGATTTACCCGGAACTTGCGCAAACTTCGGGTAGCGCACGACGGCACACAAACACGCCGACGCAGGGCACGATTGTGGGGGCCATGCGCCGAGCCATTGGCACCGCACCGCGTACGATCACGCGCTGGAACCGGAACTGACCATGCACGCCACCAGACCCAGGCGCCCGCGCCCCGTGCACAGCCATCCAAAGAGGATCTGCCCGAACGGCTACAAGTGGGCCCTCGGCGAGCGTCAGCCGCAGGAATGGGCGCGCAGGATCGACGCCCTCGACCCGCGGATCCAGCCCGCCGTGGCCTGCATCGTCTGGTGGGATTTCTTTTCCGCCGCCACGCGCGCCGATTACGCGACGCACCTCGATCACCTGATCGATAAGAAGCAGGAGGACGGGCACGACGCCGGCGTCGTGAACGCATTGGTCGACCTCGGCTACCCGAAGCACGTCGCCGAGGCCCGCCTCGCCCGCTCCGCCAAGATCACCGCTGGCCGCCGAGGCCGCCCCATTGGCGCCTACCACCAATTCGTATGAGCACCCAACCACAGCAGCCGGCCACGGCCGGCAACTTCATTGCCCTCCTGCAGGGCAAGACCGGAGGCGTCACGCTTCCCCAGCTGGACGAAGAACTCGCCCAGCTCGTCAGCGCCGTCCGAGCGACGGGCCGCAAAGGCACCCTGACCTACAAGGTCACGATCCTCCCGAACGCCAAGCAAGGCGTCCGCATCGAGGACACCGTCGACATCAAGGAGCCGAAGCAGGAGCGCGGCGTCTCCTTTTTCTGGGTCGGAGAAAGCGGAGCCCTGCTCCGCAACGACCCCAACCAGATGGTCATGGCGCTCAAGGTCGTACCGGACGCCACCCAGGAACCCCTTCGAGTCGCCACCCAATAAGAACCACCAGCATGAATCCATCCACCGCCACAGCCGCCAGCACGCCCGACCGCAGCATGGTCGAGGCCATCGCCGACCTCGCCCGCATGGGCATCCCGCGCCACAACACCCTCGAACAGGGAGATGAGCCGGCCATTGTTTGGCCGGACAAGACGATCACGCGCCTCGAAGGCCTGCTCGACCGGCCCCTCCGCAAGCGCGGCACCGGCACCTTCGAGACCGCCGAATCCTTCATTGCCTACGTCCTGAAGCACAAGGAGACCGGCACGGAAATCGTCGGCGACGCCAACGAACAGCGCGGTAGTTTCAGTGCGCTGCTCGACTACCACAAGCCGAACACCGATGGCGTTATCGCGGCCAGCTGGACGGAGCACCGCGCCACGCTGAACCTGACGCCGACCCCGGAGTGGACGCGATGGATCGGCAAAAACCGCACCAGCCTCGACCAGCGCGCCTTTGCCGAATTCCTCGAGGACAACGTCGCCGACGTTATCGTCCCGGCGGCCGGTGCCGTCACGCTGAACAGCGCGAACGAAGTCTTCCCCACGCAGCAGCAGCTCCTGAGCATCGCCGCCACGCTGCAGGTGAAGACCGATGTGGCATTCGACAGCCGCATCAAGCTCCAGAACGGGCAGCAGCAGCTGACGTACGTCGAGAAAATGGAAGGCGGCCACGGCGAGAACGGCACGCTGCCAATTCCCGAGCGATTCGCGCTCGCCGTCGCGCCCTTCCGCGGGACGCCGAAGTACCAGGTCCTCTGCCGACTCCGCTACCGCGCGGCCGGCGGCAAGGCGACGTTCAGCTACGAGATCGAGCGGCCCCAAAAGATCGTGGAATCGGCCTTCAACGACATCCGCAGCTTGATCAGCGAGAAGACCGGAATCCTGCCGCTGGTCGGCAGCATCACCCCCGACACCCGCCCGAACCGCTGAGCGAGACCTTGCACCGCAAGACGCGGAGCAGCGAGGGAGGGCCGTAGCGTCGCAGAGGAGGACACGGCCCTTCCTCGCAACCTTTCCAACCATGACCACCCAGGCACAGCCATGGCACGAGATCCTCGCCGAGTTGCGAGGCCGGCGGCTGGCCATCTACGACGACATGATGCGCTACGGCGCGCACGCGATCGATTGGGAGGCCATCAGCGTCGCGCACTCCGACGACGTCGACTGGCTATGGCGCCACCGTTTCATCGAGCGCGACGAAGGCCCGCCATGGCGCGCCCGCCCCGCGCTCGAGGCCAAGCGGATCTTTGAGCAGGTCGGTCCAGAGAACACCGGCCGCCGGCCGCTGCCGCGCCACACCGCCCCGACCCCGGCGGAGCCCGTCCGCTACCAAGTCCCGATCCAGAGCCACCAAGCCGAGATGTTCGCCCTTGAGGGCTACCGCGGATGAACACCCGCATTTTCACCGGCTACATTCCCGCGGACGCGGAGGGCGCTTATTCCCCGGCGACTGCGACGGCGCCCGCGCAGCCGCGCCTCATCTTCGAGGTGATCACCCGGAACAGCCGCAAGATCGAGTACCCCGAGAAGTGCGTGATCGATGACCCGGCCCTGATCGCCGAATACCGCGACCTTTGCACCACCGGCCGCGTGGTGCTGGTGCAGGGCGAAGGCACAGCCAGGCCCTACTACGAGCGCGACCGCATCAAGGGCTACGTCCGCGAGACCATCGTGACGCACATGGAATTTCCCGACCGGAGCAAACGAAAGCAGGAGGACCCCTCATGACGACCACAGAGCAAAAGACCGACCGCGGACTCGGCGAATTGCTGACCGCCATCCTTGGCCACAGATACAAGGCGATCAAGGCAGGCCAGGAGATCGAGCCCTTCCGCGTCACGCGCGCGGAGAGCGGCCGAATCGCGGAGTACCTCCGGCAGGTGCCGGGACGACCGGCGCAAGAAATGTTCGGCGTCGCCCTCCTGTTGGACGAGCCGGCCGCGCTTTGCTGCCCGGAGTGCGCGACCACCACAGGCCTCGAAGAGATCCTAGAGGCCAGCTTTGCCCGCGGGATCCTGCAATGCCCGCGCTGCCAGATCGGCTCGCCGGCCCGCGAGTGGAGCAACCCGGCATGACACCACCGACCACAGCGCGTATCCCCTACGGCATGGCCAAGGCCATCGTCGGCCGGATGGCCATCGGCGAGACACACGTGGTTCGACCCGAGCACCTCGTGGCGTTCCACAACGCAGCCCGGCGCCTTGGCCTACGGCTCGCGACAACGAGCTTCCGGCGCGAGGGAGCCATGCGGCACCGGATCGTCCGCGTCGCCCTCGAATGGCGGCAGGACGGCCGCGCGATGATGCGCCTCCCCCGCCGTCACCGCACCGCCGGCAGATTTATGGCCGCAGCCTGAACAACCACCGAGACCCCCGACCTTCATGGAATTCCTGAACATCCACAGCAGCACCTACAACTCGCCGGCCTTCGTCGGCGCGGAGCCTACCGACCGCGCCACATGGCTCTGCCTCCTTTTCTTCTGCATCGGCCAGGAGAACGGCGGCACCATCGACAACTGCGGCGGATGGAGCGACCGCAAATGGCAGCAGCTGGTCCGCGTCACGCTCGAAGAGACCGGGCGGACCACCGAGCTCTGGGAATGGATCGAGACCGAGGGCGGAGGCCGCTCGCTGAAGGTCGCCTTTTACCCGACGGACGCGGAGCAGAAGGTAATCGCAGCCCGAAAGAGCGGACGCGCCGGAGGCCTCGCCAAGGCCGGCGCTACTGGCACACGCCCTAGCGAACCCCAAGCGCCGGCCAAGCAACCGCCCGCGCAGCCCGGTAGCGAACGCCCTACGAAAGGGAATGGAATGGAAGGAAAAGGAATGGAAGGGAATGAAAGCGCGCCGCGCGCGCGCGACGCCGACGCCCGCAGCGAATTGCCCACGAGCCTCGACACACCGCCAGTCCGCGAGGCGTGGCAACGCTGGCTTGTCCACTGGTCGCAGACCTTCAACGACAGCCGGCCGATGCCGGAGCAGACCGCGCACATCCACCTGCAGAAGCTCGTGGAGTTTGGCGCCGAGCAGGCCCCGGCCGCCATCGACAACGCCATTGCCAAACGCATGCGCGTCCCGCTGCTGCCCTTCCCGGATCGCAACCAAGCCCCCAACGGCGCCGCCATGCGCTGACCTACTGGCGACCCATGAGCACCGCTACCGAGAACGCCAGCGCACCCGCCACCCCCGACTACGGCGACCCGAGCACGCCGGTCCCGGCCCATGTTCACGTGGAGCCACCAGCGACCGAGCAGGAAAGGTCGAAGGGACCGGAGCCCAAGCCGATGGGGAGCCTGATGGCCGAGATTGCCGCCAAGTGGAAGCTGGCCGGCGAGCTCGCGCCGCCCGGCACCGGAAAGAAGTTCGACATCGAGGAGTACGTGCGGGAGCAGCGAATGGCGATTTTCAAAGAGCTATGCCCGGCGGAATTCCGCGCGCCGATCGATCGCACCCTGCTGCCGAACCTCAAAGCATGGGACGAAGCAGACGCGTGGAGCGGCACCCACCCAGGCCTGTGGCTTTGGTCGCACGGCACCGGCCGAGGGAAGACCCGGATGGCATGGCGCCTCCTTGGCCGCCTGCACGTTCGGCACGGCCGGCAGATCGTGAAGGCGAGCGGCCAGCAGCTCGCGGAGAAGTACTTCGAGCACCACATGGACGGAGACCCGCGCGGCTTTTACCGCTGGCTCCTCCGGTTCGACACCATCCTGATTGACGACCTCGACAAGGTGGACCTCCGCGACCGCCGCTACGTGCGGATGATTCGCGAGCTATTCGACGAGCTGTACGCCCGGAGGAAACCCGTCGTCGTCACCTCGAACGAGCCCATCGCGTTCTTTCGGAAGATCGCAGGCGAGTCCTGCGCGCGCCGGATGCACGAGGTGTGCAACGAGATCCCGTTTTGACCGGCAGCGAACCACGACCCCAAGGAGCGCAGCAGATGAACCCAATGATCAGAATCGAAATCGACACGAACCGACTCGCGCGGCTCGGCTTTGCCGAGTTTGCCAAAGCGCTGGAGAGCTGGGAGCGGACAAAGCAGGAGGCAGTCCGCCGCGGCCTCGCCGTGCACGAGTGGACCGAGAACCTCGATGGCATCAAGCGCGCGGAGATCCGGCGCCTGGAAGGAGCGCAGCGATGAGCAGCGCATGGTTCGAGGCTGGCTGGTGCAGGAAGCTGAAGGAGTTCCACGTGATGGAAGAGAGCGACACCGCGCGCGGAATCAGCTGGCACCCCGACTTTGCGGCAACGGTGAAGAGGCAGCGCGCCCGAGCCATTCGAGGCCTTCGAGGGCGAGTCGGCATGCAGAGCGCAAGTCTGGTGGAGGCCGTCAAAACCGCTGAAGAAAACCGAAGCCGGCGACGGAAGCGGTTCATCAACGCCGGCCGTTACACGATGGTGGCGATTTACGCGGTGGCGATGCTGGGCGAGACGCAAAGCTACCGAGCCGCCATCGCCGTGCTGCTGGTGGCGTGGTTCCTCGAGAGCACAAGGGACTGACCGACCGCCGCCGCACGCCAGCACCAACGACAAAAGCACTTTCAACCCAACCGAAAGGAACCAACCACGATGAGCACCCAGCTACCGCTACGGCTACAGGCCGAACAGATGACATACGGCGCCCAAATGCGCGCCCACCGCACGCAACTAAAGCTATTGCAGGGCGAGGTAGGAGCGCAAGTGGGCGTCACCAACAGCGCCGTGTCGCAATGGGAGCGCGACCGCAGGAAGAGGCCGAGCAGCAAGAAGGCCGCAGCGGCACTGGAATGGCTGCGCCAGCGGATCGTCCTGACCTACCTGCACGCCGACGCCACCGCGACACCGGCGGCGGCGCCTGTCCCGATCATTGCGCCCGACACCGGCGACATCGGAGAGCGGCTGCGCCTGGTCGTCCAAAAGGCAACGGAGGCATTCCCGCCGGAGGAAGGCGCGCAGTGGTTGGCGCACGCGCGCCTCGAAGTGCACGGCCTGCTGCGAAACATCATCGCGACTATCGACCTGCGCCCGACAGGAGCTTTGACGCCCGTAGGCTACGTGCACAGCACGGCGCCGGCATTCAGCGCGCAGATGGCGAGCTGGACGGCGGCCCTGCACGTGATCGAGACGGAGATCGAAGCGAAGGACCCACGAAACAAGGAACGCCGCCGCGCCGAGATCCTGAGAAAGCTCACCGTCGAGGAGCAGGAGCTGCTGGGCATCAAGCCGAGCTAAACTGGAGGGAGGACACCAACCGCCATGATCGCAGAAGCAAGCCTGCCGGGGAGTCCGCCGGCCGCGGCGACCATCGAGGCAGCCCAGCAAACTGTCCCAGCCGCGGAGGAGCGGCCACCGTCTACGCTCCCCGACGGGAGGCGCAACCCGGCGTATTCAAAATGGTACTACCACACACCGCAGGGAAAGGCCGCCCGCGCGAAGTACCTCGCCAGCGACAAAGGCAAAGCCGCCATCCAAAGAAAACAGGCGAAACGAGAAGCTAGATCCGGCATCGGCCCCGCAGTTAAATGCGTCGAATGCGGCATCACCTATAGATTTGCGGACGTTGCGGCCCGCGGCTGGCAGCGTATGGGAAAATTTCGCTGCGTCTGCGACCTTTGCGTAGACCCGAGCAAAGATCCAATGGCGCCCGCCGACAGGTCGTCATAACGTTCCGAGTGAGCCACGGCGCTAGCCGTTGGCTCTAATCGGGGGTTCTGTGGCCTTCCAAAACGGGCGCGAAAATCCAACCGAAAGACCTTGCAATGCGTGCGCGCACGCATAGAGATACCAGAGTGAAAACCAACCTAGCAATTTCAAAGCTCCTCAGCGCCACTCGACACACGCTGACGCGCGAAGAGCACCACGGCCTCCGCGAAGAATGCCGCCGCTACGCAAATCTAATGATTGAGGCGAAGCCGGGGAAATACGTGCGCCGCGAAGCACTCGAAACACTCAAACGAGCGGAGGCTGCACGATGAAAGCCTTCGGAGAAAAAAGCACCGCCGCCGCTCAGGGGTTCGACCTTGAGACCATTACGGGGTGGCTAGAAGATATGATCTCAGACGAAGAAGGGCGCGGCCATCCGCTTGTGCCAAAAGCATACGATGCGCTGCAGCTCCTGAACGAAATTTCGGAGGGCGTTGCAGGCGACACGCAACGAGCGAAAGCCGCAAAAGCGCGATGGAAACGCACGAGCAAGAAGGACCGATCCGCAGCGGGCAAAGCCGCCGCAGACGCGCGTTGGAAAACCAAGAAGGCCACGGGGCCACAGAACACCGTGGTCAGAGACGGCCCGCTCGGGGGCCGTTCTCTGTAGCACATTGGTTCGACCTCTTTCTTTCCTATGAAAACTCAAGAAAAACTGACACCGGCTCAAGTGGCCGACGAGTGCGAGATGCTCGCACAACAGGAATGCGACGGCGGCGACCGCGAGGCCGCTGCGCTCTTCATGACGCCATGCAACGCGATCCGCCAACTGCTCCGCACACTGGAGCGGCTCAACCATCGCGTGCATTCCGGCTACGACTTCAACGCAGACCCGGACAGCATGACGCTGGAAGTCGGCGACCTGCTCGCCGGAAAAGACGCCATCCTCGACGGCGACCGCCTCGACTGGCTCGACAAAAACCGCGCGAATCTCGTCTCCATCACCGAAAAATGGAGCGAGGAAAACGTGCTCTGGTGGCAGGTGCAGAAAGGCAAGAAGAGCCTGAGCGGACACCCCGAGGCGCTTATCCGAGTCGCCATCGACAACGCGATGCTCGGTAGGTCGAACAAGCAGTAGAGGACCGAGCGTATCCCTAACTCCATGACGCGCCAGCGTACCCACCGACCGAATACGCCGCCCACGCTCCCCGAGCTGGTCGCCCGCGCGGAGCGCGCGCACGCGGAGCAGGTCCTGCAGGAGGTTTGTGCCGCCGTGGGCATCGGCCTGCGGACGTTGCAGAGCCAGGAGCAAAGCCGCGACGGAGCCCGGCGCCGCGCCGTCGTGGCGTGGGTGCTCCACCGCGAGATGGGCTGGACCGAAACGCGCACGGCGGAGGCCCTGAACCGCAGCGTTCGACAGGTCCGGCGGATGCTGAGGCACCGCCGCGACCGCCGCCACGGCCTCCGCTGAAGCAAGGGAGAAGCCGACAAACCGGCAATTGCGTCCTGTTTGGGAGGACGCGAACGATGGAAGGGCCCTGAAACCCGGACCGGGCGCGCGTGAGCTGCTCGCGTGCCCGAGGAGCAGCCCAAACAGACCCAGCTGAGCTTTGCCGCCGTCGCCGAACGGATGGAGTCCGTCGGCGTGGGCGCCTTGCCCGACGGCGCCGGCAACCTTTCCCAGCGGGAGCTGAAGTTTGTTCTCGCCGTCTTGGAGCACGGCCAGATGGCGCGCGCCGCCACCGAGGCCGGCTATTCGAAGGACAGCGCCGGAGCCATCGCCTCCGAGGTGCTGCGGAAACCCAAGGTGTTCGCCTTTTACCGGCGATGCCTGGGGCAGGTCGCCAGCAAGGCGGAGCTTATCATCGCCCGCCTGTACGAGCGCAGCGTCATCCTGCACGCCCGCTTCATGGAGGCCATGCAGGAGGCCGGCGACGCGCAGGAATGGCTGCTCGCCGTCTGCAAGTCCGAGAACGGCAAGAACGCCAAGGACGTCAAAGAATACGAGCTCCGCCGCGAGCGCGCCCAGCGCGATCAAAAGCATTACGGCACGCTCGCCAACCAGACCGACGGCCAGCTGCTGGCAGCCTTGGGGAAGATCCCCGGCATGCACCTGACCGGCGACATCAACCACAGCCACAACGGCGCCGCCATGCCGGGCGGAGTCACGATCACGGTGCCCGTCGACGCCCTCCACGCCATGGCGCAGGTCCGCCGCGAGGTCATCACCGAGCGGAGCGCGCAGCAAGGAGCACCCGCATGACGGCCACCGCGCAGGCGCCCCAGAAAATCGCGATCGCTTCGCTGAGCGCGGAGCAGAAGCGCCTGCTCGGCTCGTTCTACGGCTTCGGCCGGTTCTTCCTCGGCCTGCCGATCATGGACGCCCCGGAGGAGCGCAAGGTCGGCGAGTGCCGCGACCCGGTCACCAACGAGCACTACTACGACGTCGTAGAGAACGACCGCCAGAAGCAGGTCCTCGATTCGCTCGACCTTGGCGGCAAGGTGAGCGCGCGCACCTGCAACGGCGCCGGCAAGACGACGATGCTGATCCCGACGGCCGTGCTCGGGTTTATGACGTTCTACCCGCGCGCCAAGGTGGTCATCACCTCCGGCGTCGAGCGGCAGGTGCGCGCCCAGGTGTTCCCCGCGCTGAAGGCCTGCCAGCGCCGGCTCGAAGGCTGGGACTTCACCGACACGCAGATCACCGCGCCCAACGGCTCCGTCGCAATCGGCTTTGCCACGAACGACGGCGGCCGGTTCGAGGGCTGGCACGGCAACAAGGACCCGTTCTACAACCTGCTCCAGCACGACGGCCCGCTCCTTATCGTCGTGGACGAGGCGAAGTCGGTGAAGCCGCAGATCTTCGAGGCCATCGACCGATGCACGTACCAGAGCCTGCTGCTGACGAGCAGCTGCGGCGGCTCCTCCGGCGAGTTCTACAACAGCCACACGAAAAACGCCCGGTTCTGGCGGACCCACCAGATCGCGTCGCGCCACTGCCCGCACGCCGACCACAAGAAGAACGCGGAGCTCATCAACAAGCGCGGCAAGGACGACCGGCTGGTGCGTTCGAAGGTCTTCGCGGAATTCATGGGCGGCGTCGAGGGCGCCTGCATCCAGCGGGGCTGGGTGGAGCGCTGCATCGCCACGCCGCCGCCGTTCAGCCCCGGCGCCCACCGTTTCTTTTGCGACTTCGCCGCCGGAGGCGACGAGAACACCATTGCCGAGGCCGTGGGCAACCGCGTGCGCCTCGTGGCCGCGTGGCGCGAGCGCGACACCATGCGCGCCTGCGGCCAATTCATCGACCAATTCAACCGCCTCGGCCTCGGGCAGGACGCCGTGGCGCGCATGGTCCGCGGCGACGAGGGCGGCCTCGGCAAGCCCATGCTCGACCGGATGGCGGAGATGGGCTGGCGCCTGGGCCGCGAGAACAACGGCGCCAAGGCCCGCCGGAAGGACTACAAGAACCGCGGCGCGGAAATGTGGTGGGAGGCCTCGAAGAAGTTCGAGCTGGGCCGCGTCATTTGCGAAGGGCTGGACGACGTCACCATCGCGCAGCTGACCGCCCGCGTGGGCTTCGCCCCGTCGACCGGCGTCCTCGAGGTCGAGTCCAAGGAAGACATGCGCGAGCGCGGCGAGGATTCCCCCGACCGCGCCGACGCCATCGTGGGCGCCCTCGATGAGCCGCCCGCCTTCGAGCCCGTCCCCTTCGCCGGCGTGCCCGGCCACAACCTGTCCCTGCTGGACCGCATGCTCGAGGAGCGCGGCCACGACCAAATCGAGATCCCCGGCGCTTACGCCGGCTGACCCACGCCATGAACGACACCAGCACAGGCGACTGCGTACCCGCCCACGAGGAGATCCTGACGGCCATCAACGACCGCAAGACATGGGAGGACCGCCAGACCACGTGGTATCAGATGCGGCATGACGGCCTCCGCCGCCGCCGCGTGCCGTTCCCCGGCGCCGCGGACCTGCACTACCCGCTCGCCGACACCCTCATTGAGAAACAGAAGCCCGGCTACATCGACCAGATTTTCGCGACGGACACCGTGGCGACCTTCACCGCGCTGAAGCAGGACTGGCAGAAATTCAGCACCGGAGCCGCGCAGTGGTTCGACTACCAGCTGAAGCAGAACAGCAACTTCGAGCGCGAGATCGTCATCGGCGCCGACCGCATGATGCAGAGCGGCAAGTGCGTCCTGAAGGTGTTCTGGGACGCGGAGCAAGAGCGTGTCCGGTTCGAGGCCATCAACCCCCTGCACGTGATCGTGCCGGCGTGGACCGGCCAGGTGCGCGAGGCCGACTGGATCGTCCACGTGCAGCACTACTCGAAGCACGCGTACCGCCGGCTGAACCCGACGAACGACCCGCAGGGCTTCGACACCAAGAAGGAGACCATCGACAAGCTGCTGACCGGCACCGGCGCCGACGCCAACTCGCAGGAGAACGCCAAGGTGCAGCGCGAGGGCATCACCAAGGGCGGCCGCGACGCCCAGATCGTCGTCTGGGAGCTGTTCTACCGCGACGAGCGGGGGCAGATCCGCGTGCGGACCTACTCGCCCCAGCTGCCGAGGACGCAGCTGCGCCCGGAATTTGGCCTGCCTTACACGAAAGGCCCGTTTTCCGACAAGCTGCCGCCGTTTCCGTTCTTCGAGCTCAACTGCGAAACGAAGGACCGCGGCTATTACGACTCCCGCGGCATTTGCGAGCGCGTGGCCCCGTTCGAAGCCAAGCTCTGCAAGGAGTGGAACGCCTACAGCGACTGGATGACGCTCTGGATTACGCCGATGTTTTACGCGAAGAACGGCGTCCCGAACAACGCCAACCTGCGCATGGTGCCGGGCCAGATCGTGCCGTTCGAGCTGCAGGCCGTGCAGACCCCCGGCACGCCGCCGGACATTCCGGCCAGCATGCTGGCGACGCGCCAGACCGCGCAGGAATTGGTCGGCACCATCGACTACGGCACGCCCGCGCAGGCCGCACCGAAGGACCGGAAGACCGCGACCGAGACGAACCTCATCGGCAACGTGATGGCGCAGAGCACCGGCCTCCGCGCCCGCATCTTCCGCCGCGAGCTGGGCCACGGCTTCGAATTGGCGTACGCCATCCTCCTCCAGTACGCGGCCACCTCGCTCGACTACTTCTACCAAGACGAGCTGCAGCAGCTGCCCGAGCTCGCCCTGCAGGGGAAGTACCGCATCGAGCTTTCCGGATCCGGCGAGAACAACCGCGCCGCCACGACGCAGCGCGCGCTCGCCCTCCTGCAGCAATTCCGCGGCGACCCTTACATCGAGCAGGGCGAGCTGCGCAAGATGGTCCTCGAAGCCAACGACCCGCGCATGGTGAAGCGCCTTTTCCTGAACGCCGGCACCCAGGCCGCCGCGCAGATGGAGGACCAAGCGCAGGAGATCACGGCCATGTTGATCGGCTTCCCGAGCGAGGTGAAGCAGACCGACGACCACCTCGCCCACCTTGGCTCGCTGTTCGGATTCCTCGAGCGCCGGATGATGACGCGCCAGCCCATCGGCCCGGAGATGATCGTCCTCGCCGCCCAGCACGCCACCCAGCACGCGCAGGCCGCCCAGCAAACGGCGCCCGAGGCGTGGAAGCAGCAGGCGCAACAGGTCACGCCCAAACTTCGCCAGCTCCAGCAGCTCGCGCAGGCCGCCCAGCAGCAGCTCGCCATCCAGCAGCAGCAACAGCAGCAGGCCGCGCAGATGGCCGCCATGGCCGGCGGCAATCCGGCCGGCGACTTCGCCCAACTTCTCGCCGCATGAACCCCCTGAAGAAACTCCTCCGCCGCTGCCTCCTGACCAAGGACGAGCGCACCCTCCTCGACGCGCCGCGCCGCACCGTGCTGCGCGCCATGATGAGCGAGCACGAGCAAGCGTGGCTCGCCGCGCTTCACGCCGCCAAGACGACGCCCATCCCGGTCAACTTCAACGCCCAGGAGCGCGACGGCTGGGAGGCCGCCCTGCGCAGCCCGACCGGCCTGAAGATCGAGCAGGCCATGCACGCATGGCTGCTCCAGCTGCAGACGCAGACCATTTCCGCCCCCTCCGCCGAGATCGTGGAGCGGGCCAAATTCGCATGGGGAGCCCGCGCCGGGTTCGAAATGCACAAAGCAATCACGCGACTCGCTGCCGCGCCCAGCAGCGAACCCGAGAGCACCGACGCCACGGACGTCGGCAGCCTCGACCAGCACCATCCGTAACCGACAAGCCCATGATCCCGACCGAAACCGAAGCCCCTGCAGCCAGCGCCGCCGATACCGACGCGCCGGCCAACGCCGCCACCGACACCAGCGCCGACGATCTCGACCTGATGGCGATTGCAGCGGAGGCCGACCGCGCCCTCGGCGCGCCCGAGACCGCCCCCGCCAAAGAAGACGCCCAGCCCGGCGAACAGGGCAAGAAGACGGAGGCGAAGCCGCAGGACACCGACCCGAGCAAGACCGCCACGCCCGGCGAACAGGGCGCCGACGAGAAGCCTCAGTCTGCGTTCAGCAAGGCGCAGAAAGAGAAGGAACGTCAGGACCGCTCGTGGAAGGCACTCGACCAAGAGAAGGCCGCGTTTCGCGAGGTGAAGACCCGTTACGAGCAGGAGCTCGAGACGCTGCGCCGCGAGGTGCAGCAGCTCAAAGCCGGCCCAGCCAAGGACGAACACGGCGTCGATGCCGCGACGTACGACCAGATCGCGAAGAAGTACCACGAGGAAGGGAACGACGAAATGGCCAATCTCGCGCGGGAACGCGCCGAGAAACTGCGCCGGCAGACACCGGCGGCCACGGAGCGCGCCCCCTCGGACATCAGCTCGCCTGAATTCCAAGCAGGCTGGCAGAAGACGACGCAGCAGTTGATCGCCGAAGATCGCGAGCTGGGCAACCCGGAGAACCCCGTCGTCAAGGCGGCGAACTCCCTCCTGCAGGACAAGACGTGGGGCGCGTTTCTGACGGCGCGTCCCGACGGCCTCCGAGCTGCCGTCGAAGTGGGCCGCTTGCTGCAAAAGTCGGCGCGCGTCGACGCGCTGCAAAAGGAACTCGACACGGCGAAAGCCGAGGTCGGGCGCCTCACCAAACTCACCCAGCCGCGCGGGGGCCACCCCACGCAGCAACGGCCCGGAGCTAGCACCGACGGAGACGTCTCCGACGACGAACTCATGGCCATTGCGCGCGCCGCGGACGGGGGCTGAGCCAACACCAACAAGGGCCGCGCCTCCCTTTCCAGGCGCACCATCATAAACGTGAAATTCTTCCGCTCCCGCACCTACGCCATCGCCGCTCTTGTGGCCTCGGCGCTCGTTGCCTGTTTCTTCTCCGTGCCGGCCGCCGCCGCCACGTTCCTCGCCGCCAGCGCCGCCGCGCACCTCGCCATCACCCTCGAGTCGATCGATACCGGCGCGATTTACCGCCTCGGTCTCATCAACACGACCGTGGTGGCGAACACCATCCAGCCGAAGTATTCGAAGAAGCTCCTCGACTACGCCGTGCAGGAAACCCGCCTCGCCGAATTCGCCATGCAGGAGGAGCTCGAGCCCGGCGCCGGCGCGACGTCCGTCCGGTTCTTCCGGCCGCCGCAGGCCGACCTGACCGCGACCGGCGCCCCGGCCGCGCTCACGGAAGGCACCGCGCCGACCAACTTCCGCGCCATCGCGTTTACGCCGGTCGACGTCGCGCTCGCGCAGCGCGGCGAGGTGGCGAAGGTCACCGACATCGCCAACACGGTCGGCCTCGTGAAGTACCTGAACACCGCCATCCAGCTGATGGGCGAGGAATTCGCGCTCGACGTCGACACCCTCGTGCGGAACCAGCTGTGCCACCCGACGACCGGCATGACCAAGCGCTACGCGCAAGGCCTCGCCAACTTCGCCGCCATTTCCCCGGCGACGCTGGCCAACGCCCGCCTGCTCCCGCAGGACTTCCTCGACTCGCTGACCCGCCTCAAGATCAACCGCGCGCCCAAGGTCAACGGCGTGTACGTGGCGATCATCCCGCCGCAGGGCACCCGCGACATTCTGAACAACTCGGAATTCCGCGAGGTCGTCCGCCAGAACTACGCGGACCGGATCTTCAAAGGCGAGATCGGCGACTTCTACGGCTGCCGCTTCATCGAGGGCACGAACCCGTTCCAGGAAGACGAAACCGAGGGCACGTTCGCCTCGACGTTCAGCGGCGCCGGCACGAACACCACCGGCCTCGTTTACACGACCATCGTGACCGGCAAAGGCGCGTACGGCACCGTGAACATGAAGAAGCTCGGCGCCACCATCGCCAAGCCGCAGGTCGTCATCGTGGACAAGGCCGACAGCGGCAACCCGCTGAACCAGTGGATCACGGTCGGCTGGAAGGCGTTCTGGGCGAGCACCGTCCTCAATGCCAACTGGGGCATCGCGCTCCGCCACAAGAGCCAGTTTGCCTGAGTAATTTTGCCGCCGGCTTCGGTTGTATTCACCGGCGGCAAGCAGGGGAAAGCAGTAGTCGGCCGGCGTGGGAGAAGGGGTTCGCCCACGCCGGCTTTTTCGAGAGGAGGAGCCCCGCACCATTTTCCGACCAGCCATGAAGCTCATCGATTTCCAAGGCATCCCGAACACCGACGCCGCCCACCAGAGCGGAGTAGTTTCGAGCACCGCGCTCACGCTCCTGTCGCTCCTTGCGGCTGGAGCCCTGCACCCGAACACGAAGTTCGTGCGGTTCTGCGTCGATGACGCCGACCTGCGCTACACCGTCCAAGGCACGCCGCCCACCACGAGCCTGGGCCGCCGCGTCGCCTACGACTCCGCCGTCGTGCTTTCCCGCGAGGAAGCCGACCTCTGCCAATTGATCCGCGCCACGGCCACCAACGCCGTCGTCCAGATCATGCAGTACAAGCAGTAACCGACCAACCCGAGCAACCCGACCGCCATGAGCTTCTGGGACACCATCGTCAGCTCCATCATGACCGGCGCCAGCGCCGGCACCGCCGGCCGCAAAGGCCTCGTGCCCATCCCCGCGGCCGGCGACCAAGACAAGCAGCTGCACGGCGACGGCACGTGGCGCGCCAGCACGAGCTCGCTCGCCGCCACCGACGCGCAGGCCGCAGCCGGCGCCAGCGGCAGCACGTTCGTGACGCCGGCCAACACCGGCCACGCCGCGGCTCCTGCAGTCAACCCGCGCGCCCCCGCGCAAGGTCTCATGCTGATGGACTCCGTGCTTGCGGGCCCGTCGTTCAGCCTGCCGGCGTTCGGCACCGCCGACTTCACGGTCATGTGTTGGGCGACCATTCGGGCCGGCATGGGGAACACCACCCTCATCGGTGCCGCCAACTTGGGATTTGAGCTGACGACCAATTCGAGCACGACGCTCCTGCCGACGACGTACAAAAAGAACACCGGCATCACCAACACCGGGACAGCCGTTCTGCCCACCGGCGAAATGGTGCAGCTGACGTACGTGCGCGCCGCGGGCGTCGGCACGTTTTACATGAACGGCGTCGCCGCAGGTTCCGCCGCCGACACCAACGACTACAGCGGCGCCGTCACAAACCTCGGTGCCTCAAGCGCCGGAGGCAGCAACCGCGGCTACATTCGCGCCGTCGTCTACAACTACGGGCTCACCCAGGCGCAGAACCGCGAGCGCTACGAGGCCGGCGGCCCGCTTGGCGAGGACTACAACAGCGCCCCGCTTCCGAACACCGCGCTCAATACCGGCACAGCCCTGAACACCTACGCAACCGCGTGGGGAACGTTCACCGGCGCCAGTGCCTCCGGCTTCACCGCGTCCGACACCACGGAGAACAAGACCAGCATCCGCGTGATCTTTCCCCTGTCGGCCACGTTGGTCGTGGGCCGCAGATACCGCGTCCGCGGCACCGCGACGTTTGCCGAATTGACTCTGGTGCAGCTGCAGCAGAGCGACGCCAGCCACGCAGGCCTCGGCGTCATTTCGAGCTTGGCCTCCAGCGGAGCATTCGAGCTGACGTTCACCGCCGTCGCAGGCGTGAACCATTTGATGTTCAACTGCACGACCTCGGCGAACGACCTTGCCCACACGCTGACCGTGTCCGGGCTGGTGGTCGACACCCCCGGCGCGTGCTTCGCCCCGGAGCTTTCCGCCCCCGGCAACGGCTTCCAATGGCGCGACATGAGCGGCAACCGTTACGACGTCCTGCTGCCGGTCACCGGCGTGGCGTGGGCCATCTGCGATTGCCGCCCGAATTCGTTCCGGCAGGTTTTCACCTACGCCGCCGCGTTCGACGCCCGCTACCTTGGCAGCGCCGCGCACGCCATCATCCCGCCGGGCGGAGTCCTCCGCGAGATTTCAGTGAAAGCGAGCGCAGCCACGAGCGGCACCGGCGTGCGCCTGTCGTCCGCCAACACGCTCGGCCAGTGGACCGGCTCGCAGACGTTCACAGCCGGCCAGAAGCGACTGATGACGTTGACCAATCGCCTGCCGGCATCCCCGGCGGCCACCAACGACCGCAACGTGTACCTCGTGCCCGACTCCGCCAATTACACCGGCACCGTCGAGGTGGAGGCCCTGTACGACATCACGGAGGGAACCTGAAATGACCGCCGAAACACCGAAGATCCTCGACCTCACCGCCGCGCCGCACCCGAAGGCGCGCGTCCGCCACATCGACGCCGCCGGGGGTTTCCTGACCTTCGATTGGCTGAACGCCGCCGGCGAGCCGGTCGACAGCGGCGGCAGCACCGTCCGGTTCGAGCCGCTCCCGCTGGCCGCCGAGCCCGACGACGCCACCCTCGTGGCAGCCATCGAGGCGCCGCCGCCGAGCGGCAACGCCGTGGTGGCGCTAACACCGCTGCAGATCCGCAGCCGCATGACGATGGCGGAGCTGCTGGCCATGGACACCTCGACCGACCCGGCCGTGATTATCGTGCGGAACAACGTCATTGCCGCGCAGGAGGTGCGCAGCGACGACCCGCGGACGGCCGCCGGCAAGGCCATCCTGATCGACAAGGGCATCCTCAGCGAGGAGCGCGCCGCCGAAGTGTTCGCCTGACCGAACCGCCATGCGAAAGGCCATCTTCAAAGGCATCGTGCACAGCATCGTCGCGACCCTCGTCGCGTCGGCGCTGCTTGCCGTGGTGCTTTTGACGACGGGCTGCTCGACCACCGGAGGCGCCGGCCGCGGCTCGCGCTTGTGGCCGTGGAATTGGAAAGCCTCCGACTCCACGGCCGCCCTCGCGCGAGCGGAGGCCAAGGACGCGACCGCGAGCACCGGCCTGCGCAAGGACGCCCAGCGCAACGCCGCCGCCACCGTCGCCGCCATCGAGGAAGAGAAGGCCCGCCAGCTGGCCGCCGGAGGCCTGTCGCGCGAGATCCAGACGGCTGCCGAGTACGCGGGCCGCACCGCCCAGGCCCTCAACGCGAGCGAGGGGTTTCTGGCCTTCGACACCCAGCGCGAACTCGTCGCCATGGTGCGCCTCCGCAACAGCCAAGTGGAAGCCGAGCGGACCAAGGGAGAGAAGCTCCTTGCCGCCGCGGACCGCCTCGCGGAGCGCGCCGCCGAGCAGAAGGTCGCCGCCGACGCGGACCGCGAAGCCGCCAACAAGAAGGTGCAGCAGGAGCAGCAGAGGGCCCTCGCCGCGGAGGAGAAATACAACCGCATGTGGTTCTGGATTTACGCCGGCCTCGGCGTGTTCGCGTTCCTGAAGGTGCTCCCCGTGCTGGCCGCCGCGTTCCCCGCGTTGGCCCCCGTTGCCACCGTGGCCGGCTGGTTGGATGCGCCGTTCGTGCAGGCGGGATATTCCCGCCTGCGCGGCTCCGTCGGCGAGGCCATCGCGCGCGCCGAAAAGATCGGCGGCATGAGCGCGGACGCCCTGCGCATCATCGTGGATACGCCAGCCACCGTCGCGGAGCAAAAGGCCATCGCCGCCCACTACATCGCAGCCACCGCCAAACTGAAAGCCGCCCAACCATGACCGAAGAGAAGCCGACAACCGTGACGTCCAACACGCTGGTGCCCGCCGGCATCCTTGCAACTGCCGTCGGCACCGCCGTAGCCGGCACGTGGTTCGTCGCCGCCTTGCTCTACGGCATCAACACCAAGATCGACCGCGCCCTGCACGATCGATGGACCCAGACCGACATGCGGGTCTGGGCGAACCAACTCGACCGAGCAAACCGCGACCGGCCGAACGCCATCGTCGTCCCCGAGGTCCTTCCCGTCCGCCCGCCCGCCAACCAATAACACGTCCCATGGTCACGCCCAACCCATCCACGCCCAGCACCGCCGCCACGCTCGCCGTCCCGGCCGCCGCCCTCGCCATCGACGGCACGCCGCCCGCCGTCGGCGACGAAGTCGAATACACCGGCAAAGCCCGCGTCGCCCGCGTCGACGGCGAGACCGTGCACCTCGAAACCACCGAGGTGAACGGCGCCGCCCTTGCCGCCGCCCCCGCGGAGGACATGGGAGACGACGAACTCATGCGCCTTGCCCAGGAGGCCGACGCCGCCGGCTGAACCGAGGAGAACCCCGACCGTGCCCGTCTACGAATACCAGACCCCCGAGGGCCAATCGGTGCTGCTGCACCGGCCCGTCGAAGACCGCGACCTCCCGGCCATTCACGAGGGCCAGGTCCTCCGCCGCAAGCAGGTGCCCACGTGCATCTCGGTCGGCGTGGGGGCGAAGCCCGAGACCATGTCCCAGAAGACGTGGAAGGGTTACCGCGACATGGAGCTCCGCGGAGGCCTGCGCCACCACGGCAACTACCTACCGCCCGAAACCGTGAAGAAGGCCCTGCTCGCCCCCGAAGTCGACTGACGCCACCGCCATGACCCGCGCCGAAATCATCAGCTACTGCCTCGCCAAGATCGCCGTCAACGACGCCACGAGCCAAGCCGTCGCCGCGCAGTTCTTCGACGCGCGCCACGCCACGATCTGGAACGACTCGGACTGGCGGCAGGCCCGCTGGCAGCAGAACCTCACCATCGTGGCCGGCACTCAGGACTACCAGCTGGCCCCGGAGTTCGAGTTTGTGAAGGTGGCCCGCTGGGACGGCGCCTACGACGTGCCGCTCCTGAACGACACGACGGCCCTCATGCGGAACCCGGCCGGCTACGACACGAGCGGCCCGATCACCGCCCTCATTCCGCTGGCGCGCACCGGAGCCGGCGTTTGCCAGATCCGCTGCGTGCAGAACCCGACGCAGAACGGCACGCTCCTCATCATCGGCAAGAAGAAGATCACGGCCCTCGCCTCCGGCGACACGCCGCCGATCCCCGGCGAGGACGTGGCCCTTTGCGAATTCGTGACCGGCGACCTTTACGAGTGGCTCCGGCAATTCGACACCGCCGCCTACTTCTTCCAGAAGGGCGGCATCCAGCTCGACAAGATGCGCGAGATGGAGACCGCGCAGGCCGGCGAGCTGCGGCAGATCATCCCGTACACGCAGGAGCTCGAGGGCGGCAGCCTGTACGATTCGATGCGGCCCCTCGGCTGAGGACCACCGACCATGCCCATCGTCAAACGAGGCCGCAACGACGAGCCGCTCGTGGAGCGCGCCGGCAACTTCCTCGGCGTCGACATGGCGACCGAGCCGAAGCAGCTCGCGCCGGAAATGCTGCAGGACGCGCAGAACGTGCTGCTGCGCGGCGACGGCGTGATCCGCATGCGCCCCGGCCTCGCGTTCAATAGCATCATCCCCGGCGCCATTCGCGGCCAATGCTACTACGACCTTCCCGATTACGAGGCCACCATGGTGGTGGAGGGCGGCAACATTTACGCAGTCACCGGCTCGGACGACAACTTGACCGCATCGCTGGTCGGCAGCTTCGGGCCGGCAGGCACCGGCACCGTGTACTTCACGCAGATGCTCGATCGCATCTACTGGCTCGCCGGGGGGTATCTTTTTTGGGCCATCCGCGTCGCAGGCGTGTGGACGGTTGGCAGCGTCGTCGCCTTTTCCGATGCCACCGCCATGCCGCTCTGGGGCCGCATTGCCACTCAAGGCTTCCGCCTCCTCCTCATGGAGCAGAACGGCTACAAGCTGTACGCGAGCGCCATCGGCCAAGCCCACGTGAACACCGATTGGGTGAAGACCGACAACATCCGCGTCGGCAGCGGCGAGGGAGATCCCGCGCGCATGGTCGTGGCCGGGCAAGCCGGCTTTGTGACCATGCTGAACGCGCGGAGCGTCTACCAGATCGACATCAGCCAGGCCGCCGTCGCCAACTGGAGCAGCCTGCGCGTGACCGGCCTCGTCGGCTGCGTCGAAGGAAAGACCGCAGTCCCGAACGGGCAGGACGTCTACTTCCTTGCCCGCCACGGCGTCGTGAGCTTGGGAGCCCTGCAGGCCAGCGACAGCATCTCGCCGCAGAACACCCTCTCGGCACCGATCCAGCCGATCATCGAGCGCATCAATTGGGCGGCCATCGACAAGGCCTTCGCCGTGATGTACCGCGAGTACTACCTCCTTGCGCTGCCGCTCGACGTGCAGACCTCGCCGCAGCAGTTCCACGTATTCAATACGCTGACACGCAGGTGGAGCGGAATGTGGACGCCGGTCGCCGAGTGGAAGGCCTACGTGGCCACGCTGCCCTTTGGCGGTTTTACCGGCGGCCTCGTCGCCAACTTCGGCGACAAGGCGGAGACGATCATCTGCGACGACACCGGCCGGCTGCTGCGCTTCGAAGTTAACTCTACCGGCGACCGCGCCGCCGCGGCTGTCGTTTATTCCGTCCCGGTCAGCGCCACGACGCGCGCCATGACCATGGGCGCGCCCGACGAACTGAAGCAGCCGCTGCTTGCCGAGATCGACTGGCTGTCGACCTATTCATTCGACGGCACCATTGCCCTGCGGTCCGAAGGCGGGCCGAGCAACACCACCGAAGTGGCCGCCACCGTCCTGGGAGTTCCACCGTCGCCGTCCGACAACCGCCAGCGCGCGCTGCTGCGCGGCAAGACCCGCGGCCGGTCGTTCGCCATCGTGCTCACCGCCCCATCCGGCGTCATGCGCTGCCGCGGCATCACCGTCCACGCCTACGCCGACCACTCCGTGTACCTGTGACCGCGCCCGCCGCCACGCCCGAGCAGATCGCCGTCGCCGCCTTTTTGAAGCGGCACGAAAAGTGGCTGCGCCACGCGAAGCGGGAGCACTTCCTGCCGTTCATCCAGTGGTACTGGCACGACGCCCGGATCGGCGTCGTGCGCGAGAACGGCCGCGTGCGCGCCGTGGCACTCGTCCGCGCCGTGGACGAAGTGGCGCAGGCCAACGAGCCATACTTTCATGCCGAAAAGGGACGCATCGTGTGGATCGACCACATCGCGAGTTGCCATCCCCTCGGCGTCCCCATTTTGATGAGACAGGCAATGCAGCGCTTCGGGCCACGAGAGGCGTTCGCAGGCCATGTCTTCAATCGCGACGGAGAGCTGCGGATGCTCCCATGGCAAGTCGTGGAACGCATGACCAAGCAAAACGACCATGGGCTCACCGAGCATCCCCGCGCAGCCTGCTGCGCCTGACTACGCCGCGGCCAACCGCGAAGCGATTACGACGGACATCTCGACTCTGCCGGTCCGCCGGCAGATCGACACCGCCGCGCGCCTGGGCCAGAGGGTCACGTACCTCGACCCGCAGACCGGCCAAGAGAAGACCGTCGACTTCACCGGCAGCGGCGACTCCGCCTACGCGCAGCAGATGGCAGACCTCGCCGCGTCGACCAACGCGACGACCCAGCGCCAGCAGCTCCAGCTCCGGCAGGAGCTCGGCGAGGCCAACGCCCGCCAGACCGCCGCGGAGATCCGCGCCGCCGACCCCGAGGGATACCAAGCCCGGCAGGACCTCACCAACCGCGTGCGGCAGGAGATGGCCATGGGACCGGCCAGCGTCGCCGCGAGCGGCAACATCGCCTCCGCCGAAAACCGGATGTGGAACATCGCCAACAGCGCGCCCGGCGCCGACGGCCGCCTCGGTGGATTGATCGACCGCGCCGGCAACGCCGACGGCCGCCTCGGCAACATTTACGACGAGGCCACGCGCCTCCCCGGCGCCGCCAGCGACAGCAGCACAAACGCCCTGAACGCCGGCCTGCAGCGCGCCATGCAGGAATTCGAGCTCGGTGGAAAGCTCGGCGCCGACGAGAAGCGCGCCCTCCTGAACGACGTCCGCGCCGGACAGGCCGCCCGCGGCAACTACCTCGGCGACGGCGCCGCCGTAGCCGAGCAGATGGAGGTCGGCCAAGCCGAGGACGCCCGGAAGGCGCAGCGCCTCTCGAGCTTGCTCGCCATCCAAGGCGCCGCGTTCGGCCAGAACTCGCAGCTCCGCGACGAGACCGCGCGCAACGCGACCAACCGCGTCAATACCATGGCCGCCGTCCAGGGCCAAGACTTCGGGCAGCGCAGCACCCAGATCGGCCAGCAGGCCGGTCTCATCGGGCAGGACTTCGGCCAGAACCAGCAGGCCTATACCACCGGCCTCAACGCCGCGCAGGCCGCGTTTTCCGGCACGCAGGCCATGGCCAACGACCAGCGCGCCGCGCGGCAAGAGGGCTTTGGTTACGACCAGCAGCGCCTCGCCAACGCGAGCTCCGTGGCGCTCGGCGCCCCGATCACCAACCAATTCGGATCGTTGGGCGGAGCCCAGCAGGGCGCCGTCGGCTTCACGCCGACGAACTTCCAACCCGGCCAAACCACGAACCCGAACGCCGGAGCCCTTGGCGCCAACTTCGCCCAAGGCAACTTTGGCACCCAAGCGAACATGTGGGGCCAGCGCGCCAACATCGCCGCGCAGGGCAATCCGTGGATGTCGCTCCTCGGCAATGCCGCCGGAGCCGCCACCGGCGCCGCCACCGCCGCCCTCATCTAAACAGGACACCACCCATGAGCTACCTCGCCCAAGGACTGCAGCGCGGCTTCGAAGCCGGCACCAATCTCGTGGAGGCCAAGCGCCGCCGCAAACAGGAGAACGACCTCGACGCCGCGCGCCGCTCGCTGCAGCTCGAGGCCCAGGCCCGCGACCTCACCAACCGCAAAGCCCTGCAGGACGCGCAGCTGACGTTCGAGGGCCGCGAGCGCGGAGCCGACCGCAAGTCCCGTCGCGAGGAGGCTGACAAGGACCGCGGCTGGAGGAGCGGCGAGGCGAACACCGACCGCAACTGGCGCGGCGGCGAGGCCGACAAGGAGCGCGGATTCCGAACCAAGGAACGCGTCGACGCGCAGGGTTTCACGAGCTCCGAGGCCCAGCTCGACCGCGCCGCGCGCGTGCTGGCACAGGACAAGGAGCTGAAGCAGCGAACCGACTTCTTCGACATCGAGCTCCCGCTGAAGGCCGCCGCCCTCGGGATGCAGAGCCGCCAGCAGGACTGGCAGGAGAATCCGAGCAACCCGTACAACCGCATCCGCGACACGCAGGCGGAACGGAACCTCGACGCCCTCGGCGGCCCCGTGGTCGTCAACGGCGCGCCGCCGCCGAAGAGCGGCCAATTCGGGCCGACCGCCCCCGCGGGCGGCCGCAACGTCACGATGACGCCGCCGCCGGCCGCCGTGGAGTTCCTGCGGGAGAACCCGTCGCAGGCCGCCGCGTTCGACGCCAAGTACGGCCCCGGCGCCGCCGCCCGGGCCCTCGGTCGCGCACAGTAAACCAGCAGAGAACCCCCATCCGCCGTGGCTAACCCGTTCGACCGTTTCGACGTCGCCGACAACAACCCGTTTGACCGTTTCGATGAGCCGACGTCGAGCTATCCCGGCGACAAGGCGCGCCGCCTGGGCCGCGAGATCCCGAAGGCCATCGGCCAAGTGATCTCGTCGCCCGGCACCGCCGTGCAGTCCGCGGCCCAGCTGGCCGCCGACGCCGCCGGCTGGGTGGCTAAGCGCCGCGGCGACCTGACCGACGAGGAACTCACGCGCGCCCGCGCCGCGTTGGAGTCCGCGCTGGAGCAGCGCCCGGAAATGCAGGCCGCGCAGGCCATCCGCGACGTGGGCCAGCAGATCGGCGACGTCGGCAAACGGTTCGTGCCCGATCCCGCCCGCGACCGAGAAATCGGCAGCGTCGTGGCCACCGGGCTCTCGAGCCTTGCGCCGGCCCTTGCCGCCGCCCCGTTCGGCATGATCGGCCCTGTGGCTGCCACGGCCGGCATGATGGGCGAAAGCCAGCGCGAGGACGCAGCCCAAGCCGGCGCCACGCCGTCCCAGCAGGCCGCCGCCTTTGCCCTCGGCGCGCCCGTCGGCGCCGCCTCCGAGGCCATGCTCGGTGTGCCCGCCATGCTGCGCGGCCTCCGCGGAGCCAACACGCTCCCGAAGGCCCTGCAGGGCGCGGAACAGGGCGCCGACGCCCTCATCCAGAAGGCCATCGGCGAGCTGGCCCCGCGGATCGTGCCCGTCGCCCAGCAGGCCCTGAAGAACGCCGTCCGCGAGGGCATCCAAGAGGGCATCGAGCAGATCACCGGAAATACGATCGCAAAGGATGTCGTCGGCTACGACAAGGAGCGCGATCGCACCGAAGGCCTCGGCACCGCCATGCTGGCCGGCGGCATCGTCGGCGGCGGCCTCGGCGGCACGTTGGCCGCCCTCGACACCGGCAAGAACATCCCTGAGAGCGCCGCCACCCTGAAGGCGCAGCAGGAGCAACTCATCGCCGGCAAGCGCCCGGCGCAAATGTTCCCGACCGGCACGAAGGAGCTGGCACTGCCGCAGGGCTTCGAGCGCGTCGAGACCGAGCGCGGAGTGTTCCACTACGACCCGAAGCAACTCACCGCCGACGACATCCTCACGAAGAGCAAGAACGGCCGCGAGAACGAGCTGCTGAACCTGGGACCCGCCAGCAAGGCCGACGTCGACCAGCGCGTCGCCAAGGGCGAATCGCGCGTGGCCGTGACCGAGCGCGCTGCCGACGGCACCGAGATCCGCACCGCCGTCGCCACCGACGCCACGGCCGACGCCGTCGCGAAGGAGTTCGAGAAGAACAAGTCCGCCGGCAGCAAGATCGCCGTCGAGCCGCTCGACCGCGTGCCCGCCGAGCGCCGCGCCGCCCAGGGCGGAGGCTTTCTCGGCGACATCATCGCCAAGGACGCCGCCGACATCGCCGCCCGCCGGGCCACCGAAGCCAAGGAGCTGGCCGACCGCGCCGAGCGCCAGAAGGACCTCGATGACAAGAAGGCCCGCTTCGCCGACCGAATCCAGATGGCGCGCGACGTGTACCGGAACCCGGCCGCCACCTTTGCCGAAATCAACGGCGCCATCAAAGGCATCGAGCTCTACGCGAACGACAACAGCATCGGCCTCACCGTCGACCAGCGCACCGAGGCGCAGCGCGCGCTGCCGGCCCTCGAACGCCGCCTCGAAGCCCTGCGCCCCGCGGAGGAAGCCCGCCGCGACGAGGAGGCCCGCGCGCGGGAGATCCTCGAGAAAGAGCAGGCCGAGAAGACCAAGCGCGCCCTGCAGGAGCAGAAGGCGAAATTCGAGGCCGAGGCCAACGCCGGCATCGGCGCCTCCGGCGCGTTCGACTACCGCACCGCCCCGATGGCCGCGCTCGAGGCCAAGGCGGAGCAAGGCGACGACAAAGCCGTCGAGTGGATCTCCCGCCGCATGGCCGAAGAAGAAGAGGCGCAGAACCGCGGCGACGACCTCCTGAAGGTGCTCCGCCGCGTGAAGCTGCCGGCCACCGACGCCGCCCTCGGAACCGAGCTGCAGCTCCTGAAGATGGAGAGCATGACCGCGCAGCAGCGGATGAACCTCATCGACAGCAAGGCCGAGGGACTCGACCCCGTCGCCGAGGCCCTGCGCGAGGCCGGCTTTACCAGCATCCAGACGCCCGCCGACGTCCTCGACGCCGTCGGCCGCGCGCTGGCCGGCGAGAAGATCTACCCGGAGACCGGCGGCGACGTGAGCGTCGAGTTTGCCCGAGGCGGTCAGCAGCAGGATGGCCCGCCCGAAGGATTCGAGGTCGTCTGGGTGACCGAATCCAAGCTGCTGTCCCTGCTTGGAGAAAAGAAAGAGACCACCGGCGCATGGGTGGTCCTGCCCAATGGCGTGCGGACCGCGCGGCAACTGATCGACAGCGGCCTGCAGGCCAGCGTCATCGACCGCGATCCGAACACGAGAGCCAGCGACCTGCGCGACTTCGCGTCCCGCCAGCTCGCCGACATGAAGCCGACGACCCTGCGCGAGGCGAGCCGGCTGGTGAGCCGCATCGTTCCGCGCGCGCAGAGCGCCGACACGCCACCGGCGACGCCAACCCCGGCCGCGCCGCAATCCGACGGATTCGAAATTGTGTGGTCCGACGACCGCGATCTGCTCGTGCTCTTGGGCATGCCGCGTCGCACGCCCGGCGCGTGGATGCTGCTGCCGACCGGCGTCCGAACTTACGAACAGCTGAAAGAGGCAGGCATCGACGAGGCCGTGGTGCTGACCGAGCGGCAGGACACGACCGCCGAGACGTTGACGACCATGGCTGCGCAGGCCGTGATGGACATGCGCGGCACCACATCGAGCAAGGCGCGCCAGCTGCTGCGCATTGTGCCCTACGACCCGGCCAAGGGAATTGCGGCGGCTTCGGCCAACCAGCAACCCGCGGAGCCCGGCCCCGTCCGGCCATTCTCGGAATTCCCACAGGCAGGCCGGCTCGTGCAGATGTACCGCGAAGCCACGGGCGGAGGCATGACGAGCAACGAAGCATATGAAGCACTGCAGGCCTACGTCGCGGCCGATAACCGCAGCGCAACTGCCCAGCGGATCGCCTTCCGCGTCCCGGAGCTGCGCAACCTGCTGGGCGAGGCGTGGAGGTTTGTCCGCGCCGATGGCAACCAGACGCCGGCCGCCGCACAGCCGCGCCGAACGCCCGAAGAGTACTCCGAGTTTTACTGGCTGACGACGAGATACCAGCAGTACCACGCCGACTACGGCGCAGGCCGCAGCATCTCGCGAGAAACGGCCGAAGAGGTGCTCCGCAAATTTCCGTCGGTTTCGAGGGAGACCGCCGCCAAGCACGTCCAAGGCGTGCGCCAGCGCGACACCGTCCTTGCCGACTATTTGGGCCGGTTTTGGAGCTTCATCAACACCGGCAACGGCAACGACTGGAACTCGTCACGCGTGGCGCCGGCACAGCCCCGACCGGCCGCAACGCCGGCCACGCCAACCGCGCCAGCTGCGCCACAAACGCCCCCCGCGGAGCCCCAGCCAAAGCTGCAGGACTTCCCCGGATACGACCGCCTGCTCGGCGATTTCCTGTACTTCGCCAACAACGTCCAATGGCGACCGATGAGCCGCGCGCAGGCCGCCGCCGAGATCGAACGCTACGCCACCGGCACCCAAGCCGAAGCCGACGCCATCGTGGCCAACATTACCGAACGTCCGATCATCGGCGCGCTTCGGCGCCTGCGCGGCTTCGCCATTCGGCGATCGATTCAGCCGACGCTCCCCGGAATGCGCGCGCCGGCCCCGGCGCAGCCCCAGCTGACGCCCGAGATCCGCGACCGCCGCACCCGGCTCGCAAAGGTCTTCCGCGCTTTGGCCGACGTGAAGGACGAGCTGTCGTGGCAATTCAAGAGAACCAAGACCAAGAGCAAGGACCTCGCCGAGGTCGCGAAGGAATTCTCGGCAGGCCGCATCACCCTGAAGGTCACGCCCGACGAGGATGGCGAGCGCTGGACCATCGAAACAAAAGAGAACGGCCAGCCGTTGGGCGAGTATTCCGTATTCACCAATCCGGCCGTGGCAGGCCGGAAACAGCTGGTGAACGTGAGCGCCACCGAGGCCGACTCCGACAAGCAGGAGGAGGGCGGAGGCAAGAACGTCTACCAAGCGATTTTCACGTGGGCCCACAACAACGGCTACCGCGTCCTAGGGAACCACCTGTCGCTCAAAAACCAATTCCGACGGACGGTGAACATGCTGAGCAGCGCCCTGCGCTTCAACAGCACCGACCACCTCGAACCCTATCACAGCCAGGGAATCGGATCCTGGATCGAAGGAAACACCGACAACAACATCGGCGCCATGCTGGAGGCTTTGAGCAGCCGCGTGGCAATCATGGCCCCCAAGGTCTCGTCGTTGACCTACGACATCAAGACGGATACGGTCGTAGACCAAAATGACGGCCGAAAATTCACCCCCGCTGAGCTTCGAGACTTTGTGCGAGAGACTGGACTCGTTGAACAAGGAATCGGTCCGGCAACTTTGCGCGTCGTGCTCCTTGCCCGAGCCGAAATGGCCGCTAACGCCCGCGGCCAAAGACTCCCTGCTGCGCGCGCACTTCGTGCAGCGAGCGAAGGCGTTCTCGGTCGCGTCCTCTACGCCCGAGGAAATCGACCGGCAGACGGCAGCGCTCGACGCGGAGCTGGGAGCCGTCCTGACCAAGCTGCGCCCCGAGATCTACGCGCCGGCACCGCCCCGGAGCTGACCGACCAGCAGGTCGAGAAGGAGGTCGCGGCGATCCGCAAGGCCTTCCCGAAGCTGGTCGAGGAAAACGACGTTCAGCTGGCCAACGTGCAGCGCGCGCTTGCGCAGCGCGCCAAAGATCTGGACGTCGACATCGGCTACGTGCCGCCGGAGGTGCAGGCCGCCGTCATGCGCGTGAAGGGCCAACGCACGCTGATCGTGCTCGGCGCGCGCGCCTACCGGGACCGCGCCAAGGGCGCAGCGCTCCTGACCCACGAGATGGCCCACCCGTTCTGGGACATGCTGCCGTGGCAAACGAAGGACGCCCTGCGCGACCTGCACCGCGCAGAGAAGGATACCCGCAGCGGCCCGCTCTACCGCGACGGCAAGCTCCAGACCGAACTCGCCTACGTGGAAGACATGGACGAGAACGGCCACAAGGAATGGTTTGCCGAGCGCATCGCCCGGTTGAACGAAAGCTGGGCCAAGGAGAAGATGGACGCCAGCGATTCGACGCTGCTGCGCCGCCTCGCGTATCAGCTGCGCGAATACCTCCGCCGGATTTGGCGCGCGTTCGCCGCCAACGAAGGCGTCGACCCGGACGGCAAGCTGTTCGTGGACGACTTCCGCGCCTTTTTCGCCAGCGGAGGAAACCTCGCCTTGGCCCGCCAAGCCGGCGCGGATTTTGCGCAGAGCATGATGGCCCTCGACACGCCGCTCGGCATCAGACTGCCCAGCGAGATCCGCAACCTGCAGCCGCGCTGGAACGACAAGATCCTGCGCTTCGAGAGCGCCCTCGACAAAGCCCTCTACTACGCCGGCGGAGAAAACACCGTCACGCGCGGCATCGTGCGCGACGCCCTCGCGCAGCAGACCGGCCTGAAGTATGGCCAAATCGCCACGGCGGCCCGTGAGCTGCGGGACAAACTCGCCCCGCTTGCGCGCAGCGCCGCGCGCGACGGCACCATCCGCGTGCCGAGCCAGATGCAGCAGGAGGTCGCCGCCATGACCGGCACCGAGTTTGCCAGCGGCAAAAAGCCGAAGCTCGACCCGGCCGCCGCGGAGCGCGAGTACGCCGCCGCCTTCGACAACATCCTCGAAAACTACTACCAGCAGGCCCGCGACTCCGTGGCCAAAAACCCGCCGCGCACCTCCGCCGAGGACGTCGCCAAAGAGCGCGGCCAGGTGCTCACACCGGAGCAGGCGGCCGCAAAGCTCGAGGAGTGGAAGGCCGAGGCCCGGAAGCAGGGCCGCACCGGCAAGAATTCCGGCAAGACCATCCTGTCCCTTTTCGATTCGACCGGCGTCTGGAGCCAGCCGTGGCGCGATGCCGGATACAACGTCGTCCAAGTCGACCAGAACATCGTCGGCGGCGACGGCTACGAGATGGACGTCCTGAAGATCGACCAAGAGTGGCTCATGGACAACGGCCTCGACATGGTGCACGGCGTGCTCGCCGCGTGCCCGTGCACGGAGTTTGCCGGCAGCGGAGCCCGCTGGTTCGCCATCAAGGACGCCGACGGCCGCACGGAAAAAGCCAAGCAGCTCGTGGAGCACACGCTCGCCGTGATCGAGTACCTGCAGCCCGACGGATTCTGGGCCCTCGAAAATCCCATCGGCCGTATCAAGGAGGTGACGGAGATCCCGCTCGAGCGCCTGCAGTTTCAGCCGCACAACTACGGCGACCCGTACACGAAGCGCACGCAGATTTTCGGCATGTTCAACGCCGACCTGCCGCAGGCCAACGTGGCGCCCACCGGCGGCAGCTACTCGTGGAACCTGAGCGGCAGCAGCGAAAGCAGCAAAGCCGAGCGCTCGAAGACCTTCGAGGGATTCGCGTATTCGTTCTTCATGGCGAACAAAGACCGCGACGCGTGGGCGGAGGCCGACGAGCTCGCCCGCCAGAACGTCGAGGCCCGCCAGCGCGCCGACGACGCGCCCGCCACGACCAGCGCGCAGAGCGACCCGGATGGCCAATTCGGGCTGGAATTCGCCACCGGCGGCGGCATCCCGGAATTGCCGCAATACCCCCGCGGGGCCGAGGCCATCGCGCGCGAAATCCCGCGCGCGAAGCGCCAGGCCGACGAGTGGCGCGACATCATGCCGAGCTTTCAGGGCTGGAAGCGCGACATGGCGACCTACGCCGCCGACGCCATCCGCAAGAAACTCACCGAGGAGCAGCGCGAGAAGATCACCGAGATCCATGATTGGTTCGGGGGCGGCGGCTCGTGGGGTTTGCACCTCGCGCTGACCCATTTCCCGAAGGCGACCAAGCTGACGGTGCACGAATTCCTGCCGGCCCGCCTCGCCAAGATCCGCCGCTTTCACACCGAAGGCGCAGGCATCAAGGCGAGCATCGATGCGATCACGCCGCAGATCGAAACCGCCCGCGACGAAATGTACCGCGACGGCAAACCGTCCCCCGCCGCCTTTGTGACGCGGCTGAAAAAGCAATTCCCGCAGGAGCCCGACGAAGCGACGGCCGCCATCCTGCAGGCCATCGAGGACCGAGCCGACAACGACTTTGCGTCCTCGACCGACGAAGAGGGCAACCGCGACGCGCGGAAGAGCATCGAGGACTTGCTGCGTGCCGTCGTTGACGATGCAGCCGCCGCCCAACGCGGTGCCTTCATGTTCACGACCGGCCGCGGCGGAACCATCGAGTACCAGACCGGCGACTCCTACGCCGGCGCCGTCGAGCCCAGCGAAACCACCCTGAGCGTCTTTGACCCGCCCTACTACAAGACTGCCGGATATTCGGCCGCCGACTCGAACGCCGGCAAGGTGCCCATTTCCATCTACGAAAAAACCGGCCGCCGCCTCAACGAACTCGCGCGCGCCGGCCATGCCGTCGTGTACACCGACTCCGCGTGGTGGATCGATGAGCGGCGCGCCGCCGAGGCCGCCGCCAAGCAGAAGACCGACCAGCCCGGCCTCGCCATCGGCGACGTCGCCAGCGTGAAGCCCGACGAGCGCGGGACCGCGTTTGCCAATTACATCCTCGCCTCCCTCGACCATGCCGCCATCGTCCCCATCAAGACCCGCCATGAAGTCCTCGCCGTCCATGCCCCCGGCAGCACCACGCGAGCCGGCGCCGCCGAAGAGCCGCGCCGATTTGGTGGTGACGCTGGGGGTGTTCAGCAACGGCCTGCTGACGGACAAGGAGCTGGCGCAGCTGAGCAAGCTGAGCTACCAGCAGCTACCGCCCAAGCTGCAGCGGCTGGTGGACCCGACTTGGCCGTTCCTGCAGGAGCCGGAACCGAATCCGCCCAAGTGGGTGGAGGAAATCCTCGGCAGCGACTCGAAGCCGAATACGCCGCCGCCCGCGACCAGTTCGACCTCCTGACCGAGGAGGCCGAGAAGATCCAAGCGGACATCGAAGGCCTGCGCGAGAGCCAGGAAGCCGACGCCGAAACCCAGCTGCGCGCCCGATACTCTGAGCTGCGCGACAACGAGGCCGCCCTGCGGCGAGCGTACGCGCGCGCGAGCGAGCTGCGCAGCCAGCTCGACGCCACCAAGCCGACCAAGGTCGCGCTGCCCGAAGGCGCCACCGCCGACGACATCATCGCGCAGGCGGCTCGCGTCGAGGCCCTGCCGAAGACCGACCGCAAGGGCGCGTTGATCGCCGAATGGCGCTACGGCAAGAAGCTCCGCGAGGAAGGCATCCGCGTCGGCAACGACACCGCGGAGTCCGAGGGCCAGCAGATCATGAACAAGGCGAAGGCCCGCCTCGATGACGAGTACCCCGGCTGGGAGAAGGAGGCGTACGCCAAGCCCGCCAATCGCCGTCCGCCACCACCGCCGCCGCCGCCCGACCCGGAGACCGCCCAGGAGGCCGACCTCGAACCGTCGCCGTTTGCCGAGCCGCCGAAGGACATGCCCGTGCGCAGCGGCAAGATGCTCGAGCTTTTCGGCAACAGCTCCGTCAAACCGACCATCCTCGAGCGAACGTGGGAGCGCGTCGCCGACGTGTTCCGCGGCATCCGTGGCAGCGTGCCCGAGTTGCCCGCCTTTGCCGGCGCCCGTTGGAACCAGAGCGACCCGTTCATCAAGGAGCACGGGCCCAGCTTTTACGACGGAATCAAATCGTTTTACCGCACGCTGGTCAGCGCCAACGACGGCATCCAGCGCGACGCGGAGCAGCAGGTCGCCGAGATCACCCGCCCCCTCATCGAGGCCGGCGGCCGATTCAACGCGAGCGATTACGCCAAGCTGCGCCGCTACCAAGAGGCCGCGCGCGCCGCACGTGCGGAGAACCGCCCGGTTCCCGCGGCCACGCAGATCGCGATCGAGGCCCTGAACGCCAAGCTCGAGTCGCACCCGTACGTGATGTTCAACCGGATCGTGCTGCTGCTCGACCTGAAGTGGCGCCACGAGAACCTCAAGGACTCGCAGGGCAACCCGATCCGCCTCCCGGCCGGCGTCAACGAAGAGGAAATCAAAGCCGAGCTCGAGCGCCTGCAGCTGGCCGCCGTCGCGCAGGGCCACCGCGACCTCATCCTTGCCGCGGTCACGAAGCACATCGCGCTCGTGAAGAAGGTGGCCGACGACCTGAGCGCCCGCGACCTCATGACGCCGCAGGCCGTGCGGAACACGTTCTACTTCCCCCACGTCACCCTGCAGGTGACCCGCGGCGGCCAGACCGAGGAGCGCGAGCTGCGCCCGAGCCGAGTCCGTCCAGGCACCGAGGCCGACTTCCGCGGTTACCTCGAAGATCCGGTCGGCAGCACGAAGCCCATCGAGACCGACTACGTGGCCGCCATGTACTACCACCTCGTGCAGGTCGGCGCCCACAACACCAAGGCGGACGCAGTCCGCGACTTCGCGCGGCCCTACGACGTGCGCGGCGAGGTGGAGAAGCGCGCCAAGGAGCTCGCCGCCGAGCGCGGCCAATCGGTCAGCTGGGAGCAGACCTTTCACGAGGAGTATGCGCCGCGTGGATACGTCCTCTACGGCACCGAGAGCCGCGACGCATTCCCGAGCATCAACGTGGACCGCGACAAGCTCGCGCGCCGGCTGGGCGTCATGCTGACGAGCGACGACCTGCAGCAGCAGCTGAAGCAGCTTGGCGTGCCCGTCACGCTGCTACCCGAGGACTTGCGCGAAACCCTGCAGCAGGGCCAGCGCGAGACGTGGGTGGTGCCGGCCCGCGTGGCCGAGGCCCTCCGCGGCATCGCCGACCGCCAGAGCCAGCATGACGGCGCCATCGACACCGCCGTCAAAGGAACGCTGCGCGCGTGGAAGAGCTGGAAACTTTTCATGCCGTGGAACCACGTGCGCTACGAGTGGAACAACGCCGTGGCCGACATCGAGAAGGTCGTGTCCGCCAGCCCGGCGACGTTGCGCCACCTGCCGCAGGCCGCCCGCGAGATCCGCAGCCTGTGGCTCGGCGAGGCGCCCGGCGCCGACCTGCAGCAGGCCGTGCGTTTGGGTGTCATCAACACCGTGACGGCGCAGGAGATGTCCGCGCTGACGCGCCTGCCGAACTTCCGCGCGTTCGAGTCGTGGTCGGAAAAGCTGCAGGCCGAGACGACCTCCATCCTTTCGGCGCCCATCGCCAACGCCACCCGGCTCTTTGGCGGCACCGGCGTCCTGGGCCGCGTCAGCTCCGTCGAGGAAAGCGCCTACCGGGAGGCCGTGTTCCGGTATGCCAAATTCATCGGCGACCTGAAGGCCATCCGCGCGAACGCCCGGCCCGCCTACGCCGGAGCCTACTGGCGCGACATCGAAGCCATCAAGGACTCGCGACCCGGCGCCGCCGACGCCGCCGTGCGCAAGGCCGCAGCCATCAGCAAGGCGACGTTCGGCGATTACGGCGACCTGTCGGTGTTGGGCCAATCCGTCCGCGACCGCCTCGTGCCGTTTTACAGCTGGCTCGAGATCAACTTCCGCTACCACGCGAACCTGCTGCGCAACATGCGCGACATGGTGCGCGCCGGAGAAGCCAGCCGCGCCGAGGCCGCCGGCACCGGAGCCCGCGCTGCCGCCGTGTTCGCCGCCGGGTTCACCGCGCGCGCCGCCGGAGGCATCGCCCTGCGCCTCGCGCTGCCGTACGCCGCGGTCATCCTTTGGAATTCGACCGGCGACCGCGACGAGCTGGAGGAGCTGCTGAGCGACGAGGACAAGCGCCGCTTCCACATCATCGTGGGCGAGAGCAGCGACGGGAACACGACGCTGCGCGACGGCCGCAAGGTGGAGGTCATCTACGCCGCCACCGCCCTCATGGACGTCCTCAAGTGGTTTTCCGGGCCGCAGCTGGCCCAGGCCGCCGGCTCGTGGCTCAATGGCCGCCAGACGTTCCCGCAGGCTTTCACCACGTGGCGCGACGGCGTGGCCAACGACCTCGCGAACAACCTCGCGCAGTCCGTCGGCCCCGCGTTCAAGATCCCGTACACGCTCGCCAGCGGCAAAAACCCGTTCCCCGACGTCGCCGACCAGCGCACCATCCCGAGCTACGACATGCGCCGGACCATCCTCGGCCAGATGACCGACGAGGCCACTGCCGACGTCATCGAGCGCACGGCCAACAAGGACTACTACGCCGCCAAGGACCTCGGCGATTGGGCGAAGCAACTCATCCTGCAGGTCCGCCAGCGCGACCCCGACTCGTGGGCGTTCTACGAGATCAAGGACCGCGCGCAGGACTTCCTGCAGGAGCGCACCGGCCGCAAACGTTCGAGCGACTACGACGCGCCCGACCAGCAGGTCCTTCGCAACTTCCGCCGCGCCATCTTCCGCGGCGACGTCGAGAAGGCCGCGCAGTTTTACCTCCGCCTGCTGGACTACGGATACACCGCCGAACGGTTCGCCGCGAGCATCCGCGCCCAAGACCCGCTGGCCCAGCTGCCCAAGGAGGACGGCACCCGCCGAGCCTTCGTGGACAGCCTGAACCCGACCGACCGCGAGATCCTGCAGCGCGCCTACGCCTACTACACGCGCATCAACGCGAGCCAGGGCCGCGAGGCGCGCCTGTTCCCGCGGGCCGAGACCGGCGAGCGAGGCCTCGAACGCTACCGGCTGGCGCCGCGCACCGCGGAGCTTGGCCGCATGATGGAGGCCGGCGCCGCCGCGACCGAGGAAGACGAGCTGGCGCGGGCCGAACGCGCCCTCCGCAAGAGCCTGCAAAAACAGTGAGTGTGTCTACAAAGGGTCTACGCCGGGCCGGCTACGAGTGAGGGACGCAGGTTTCCCGAACCATCGCTTCACCGCCGTCACCTCCGCCTTCGTGCAGCCGCTCCCGACGGCCACCGCGGCCGCCGCCCCGCCCGCGACAAAGTGCCGCCGCGTCACCTTCATGCCGGCGGCC
>NEUO01000130.1 GCA_002304315.1 Verrucomicrobiia bacterium Tous-C4TDCM
CCGCACGGCCGAGGCTTGCCCGGCCTGAAGCGGAGGAGATCGTCAGCAACATACACATCTGTGTATGCTACCGATGCTCCGGCGGCCAGATCCGCCCGACGCCCATCTGTTGAGCGCTTACGCTTTAGAGGGCATCGGGCGGACAATTGGAGTTTGATGCCGGGCAGCGTTTGGGGGCAAGGTGGGCGGATGAAGCATCCGGTGGGGATCGTATTGGGATCGGGATTGGGACCGCTGGCGGGGCGGGTGGTCGTGGAGAAGGAGGTCGGATTCGGGGAGGCCGGATTGCCGGTGTCGTCGGTGAGGGGCCATGCGGGGCGATTCCTGTTCGGGACGCTGGGCGGGCGGGAGGTGATCGTGATGCAGGGGCGGGTTCATCTTTACGAAGGCCACGGGGCGGCCGCGGCGACGGCTGGGGTACGGTGGCTGCACGACCACGGGGTGCGGCATGTGATCCTGACCAACGCGGCGGGCACCTTGAACGCCGCGCACGCGCCGGGCGGCTGGATGATGCTGACGGACCATTTGAACCTCACCGGGACCTCGCCGCTGGAGGGCGGGCCGGCCTTCATCGACATGAGCGAGGTGTATGATGCGGCGGTGAGGAGGGATTTCCACTCGCTGGCGATCGAGCGGGAGATGACGCTGCACGAGGGCGTCTATGCCGGACTGCGGGGGCCGCAGTATGAAACGCCTGCGGAGATCCGGATGTTGCGGGCGATGGGGGCGGATGCGGTGGGCATGAGTACGGTGCTGGAAGCGATCCAGGCGCGGGCGATCGGGATGAAGGTCAGCGGATTTTCCTGCCTGACCAATTGGGCGGCGGGGATGTCGCCGCAGGCGCTGGACCACGCGGAGGTGATCGAGACCGGGGCCGCGGCGGCGGAGGCGATGATGGATTTGTTAGAGGCGTGGTGCCGGCTGTAGCGGCGGTCTTAGACTGCCGCTACACAGGGCTACCTCACTTTGGGAAATCAAACCGCGAATGGACGCGAATGGACGCGAATCTCTCCTGAGAAAAAGGCGGAGCATTCGGAAACCAGGCAAAAGGCAGCGCGAACTCGATCCCATTCGCGTCAATTGGCGTCCATTCGCGGTTAAAAACCAGAATGAGGTGGCCCTGGCCGCTACAGGGAAGGGTTGCCGAGGCGGCCCGGGCTTGTCATGAAGACGGCGTGCGCATCATCGCGGGAACCGCAGGACGACTGGCCATCAAGGTCCCCAAGGCCGTGACGCGGCCGACCACGGACTTCGTGAGGCAGGCGATGTTTTCAATCCTTGGCGAGCGGGTGGCGGAGGCTGCGGTGCTGGATTTGTTTGCCGGCTCCGGTGCGATCGGGCTGGAGGCGCTGAGCCGTGGCGCGGCGTCGTGTGTCTTTGTCGACGAGCACCGCAATGCCGAGGCGGCGATCCGCGAGAACCTGGCGAAGGCGCGGCTTGAAGGCGGCCGCATCGTGAGGGCGGATGTCCATGCCTGGGTCGCGCGCGACAACGGCCGCTACGACCTGATCTTTGCCGATCCGCCCTATGCGAAGTATCCCGGCGACCGCGATCATCTGAAGGAACTCATGGCGAAGCCGGAGTTGTTAGGCTTGCTGGCGGACGATGGCTTCTTGATCGCCGAGTGCTCCGCCACGACGCGCAGTCCCGAAGCCCCGGGCTGGCGGCTGGCGGACCGGCGGGAATACGGCAGCAGCGCCATCCTGCTTTACGCCGCGGCGGAGCCTTCCTAGCCTGCGCGCGATGCTTTTCCCGCTGGTCCTCGGGCTCTACCGAGTCTTGCTCCCGATTTTCCTGCTGATCTCCCTGCCGGGCTGGCTGGTGCGGATGGGCCAGCGCGGCGGATTTGGCAGCGGCTTGCGGGAGCGCTTTTCGATTTACCGGCCGGACTTGGAAGACGAGCCCTGCGGCGCGGTGCATCTGCATGCGGTGAGCGTGGGCGAGACGATGATCGCGGTGAAGCTGATCCGCGCTTGGCTTCTCCGCGAGCCTGGCAAGCGCTTCGTGCTCGCCACCGGCACTGCGACCGGCCACGCGGTCGGGGTGGATGCGGCGTTGCCCGGCGTGCGGGTCACTTACGCACCTGTTGATTTCAAATGGTGTGTGGACCGCTACCTCGGACGATTCGAGCCTTCGCAGATCGTGCTGGTCGAGGGCGAGGCATGGCCGCATCTGCTGCTCGCGTGCCGCAAACGCGGAGTGCCGGTGCGGCTGGTGAATGCACGCCTTTCTCCGCGCTCGGAGCGCCGCTACCAGAAGCTCGCCGCAGTGATCCGGCCGGTGTTCGGGATGCTCGATGCCGTCGCGGCCCAGGAGCCGGCGGATATCGCTCGCTGGGAAGCGATGGGCGTGGCGAAGGAGCGGATCACGGTCACCGGCAGCTCGAAGTTCGATCCCGGAGCCGCGGTGAAACCGGCGCAGCGCGCGGAATTCAGCGGGATGTTAGAGAGCTTCGGCGCGGGGCGTCCGGTGGTGCTCGCGGCCAGCACCCATGCCGGCGAGGAGGCGTGGATTGGCAAGGTGGTGCGGGAAAGCGGTGCCTTGTTCGCGGTGGTCCCGCGCCATGCCGAGCGGCGTGCGGAGGTGAAGGCGGATCTGGAAAAGGAGGGCTTCGAGGTGGTGCTGCGTTCCGCATTTCATCCGCCGGCCGATCCGGCGAAGGCCTGCCTGGTGATCGACAGCACCGGCGAGCTCCGCGACTGGACGGCGCATGCCACGGTGGTGGTCATCGGCAAGACCATCCTCGGCACCGGCGGCCAGAATCCGGCCGAGGCGATCTTGGCCCGGCGGCCGCTCTTGTTCGGCCGGCACATGGAAAATTTCGAGCCGCTCGCGAGTTCGCTGGTGGCACGAGAAGGGGCGATCCGCTTTGAAGATGAAGCAGGTTTGCGCGAAGGTCTGCGCGAATTGCTCGGTCGTCCCGACCGATGCGAGGCGTCCTGTGACAAGGCCGCCGCCGTGCTGCAGCAGCACGACGGAGCGACGGCGCGGATCCTGGATCTGTTAGGCTGAATCCCGGGATGGGAACAACGAAAGGGACGAAATTGGCGACACCGAAACCCTCTACTGCGGAGGTCGTCCCATGCCTCCGCCGGGTGCCGGGCGGAACTCCTCGGCGCCCAGCTGTCCGTCGCCGTTCTTGTCGAGCTTCTTGAGGCTCTCGGTGGCCTTGGCGAGTTCGGCGGCATCGATGATCCGGTCCTTGTTCAGGTCGAGGGCCTCGATCACGGGCATCGGCATCTGACCCCGGCCGGCACCGGGTCCGGCATTCGGGCCGGCACCGGGTCCCTGATCCGTTCCAGGACGCGGTCCGGTTCCCGGTCCGTCTTCCAGGATCCCACGAGGCGCGCCGCCCGGTGGCGCGGCGCGGCCCGGCCCGCCACCCGGCGGGCGGTCGCCCTTGTTGAAGCTTTCATCCGGGGTGCCGTGCCACGTGCGTCCGACGAAGGGGAACTCGGCACCGACGCAGTAGTAATAGGTGCCTTCCGGGAACTCGGGGGTCACACCGGTGCGGCCATTGCACTCGTCGAGATCGCCGAGGCCTTTCACGAATTCGAAGTCCTGGCTGAAGCGCCCGTCATGATTCCCGCCGGGGCCGTCTTCCTCTTCCGGGCGTGGGCCCTTCTTGAGCTGGTAGCCGGACTTCATCTTGCGCAGTGCGCTTTTCGGATCCTTGGCATCGTCATGCGCCATGCCGGTGTAAACGGGAAAGCCGTCGGCGGCCCAGCCGATGAGCAGCATCTTCTTGCCATCGCCGCCGAGTCCCTCGACCAGTCCGGTCGGTAGCGCGTGGTAGTGATAGGAACCGTTCGGCTGGACGTGGGCGTTGTGCTCGTCGAGCCCGAGATTGAGGAATCCGGTGGCGGCCTCGTAGCGCCAGCCGGAGCGCGGGTCGTTGTTCCAGGTTTCGCCGGTGCCGGGTTCAAAGGGCACGCCATTGAGGGCGACGCCCCACCACCAGCCGCCGCGGCGCTGCGGGGACTCCGCGGCCACCGGTTTTAGCGGGACGCGGAACGAATAGCTCTGCGGGGTCGGTTTGTTCGGATTGCCCCGTCGTGGAAACTCGCCGGGCGGGTGGTCGGGCCAGCCGTTCGACTGGATCCGGCGGAAGTCACCTTCGATGCTGATCTTCACCAAGTTCGCGGGCTTGGCCGCGGGTTCGGTGACCGCTGCGACGGGAATCGTGAGGCTTTGCTCCAGCTCATCGCCGTGGTCGGGATGGGCGTCGGAAGCAAGGATGCTGGAACAAGCGGCGAGGATCAGCGTCGCGGAACGGCGGACAGGACGGGTCGGGTTCATGGTTGGTGGATCGGGAGTGGGGTCATTCTTCGGTCAGGGTCTTGAGAAAGGCGACCAGGGCGCGCTGGTCTTCGGGGCTGAGTTGCAAGCCTCCTTCCGGATGCTTGGCGAGGTTCGGGTCGAGCGTGGCGGCGCGATGGATGCCGCTGCTGTAGTGGGCGACGGTTTCTTCCAAGGTGGCGAAGCGGCCGTCGTGCATGTAGGGAGCGGTGCGGGCGAGGTTGCGCAGGCTGGGCGTCGAGAACTTCCCGCGGTCGCTCTCGAGTCCCGTGACGCGTTGCCGCCCGGTGTCGCCGTCGTCCGCCGCCAGGCCGTTGTTGTGGAACTGGTGGTCGCTGAAAAGCGGGCCGCCGTGGCAGTGGAAACAATCCGCGCCGAGCTGGCCGGTGCGGGGATCATACTCGGTCATGAACAGCTCGAAGCCGCGCTTCTCGTCATCGCTGAAGACGGCCTTGCCTCGCAGCGCGCGATCGAACTTCGCGTCGTAGGAAGTGAGTGTTAGAAGGAACTGTTCGAGCGCGAGGCCGATCTTCGCGGCATCGATCCCCGGGCTGCCGAAAGCCGCGGCGAAGAGCGGCGGGTAGCTGGAGTCGGCCGCGAGTTTGGCGGTCACCCGGTCGAGGCTTTCGTCCATCTCGGCATGGTCCGTGATCGGCATTAGGGCCTGCGTGCGTAGGGACGGCGCGCGGCCGTCCCAGAAGAAGCTGCTCTTCCAGGCGAGGTTGAAAAGCGGCATGGCGTTGCGGGTGCCGGCGCGGCCATCGATGCCGGTGCTGATGCGCTGCGGATCGGAGAAGGCGGCGTCCGATTGATGGCAGGAGGCACAGGAAATGGTACCGTCCCGCGACAGGGCGCCCTCTTGGAACAGGGCCTTGCCGAGGGCGACCCGCTCGTCGATCAGCGGGTTGTCGCGCGGCAGGTCGGGCACGGGAAAAGTGCCGCTCATGGTGAAGCGGTAGGGCGTGAAGCGCGCCGGCATGTCGATCGGCTGCAAGGGGCTCGGGCGGCTGATTTCCGGCGCGGTCGAGATGATCCGGTTCACCCGGAACGCACCGGGCAGATTTGCCACCAGTGCGGCGGCGACGGGATCGCCTTCGCGGGAATGGGTCGCGACGCCGTCTTTGGCGAATGAAAGCGGGCGGGGCGCGTTGAACAGCGTGCCGAGATCGAAGTCGAGCAGGGCGGCCGAGTCGTGGGTGAGGTCGAGCGGCGCGGCGAGGCTGACGCGGGTGCGGTTCGGATCGCGCGCCAGGTGGTGGGCGTAGCCGGCGGGTTCGGCCGCGGCACCGCGGTAGCGGCCTTCCACGGCGAGGAAGATGTAGCCGCCCTGCCAGCTCCAGTGGAGTCTGTTGAGATTCGGATTCAGCGGGTGGTCGGCGGCCCGTTTCGCGGGGTCGCCCGCGTTCGCCGCGGCATCGGGGCCGACATGGAAACGCAGCGCGCGGTACTTTCCGGCGGGCACCTCGTCGAGCCGGAGCGTGGTTCGGCGCCGGGCGGCGTCGATCCATGCCTGTTGCTCCGGCAGTTCGATCCAGGTTCCGTCGTCGCTTTCCACGGCGAATCCGCTCAAGAGGTAGCTGATCCGCGTGAAGGACATCGTTTCGCCCGCCGAGTTCGGATAGCGCAGCGAGTCGAGAAGCAGTGGCTCACCATTGAAGGTGTGCCGCAGCGCGATCTCCAGCGTCGCACCGGGAGCGACGCCGCCCACCGTCATGACGGTGGCGAGGACGAGGACGCGGAGCGGGTGGAACAGGGCGGGCATGGTCACGGGTCGTAAGTGTTCAGCCCGGTGCGGGTGACGCGGTAGAAGCGCTTCGGCGAGGTCAGCGCGGCCCCGCTTTCGCTGGTTTTGGTTTCGGTGGCATTGGCGTCGGCGGCTTTGGCGGCGTTGAGGGTGGTCCAGGTTCCGGTCAGGGCGTTGTTTGCTTCCACCTTGTAAGTGCCGCCTTCGACGCTGCTCCAGGTGAGTGTGACGTTGCCGTTTGAAGGGTTGACGACGGGACTGTCCATGGACTCTTGGGTGTTGGGTCCGCCGTTGAAGAGCTGCACCGCGTTGCCGGGGACGCTTGTCGCGTTGCCGGCATTCGGGGTGCCGTAGTACTGCTTGCCGAGCATGTGGGGAAAGGCGGTGTTGCCGGCGGCGTCGATGGACACAAAGTAGGCGTAGGTGCCGCCGGGAAACTCCGGGGTCACGCAGGAGCGTCCATTGTAGGTGTCGAGATCGAAGGTGCTGCCCTGGGTCTGGCCCAGGTCGCCGAGGAAATCGTAGTCCCCGCAGTAGCGGCCGAGGGTGTAGGTGGTGGTCCCGTTCGGGCCGGTGGTCTGGTAGGTGGTCGAGGGCCCGTATTGGGTGGCCGCCAACGCGACCGGGTTGGTATTGCCGGGGTTGGCCACGCCGAAGACGGCGGCAGCCCATTTCGCGAGGGTGGCCCGCCCGGTGGTGTTGAGGTTCTGGGTTCCGTTGGTCCCGTTCCGCAGGACGAAGCCGCTGCGCATTCGGCCAACCGGGCTGCCCGCGTTCATGGCGGACGAATAGCCGTAGGGTCCGTAGATCGGATAGCCGTCGTAAGCCCAGCCGAGGATCGGAGAATGATGCAGGTTCGTGATGTCCTCGCTGTAGGTGTAGGTGTTGGTCGAGGGGTTGTAGGTCGACTTCATGTTGTCGCCGAGCTGATAGCGCAGGGCCTTCGGTTCGGCATGATAGTGGTACTGGCCGTTGTTTCCCGGCTGATGGGCGAAGCCCGGATCGAAAGTCACGACTTCGACCGCCAGCGCGTCGCGTGACCACCAACCGTCGCCGTTGGCACCCATCTGGTCGGTGCCGGTCACAGTGGGAGAGTTGGCGGTCTGTTTGAATGAGAAGGCGTCCCCCAGGTCGTAAATCGCCACGCCGTTCACCATCATTCCGATCATCCCTCCCGGATGCCGGGTTTTGGTTGCGGCGGGTGAGGGACTGCGGGTGATGCGGACCTGATAGTCCCGTGAAAGCGGCCAGAAACCGAAGAGTCCTCCGTTGTTGTTGAACCAAGGGCCCATGGTGTACGAAGCGAAGCCGTTCGCGTTGATATAGACTTCGGTGGACGTGTAGCGGATCCGCTGGACATCCGCGTAGGCGGGCAGCGTCTGCGCCGCGCCGCCGGTATTGCCGTTCGTCACACCCGCCGAAGGCCAGGTGGTGACCGGGTTCGTCAGCGTGCCGCTTTGGATCACCCGGGCAAGCATCGTGGAGTTGTCCGTGAACCAGGAGGTCAGGATCGGATCGGCGTGGGAGAGCGCGCCGGATGAAAGCACCAACGGGATGATGAGCTTGGGATTCATGTGGGATCGCTGGGATCGGTGGTCCGGGAAGGGACGGGTGGAGCGGCAGCACCGCGCCCGTATCACCCGCCACAGGTCGTCGGTCTATCCCATCAAACTCGCGAATGGAATTCCGGGTGCGGAACTTTACCTCCACTTTACAATTCGGGGGGAGTGCCGTGCCGGCAGGCGATTCCGGATCACGGATCGGCCGATTCCGGCGTCCTGGAAGCGGGGGGCTCCGGGATTTCTTCCCGCTGCGCGGGCTGTCGGTCCGGCGGCTTCAAAATGTCGCAAGGCAGGTTGTCATTTCCGGATGGATCGTTAGTCTCGGGGCGTGAGCGAACCCTCCGATGAGCTGGCCAAGCGCCTGCTGTCCGCATTCGACCTCGGTCCTTCATGGGCCCGGAGCGATGCACCGGCGAAAAAACTACCGCAAATCCGTGATGACGAAGCTCCCCGCGAGCGTCGGGATCGCGACGACCGGGGACGTCGGGATGACCGGCGCGAACCGATGCGTGACGACCGCCGCGATCCTCGTGGTGGTGGCGGTGGTGCAGGACGCGGTGAATTCCGCCCGCAGCGTGGAGCCGGTGGTGGAGGAGGAGATCGCGAGCGTCGTTTCGGCGGTGGTGGGGGACGTGACCGGGATCGCGATTCCGGACCACGCGAATTGCCGCAGCCGGCGGAGGGCGTGCGCGTGACCATCGTGCCCGCGGCGGAAGCCGTGCACCTGGTGGTCCGCGAGATCCATCATCTGGCGCGGGTTTATTCGCTCTACGATGTCGCGCAGATCCTGCTCGCCGGACGCGAGCGCTATCACTTGTGCTTCGAGCTTTCGAACAAGGCGCCTTCGATTTTCAAGAGCCGCAAGGATGGCTCGCTGTGGCTGACCAAGGAGGAGGCGATCGCGCATTTCTGGAACTCACCGGCAGCGGGTGAAATGTACGAGTCGGAGGAGATCGAGACCGATCCGCCAGCCGGCAATTTCCAGGTCGTCGCGCGCTGCGGGATGAGCGGCGAGTGGCTCGGGCCGCCGAATTTCCATGCCTACCAGACGACACTGCGCCGCATTCATCGCGAGCAGTTCTCGCACATGGCCTTCGAGTTCTATTCGTCCCGCGTTCGCACCGAGCGCGGCGAGGAAGCAGTCAACGCTTGGCTGGACACGATGCGCAAGCGCGTCCGCTGGCGGCTCAAGCGTGCGGCCGAGGTGACCGCGATTCCGGATCCCGAGCCCGTGGCGGAGGTGCCGGCGGAGCCTGTGGCGGAAGCGGTCGAAGGCGAGGAGTCGGCCGAAGCCGCCACCGATGCCGTGGAGGCTGTTGAAGTCGTGGAGACTGCCGCTGATGCCGAGCCCGCTGCCGAGGAAGCACCGGTCGCGGCCGCGAAAGATGATACCGGGTGGAGCTTTGACCGCGCGGACATCGAGCGCGACTTCGCGACCCAGCGCTTTGCCGAAGTGTATCAGGAAGTCCGCAGTGCCGAGGTGTCCGGCGGCATCCCTGCCCGCAATCTTTCCAGCGGCCTGCTGGCTTGCGTCCGAATCGCCGGATCGCATGCCCGGAAGCATCCGGCGATCCTGATTCCAACGATCTGCCGTCTGCTGGAAACCGAGCATCTCTCGGTCTTCAAGCGCGAGGGCAAGCTGTTCACCGGTCCGGCCCGTCCGCATCCGCTGATGACCGACGCGATCCTTGCGGAGCGCCCGTCGGCGATCGTCGAGTGGCTGGAAGCGAATCCGAACAAGAAGCTCGCGGACCTGTGGAAGGGCCTGCTGCCGGAAGGTCAGACCGAGCCGGGTAACGAGTGGCTGGCGGATCTTTTCTGGTTGCTGACGCAAGGCCACATCTTGCTCTTTTCGGATGACTCGCTGGTGCTTCCGCGCCGTCGTGCGCCGCAAGGAAGTGCCGCGCCCGCTGCTTCCTCGGCCGTCGCCAAGCCCGCGGCAAAGAACGCGAAGAAGAAGAAGCGCAAGCGTCGTCGTCGCTCGCGTGGTCCGAAGATCGCCGTGGAGAATCCCGCGAAGATGATCCGCGCGATCAGCCGGATGAAGCCGTCGCGGCTGAAGCTGCTCCGCGGTCCCGCCCTGATCTGGAAGCGCCGCTTGGAGAAGCGAGGACGGATCGCGTCGCTCTTGCCCGAAGAGTAGGGCGCTGCCGGGCACAGCTCCATGGACTGCGGCAGCCTGCTGCCGTTTTCCTTCGCCAGCCTGCTGGCGAGTCGGGACCAGACTCCACAGCAGGCTGTGGCAACAAAGCGGCAGCAGGCTGCCCGCAGTCCAAGGTCGGGGGAACACAGCGGCCTTGGCCGGGTGACCTCTACTCCTTCCAGTAATCCTCCACCCAAGGCGCGGGCAGGGCTCGATGGTGGAGGCGCTTGCCGGGGAAGCCCTTGATGGCGTCCGGCGGGTCGGGTTGGCCGTGGAAGACGAGAAATTTCGCCCCCGCGGGCTTTTTCGGCGCGACCACGAGATTGAGCGGGAAGGGCGGGCGGCAGTTGTACTTGAAACTGCGCACCCATTCCTCCGGCCACCAGTGGCGCTCCTTCATGGCGTAAGTCAGGAATGCCTGCTCAGTCTGGAAGATCGAGCGGTCCTGGGCGCGGTCGAGTTCGCGGAGGAAAGTGTCGTAGATGTACTGCGACTTGCCGGCCTCGAAGCGGAAGATGGACGAGTTCCCGATGTCGGGCCGCGGCCGGAGGATCTGCTTCCGGCGCTCGATCCAGTTGTGGATGATGCAGTTTTTCCCCGGTTGGTAATCGAAGAAGCAGTCGATGGAATCAAGGATCACCAGGTCGAGGTCGAGGAACAGCGTCGGGCCGGCGAGGTTCGCGAAGCCGTCGCGGGTCATCACCAGCTTGAGGAAGACGTTCGGCCAGCGGGCCTGGGTGACGCCGGGGTTTTCCGGGAAGGGCAGGGTCTCGATGCCTTCGACAAGGCAGGCGGTGTCATCGGTCAGGCAGACGAAGCGGAAGGGCCGCGACAGGTGGCGGCCGATCGAGCGGAAGAGGATGTTGACGTAGCGGGACGGGTATCGCGTCCCCCACTTCATGCAGATGATATTGACGGGCTCTCCGGGCATCGGTGGCAGGGAACTTGGGGGCGGGGCGGGGGCGTGGCGAGCCTTGAGTGGCGGAGGGTGGCCAGGGCATCTCCATGAGGGACGGCGTCTCGGGATTATCCGATGGGTCGGCCGCAGATTACTGCCAGGAATTTGCTGTTGGCGGGATGCGTCCGTGGCGGGGCCGGGAATCGGGGGAGAGCGGGTCTGTTTTTAGAAAATCGTCGGCCGGTCAAGGTGCTTGCGTGACTTTGAGTCGGGCAAAGCGCATGGGAATGGTCGGACCTGCGGGAATGGTGGCCTTGATGGTTTGCAGGGTGCCGTTATCGGTTAAGATGTTCTGTGTAACCAGAGCGCCCGACCAAGAACTCGGGGCGAGCACGTCGCTCCACTCGACCGTAAACGCGACGCCGCCGGTGAAAGCGGCTTTGCTGCGGGTGTAGGTGATCTCCAGCGCGCTGGCAGTGCGGACCGCGCTGAGCACGGCGCGACTGCTCGCATTGGGATTTTGCGCGGTGGCATACTCGAGGAGGTTGCTCTCGCCGTCGTTGTTGGCGTCGAAGGTGTCGGCGGCGTTGCCGCTGTTCGCCGCGGTGCCAAAGTTCGCAAAGCGCCACGTTTGGCTGGCGGTGCCGGTGACGGTGACGAGGAAAGTGTCACTCGCCGTGAGCACCCCGTCATTCACGCTGACGGTGATGGTGGAACTGCCGAGTTGATTCGCGGCCGGGGTGCTGGTGACGGTGCGGTTCGCGCCACTGCCGCCGAAGACGATGCCTGACAGCGGAATGAGCGCGGGGTTTGACGAAGCCCTTGTCAGAGTGAGTGATGTGGCAGCGGTTTCCACGTCGCCGATGGTGACGGCAATGGCTCCGGTATTGGTATTCACCGCGATGCTGCGGTCGGTGATATTACTGATCGTGGGGGCGTTGTTGAGGTTCGGGTTGGTGCTCAGGACCAGAACTTCCGTGCCGTCGGAGAGGCCGTCGTTGTCGCTGTCCGCATCGTTCGAGTTGGTGCTTAATGTATTGGTTTCCGCCTCGTCGCTGAGGCCGTCGCCATCAGTGTCCTTGAGGCGGACGATTCTCAGATAGGGATCGGTGCTCCCTTCGCTGGCGGTGATTTCAAGAGCGCTAGGCTGAGTGTCTCCGACGGCCAATGAGGGCAGGGTCACATCCCAGCGGGGATCCTGGGTGATGAGGAAGGAGGGCACCCGGTTCGGCTGGCTGCGGAGGTACTCGGTGACGTCGATGATTTTTTCCGAGGGCGTGGAGGAGGTGGCGACAAGTTGCCCCAGGATGTGGGCGGTGGTGCCTTCGCCATCGATGACACGGTTGGCGATCTTGTTGCCTGCGACTTTGCCTTTCTTGAGATTGGGCGCATTCGTCCAAGTCAGCGTGCCTTCCGACCAGGTGTTGTGATCCATACCATAGACGTAGCCCTGGGCGGTGCCGCTGGGATTGGCGCGGGTTCGCAGGCAGAGAGTGGCGATCTGAATGTCAGGAAGGTAAATCGGCGGTAGGTTGAACTTGAAGAAGGCGGCGCTGCGATTGGCGTTGTTGCTGGGATCGTTGCGCACGACGAGGGAGGTCGCGCTGCCGTAGTTGGTGCCGGCATTGGAGCCGTCCTTGACCATCGTATCCTCGGCGACGAGGACGGTTTCCTCCGCTTGCTGCGCCTTGCTGGGAATGGTCCACAACCACACGGTATTGGCGGGCTGCTGCCACAAGTTGACGCTGCCGTCGAAGAGTGTTTTGTCCGCGGTCACGCTGCCCAAGGTTCGCCCGCTGCCGTGGCGGCTCTCACTGACTTCTTCCAGGAGCACGCGGTTGTTGGTCGGAATTCTAACATTCTAACGGAAGGAAAAATTCCCCCGATGACGGGGGTGGGCGAAGAGCCGGTGGATTTGAGCGTGAGCCTGCCGATGTTGCTCGTGGTGCTCGGCGTGCCGAACACATCGATCTCGCGGAAAACAAACGCTCCGGAACCCGCCCCCCCGTTGACGCTGGTGGCCGTGAAGCGGATGAATTCAACCCCTGTTTCGAGCGCACCGGTCGTGTCCGTCAGGGTGACTTTGGTCGCGCCGACGGCACTACCCAGCGGCTGATGGTCCACCGTCGCGAGACTGGTGAAGCTCGTCGCGCCTACGAGCTTTACTTCCACCGTGTAGCCTTGGTTACCGAATCCCACGTTGAGCCAAGCGGCGATGGATTGGATCGAGGTGAGGTCGTAGCCTAGGTTGTTGGCGCCGAGCCCGACGTTGTAGGTTGCCGTGGCCCCCACGGTGGTCCATGTCCCCTCGATCGGAGTTCCGGACCCGCCGTGAATCCCGTCATTCAATTCCGCCACGGTGGAACCGTTACCCGAATTCCAGCCGCCGACGGAGGTCGCCGTCTTGCCGGTGAGAAGATCGGTCGTGCTGACATCGGCTGAGTAGGCCAGTTCCGTGGCGCTGGAGACCTTCGTCTGTACCAATGATGCGCTGGCGGGGAGGGTGGCTCCGGCAAGACCCGCGAGCGCGAGGGCGAGACGAATGAGAGTCGAGTGGATGGCTTTAATGGGGCGGAATCTGCCTGCGAGGAATTTGCTTTTGGCGGGAGGCTCCGGAAACAGCCGGCGGGGGAATCTTGGCTGCGCTACGCCTGCCCAAGCCGCACCGGCCTGCCGGCCGTAGCCTTGGCGAAGGCTGGAGGGCGAGGAAAAGGGGGGGGGCGGGTGAAAGGGGGCAATTGGGGTAAAGCTGAAACGCTGAACGCCGAAATTCTGAAATGAAAAAGCTCCCCGGAGGCCGCAATCTGGCGGGATTTGGAGATTTCCGAAGAATGGTCATTGGGCGCGAAGGTAGCTTCCCGGTCCGCCTCGCCAAGATCGTTTTTGGCAGCGACTTTTTCGCAGGGACAGGCTTTTCTGCATCGTAACGCCATCGCAAGGATTGAAAGAGACGGCGCGGAACCGGCTTATAGAGGGGCGGCAAGCGCCGAACCGCCATGAAATCGCTGATCCTCATCACCGCCGCGGCTTTCCTGTTCCCATCCGCGGCATTTTCGCAGTCCTCCACGAGCTTGCGGATGGAGACGAAGATCGCCGGCAAGGCGAGTTACTCGGACAACGCGGCCAAATCGAAGACCCAGGCGCGCAAGCTCACCGTGGAGCTGACGAACACCTCCGACAAGCCGGTGGGTGCCACGTTTCGCTGGGCGATCTACGGCCACACGATGAAGGGCAACCGGCTCGTCGTCTTGAAGAACGGCAGTCAAGCCGTCAAGGTGGCTGCGCGCGGAATATCGACCGTCACGAGCCCGGAGGTGAAGGTCACCGGAAACAGGGAGCAGACCGTGCCCGAGAGAAAACCCTCGAAAAACCAGGGAGGCAAGAAGGGCAAGTCCAAGGTGACATTCCGGAAGATACCCGCCGCCGGGGAGGAATACTACGGATACGGCGTGGAGGTCCTCGTCGACGGCAAGCTCGTCGCCTCCGAATACAGCAAGCCCAGCATCGGCGAGGAAATGCGTCCGGGCGGCTGAGCGGACCGTGGACTCGAAGGCGTCGAGCACAATGAGACGATCATCTTACGCGGCGGGACGACAGGTGTCCGGGACGTCCGGATCCCGGACCCTCGGCATGCTGCCCCCCATGCTCACCTTGATGGCCCTGGCCTGTTTTTCGCAGGGCCTTGGCGCCGCTCCGGTGCGTATTGAAAACGACAAGGACCGGGCGGTGCTGGCCAACGGGTTCGTTTCGGTGAAATTCGATCTCGCGGGCCGTTGCTTTGCCATCGCGGACAGCGGGACCGGCGAGCCGCTGCTGGAGCGGTCCGTTTTCGAGACACGCATGCCCGAAGGGGCCGAACTCACCGTGCATCGCGACGAGGAGGTGGCGGATGCGATGGGCAAGGGCAGGCGGCTGGTTCTGGCGCTCGGCGATTTCGGGATCTACCGGCACGCAACGCATCTCTCGAACCGCGCCCTGCCGCCGCGCCGGCTCTTTTCGTTCACACTCTATGAGGAGCATCCCGCGCTGGTGCTGGGCTTCGGTTTGCTCACGCCGAATTACTACAGCATGCGCTTGGCTGAGGCGACGACGCTGGGTGGCGGGAGCTTGTTCGGCGGCAAAGCCATCGCCGATCCGCTCACCCTGAACGGCAGCGCCGGGATGGACGGGACGCATGTGGTGGAAGGGCTGGACCGCGCCTCGTGCAACAGCCTGATGCTGACGGGCAAGGTGGATGGCAAACGGCGCACGGTGGTGTGGGGCGCCTTGGGCAACCGCGCTTTCGCGAAGGTCGCCACGCTGAGGGCGGGAGTCCCGGGATTGTCCGCGGAGGATCCGATCGGCGTGCTGGTCGACGAAAGCGAGGATTTCCTGGCGGCCGACACGTTCTACCTCGATCTCACGGGCGGCGACCCCTTCGAGGCGCTGGAGCGCTACGGGAAGGCGGTGCGCGCGGCCAACCACGCCTCGCCCAACGTGTATGATTTCCCTGTCCTCTGCGGTTGGAGCGTTTCGCACATCAGCAAGCTGCC
>NEUO01000131.1 GCA_002304315.1 Verrucomicrobiia bacterium Tous-C4TDCM
CCCTGGTCCACCCGTTGGACGACGACGATGGGATCGGTCAGATCCTTGTGGAAAAGCGAGACGCGTGCGTTGAAGGACTCGTTGAAAACATAGTCGAGCGACACGTCGAGGTTCTCGATCGCGGTCTCGGTGAGGTCTGGATTGCCACGACGAACGATGCCGGTGCTTTGGTCGATCGATTCAATGGGAAGGAACTCGTGGAAGGTCGGTCGGGCGACGGTGCGGGACCAAGCGAAGTTGATCCACGATTTCTCCGGAATGATGTCGAGTCCTGCCGCAAGCGAAGGGATGAAAGCGGACGTGGTGACGGTGCCGAAGCGGGAGGGGTCGTCGAGCAGGAGACTGGTCAGCGGAAGTGGCGCGACCTCGTAGCTTTTGATTTCCTCTTCCCAGCGGGCTCCGCCGCCGAAGCGCCAGAAATCGCCGTGAAAGGTGGCTGACGTGTAGAGGCCGGAGAGGCTCAGTTCGCTATCGACATTGCGGACTTCGAGGCCGGATCCGTTGACGTAATAGGGGGCGTCCGGGAAGACGTAGGTTGCCCCCGCGGTACCGGTGCCGGTGCCGGGAACCCGTCCGGTGTTCTCGGTGGCGTAGCCGTTGTAGTAGTCGATCAGTGCTTCGGGATTCCGCGCCAGGTATTCGCCGAGCGTGCGGTAGCCGTCCGGCAGCGGGCTGCCGTCCGCCAAGGTGGTGGCGGTCAAGGGGGACCCCGGCGAAAACGGCGCGACCGATCCGTCGGTCGGCCACCAGCTCGGCGGATTGCGGGCAATCCAGCGCTCCCAGCTTGCGGTCTTGAGGAGATAGATCCGCCCTTGTTGCTCGCGGTCCTTGGTCAGCTTGTTGCCGCCGAACGCGAGATCCAGCCGCGGGCCGTCTTCCTTGTCTTCAGAAAAGTAAATCGACTGGCCGAGGTCGAGCGAGGTTTCGAAAGCATTCTCTTCAATGAACTGCGTCTCCCGCGACGAGTCCTGGCTGCCGTTGCCGTCGTTGACGAAGGTCTGGTATTCGATGGTTGAGATCTCGCCCAGCGACGGATTGTAGACGAAATTCGGATCCGCGGCCGCTGCGGCGGCGATCCGGGGGTCGGCGAAGTCGAGGATCCCGTTTTGGAACGTGCTGGTGTGCGGGCGGGACTCGCGGGCCTGGGAGCTTGTCACCGACCAGCCGAGCCGCGTGCCGTGGTCATTCTTGTGCTGCCCGCCGAACTGCAGGACCTCGGTGTCGCGGATGATCGGATCGACGATCCAGAACTCCTTCTTGTAGATCGCCGACGCGCCGTAGCGATTGATCACGGCATCGTTTTTCGCGAAGGAGCCATACACATCGCTACCGGCGATCTCGAAGTCGCTGCCGTGGGTGATCTCGTCGGTCGCAATCCTTTTGCGGAAGTAGGTCGCGTTGAACTCGTGGTTCTCGCTCGGCTTGTAGCCGACACTCGCGTAAAGCGACCAATCAACTTCACGGGCATAGCTTTCCTCGGTCCAGGAGCGGGCTGGGGATGTCTGGCGGTTCTCCGGCCCGGCTGCATTCACCTCGTCGCTGGTGCCGTGCTGGAAGGCCGTCATGAATCCCAGTTCGCCGCCGTTCTCGAGCTTCACCCGGTCGCCATAAACCAACGAGAAACTTTCCGCCTCCTCCGGCTTCACGACCTTCGGCATGAACGACTGGGACTGATGGCTCGCCCGTTGGCCCTCGACCGCGGCGTCCGCCAGATCCTGTTGTTCCTGCCCTTCCGCGATCTGCGCCGCCTGCTGGGTCGGATTGCGACTGGTGCCCGGCACCACCCGATTGCCGCCCTCGTTGAACTCCACCGGATTCCCGAAGGCATCGGTCTTCCATAGATAGGCATCCGGGATCGGCGTGTCGACATCGCCCCAGAAACCAAGCTCGCGGTCGGCATTGACCAGCATCCGGTTCTCCAGGTTGGAGTTCCAGGTCATCTTGTATTTGAACTCGGCGATGCGCTCCTGCGGGATGCTGAGCGACTTGATCTTGATCGTGCCGCCGCCGAAGTCGCCGGGCAGGCTGGGGTCGTAGGTCTTGGCGATGTCGATGCCCTGGAGCGCGACGGTGGGGAAGATATCGAGCTGAACCGCCTTGCGCGAGGGGTCGGCGGAGGAAATCGCGGCACCGTTGAAAAGGGTGGTCACGTAGCGGTCGGCGAGGCCGCGGACGACGGCGAACTTGCCGCCGACGATGTTGGCACCGGAGATTTTGCCGACGGCACCGGCAGCATCGCTGATGTTCTTCTGGGAGAACTCGGCCTTGCTGATGCCGGAGGTGATGGTCTGGTCGACCTTGAGGTCGATGAAGAGATCGCCGGTGCTGGTCTCCTGGAATTCCCCGACCACGCTTTCCTCATCCAGCGTGTATTCCTCGCTGCCGCCTGCCGCCGGCTTGACGGTGAGATTGAAACGGAGCTCGACGGGCGCGGCGGGATTCGGGCTGACGCCGAGGACCTGCGGGCTGTAGTTGAGGGCGGAGGCTTCGACGGTGAAGTCTCCGGCGGGCAGGCCCTCGATGCGGAAGCGGCCCTGGGCGTCGGTCTCGGCGACGCGGCCGGTGCCGATGACATCGACGAAGGCCTTGGCGACGGGTTCGAGGCCGGATGCGACTTCGCCGAAGATCACGCAGTTGCCGGCTTCCTGCTCGAGGGGAAGCGCACCGAAGACACCGGGCAGCGGAAGAGGGTCGCTGCCGGGGGGGAGGGCGCCGGGTTGCCAGGGGCCGGGGGCGGAGCCGGCCGTCGAGTCTTTAACTAGTAGCGGTTGGTCGGCCGGAGGTGCGGCGGCGAGCCAGAGCGGGCGATTGGCCGGGGCCCGGCCCGGACGAAGCTCCGGTGAACGCCAGTAGCGAGCCGGGGCGGGCGCCCGCCAGTCGAGGCGTGGCGCCGGGGAAGACGCGGCTGCACTGGATCCGCCTGCGTCGAGTATCGGCGCGGCGAGCTCCGCAAAAGCGAGATCGGGGAGCAAGGAGGCCACGAGGAAGTCGTCGCTTGCCGATTCCGCCGGGAGTTCGGCGAGCGTTTGAAAGCCGTGGCACGGGGCGCTCACGATCGAAAAATTGATCATGCAGGCCACGGCCAGGCGGAGCCATTCCCGGGTGCGGAAGGGTGAGGGTGAAAAGTCGGAAGAATGGGGCATCGCAGCCGAGGGCTGCGAGTCGTTACCGACACGCGGGCTGGCGGCGAAGCGGGGCCACGTGACGCTTCTGTCACCAAGCGGGGATTACCCTGATTCCAGCTTGTTCGGGCGGAGCTTCAGGATGCTGTCAGCCGACCCGGGCCAGCGAAAGCAGTTCCCGCAGCCGGGCGATCTCCGCGGATGACGTTTTCGCCACAAAGCCCCGAGCGTGGGCGAAGTGGACTTCGGGTTCGGACTCGATGCGGGTGAAGTCGAAGGCCGGATGGTCGTTGTGGCGGGACAGGCCGTAGCCGGTTCCGCGGCGGTCGGGGTAGACGAGGGCGGCGACGTCCTTGCCCTTGCCGATGGCTTCCAGGTGGCGGGCGAGGCCGGAGGACGGTTCGTCGGGCATCGGCTCGGTGCGGGGGAGGAAGAGGACTTCCTGATCGCCGATGGTCCACAGCTCGGCGTGGGCGGCGACGAAGTCGAGCCGCTGGCGCAGCGAGCGGACGTAGTCGAGCAGGTCCTCGCCGATGAAGCGCATCATTTCCCAGATCACGTCGCCGGGGCCGAGGCGCGTGGACTTGGCGAAACGGCGGAGCAGGGTGACATCGACGGGGGAGTTGAGTTTGGAAAGCGTGTCGCGGTCGATGCCGAGCCACTTGGCGGTGACGTTCGGGCCGCGGGTGTCGAACCACTCGGCCGGTTCCAGCCAGTCGCAGAAAGTACGAGCGTCCTCGTAGATGCCGAGGTGCTGGAGGACCAGGGTCAGCGCGCAGGCCGGCGGGTGGTCGGCGGGGAACTGGTGGTGGTCGAAATTCATCCGCTCCGGCGCGTGTTCGCCGCCGACATCGACGACGGCGGTGGCGGGGTCGGCGAGGTCCTCGGGGGTGGGCTCGCGGCGCACGACCTCGACCCCGTGGACGGCGACGAGCAGGCAGCAGGCGAGGAGTTCGTCTTTGTGGGAGCCGCCGGGGTGGGTGAGGATGGTGGTGATGGCCATGATTTCGGGAAAGGGGCGGAGGCTAGCGGGGATGGTGGGGGCTGCAACTCCGGTGTGAAGGAGGCGGGGCGTGTACTGGACCGCGGACTTCAGTCCGCTCGAAACCTGCCTTTGGCAGGGAGTCGGATCCAATTCGAGCGGACTGAAGTCCGCGGTCCAGTACACGGAAACTTTCTTCTTGCCGGATACCTTGCAATGCACGATAACTTGACTGTCCTCGTGAACTCACCACTTCATCCGCCATGGAAGCTGCATTGATCATGATCTCCTGCCTCATTGCGTTCGTGATCAAGCCGTATCAGAGCGGTCTGGTCGACCACGCAAGGTCCCCCAGTGGTACCGACTGCGTGGTCACGCAGGAGTGGAACGGGTGGACCGGCGAATTCTACACGGTGGAACTTTATACCCGGATGCCTGGCGGTCGTTGGTCGCCCCACTACGTCGACCATGAGGCGACGCATTGGAGCGGGTGTGAGATGAAGTTCGACGCCGGGGGCACCCGATTGACGATGACTGGGGGGGACAAGGTCGAGAGGATTTTCGACCTGACCGTTCAAGGGCAGGAAAAGAAGCCGCCTTTCCTGCCTCCTGGAATGAAATGAAGCCGCCATGTCCGACTCCGATCCAAGCGAGCTGTTCGAGAACTGGACGATCCAGATGCGCAAGGGAGTGCTCGATTTCTGCATCCTGAAGGCGCTGGCCGGGGGCGAGTGCTATGGCTATGCGCTGGTGAAGGCGCTGGTGGCGATCCCGGGGATCGGGGTGGCGGAGGGGTCGATCTATCCGCTGCTGTCGCGCTTGAAGAAGCAGGGGCTGGTGAGCACGCGGCTGGAGGAGTCGAGCGAGGGCCCGGCGCGGAAGTACTATAGGCTTACGAGTTCCGGTCGGCTGGTGGGCGAGGAGATGCAGGCCTACTTCGCGGACATGGCGAAGGGCGTGGCGGGACTTGGCGGGCAGGTGGATTTCACCGGGGCTTCACCGGATCTTCCCAAAGGGCAGGCAGGACAAAAAGGCGGCAAATTTTAACCGACGAACTCTCCCATGAAAACGTGGACCAACCAGGCCGAGAAGCGATTGGCGGAATACCTTGAGGAGCGGGTGCGCCGCGAAGGATTCGACGGCGAGGAGGCGGACGAGCTGAAGTCCGACCTCCGCCGGCACATCCATGAGGAGGCGGAGAAGGAGGGCGGCGAGGGGATCGGGTCGCTGCAGTTGGAGTGGATCCTCGGGCGGCTGGATGCCGGATATCAGTCGCGGCCGGAGGTGGAGAGTCTGGAGTCGTACAAGGCGTGGTCCGGCACTCCGAAGAAGCTCCGGCCGTTCTGGGCCTGGGCGTGGGGCGTGGTGATGCCATTTGGCGTGATCCTCTTGGAGCTGATCACGGTGTTTTGTGGCAGCATTTTCTTCGATCCGGTGGCGACGGGTTGGCACGTCGCGCTGGTGCTGCTGGTGCCGCTGGTCAACGCGTGGATTTTGACAGGCGCGGCCGGTGGCAGCGAGCGGGGCAAGGGTTTCGCGGCGGGCTTCGTGCTGGTGATCGCGCTGCTTTACCTGCTGCTGTTTCTTCTGCTGCTGCCGGCGACGGTGATTGCGGTGTTTTTCTTCGTCGGCGTGCTTTCCCTGACGCCGGTGCTGGCGGGCTTGTGGACGTGGAGGATCGGCCGGAGGCAGCGGCGGGAATCGACGGATGCCCCGGCTTACCGCCGCGGATGGCGCACCGGTTTTGCAGCCGCGCTGGTGGTGCTGGTGGTGCTGGAAGGGCCTGCCGTGTGGACCCGGTCCAATCTTGCCGCGGCGACCGGCGAGGGGGATTCGCAGGCATCGGCGATCGGCCGGTTGCGGACCTTCCACTCGCAGCGTGCCTTGCTGCGCGCCTGCTACGAGGGCAATACCGGAACGACCATGGCGACCGATATCCCCGGCTGGCTTTCGCGCGGCTGGGAGGTTCCGAGCATCATCTTCGGCGGGCGCGGCGATTTCAATCAGGGGGACTCGGCGAAGATGCGGGACGTCTTCTTCCGCGTCACCGGCAAGCCCTTCAACTCGGTCAAGCCGCCGCGGATGGTGCGCGAGGGCGGCTTGGGGCAGGGGCGGGGCAATGCTTTCCGCGAGATGGAGTTCGACGAACATCTCGGTGGGGACGAGGTGGCGGTGCGACTGAAGCACCTCGATCTCGCGGAGTCGCGCTTTGACGGTCATCTCGATGCCCGCTCGGGGCTCGGCTACGGCGAGTGGACGATGGTGTTTCACAACGGCGCGGTGGAGGCTCAGGAGGCGCGCTGCCAAGTTCTGCTGCCGCGCGGCGGGCGGGTGTCGCGGCTGACGCTGTGGGTCAACGGCGAGCCGCGCGAGGCGGCGTTCAACTCGGTGTCGAAGGTGAAGGCGGCATACAAGGAAGTCGCCGTTGTGCAGCGCCGCGACCCGGTGCTGGTGACGATGGCCGGGCCGGACACCATCCTGATGCAGTGCTTTCCGGTGCCGGCGGGCGGCGAGATGAAGATCCGTTTCGGCATCACCGCGCCGTGCGATGGCGAGCTGTGGGAACTGCCGCGGATTCTCGAGCGAAACTTCGGGACCAAGGATGGACTGGAGCACGCGGTGTGGTTGCAAGGCGAGGCGCCGTTCGATGTCTTGGAGCGCGGTGCGGCGCCGCGGAAGGCGGCGGTGGACGGTCCCGGGCACTCAATGATGCTGAGACTTCCACCGGAGTCCGCGATGGGCGGCTTGCTGGCGGTGAAATGTGAAGGAGTGCCGACGGGCGAATCCCCTGCGGTCTGGTGCGAGGACAAATTCGCGCCGGCCTTCGAGCGCTTCCTGATCCGCGAGCCGAAGCCGGTCCGTCAGCCAGCGGCGGCGAAGATCCTGGTGGTGGTGGATGGCTAGGTGGCGATGGAAGCGGCGAAGCCGTGGATCGTGGCGGCTTTGAAGGACAAGCCGGTCGAGCTGCTGCTGGCCGACGACGGGGCGCGGGCTGTCACTTTGGCGGAGCTAGAAAAGAGGCGCTTCACCGGGGGCCGCGACAACGAGCCGGCGTTGCGCGAGGCGGTGCGGCGTGCGAAGTCGGGCGAGGCGGATGCGGTGCTGTGGCTGCACGGGCCACAGGCGGTCGGCCTTGCCCAGACGGAAGCGCTCTTGCAGATGATCGAACGCGGCACGCGGGTGCCGGCGATCCATTCGGTGATGGCGGTGGCGGGGCCGAACCGCCTGGCGGAATCGCTCCACCGCAGCGGTGTCCTGCGGCGCGGGCCGGCCTTGTTAGACCCGCGGGCGGACCTCGCGGCGTTCGTGGGAAAGCTGGCGATGGAGCACGATTCGATCAAGTGGCATTGGCGGCGCAGCGCGACCGCGCCGGAGGATCTTGGCATGCCGGTGTGGGATCACCTGGCGAGGCAATGGGCGATCGATGCGGTGGACTCGCCGCTGTTCGCGGTCCCGGAGATCGACCGCCCGGCGCTGGCGGCGCGGTATCAGCTTGTCACGCGGGTTTCCGGTGCGGTGGTTCTTGAAACGATGGAGCAGTTCGAGCGGCACGGCTTGAAGCCGGTGGACGCCGCCGCCGCGCCGAGCATCCCGGGCGTGCCGGAGCCTTCGACCTCGCTGCTGATCTTGATCGGCGCGGCGGGTGCTTTGATGAGAAGGAGAAGAAGGGCTACAAATGAATGTGACGGTCCCTGACAAGCTCTCGACTCCATTCCACCGGCGTTCCACGAGAAGTTATCAGGAGAATAGGATGAAAGTTGCGATTTTGTACGATTCCGGGACTTGACGTGAAAGGGGGGGTGGGGAGATTAAAGCCACTGCGAGATGCATCCCTCCCTCAAAATCTCCGCAGCGCTCCTCGTCAATCTGTCGCTCCTCTGTCACGAGGTTTTCGCCCAGTTGCCACCGATCAGTTTCGAGTCGTACACTTCCGCACCGGTCGATCTCTCGTCGCCCGATCCGTGGGAGCCGATTTACGGCAACGCCACCCTGACCCCAACGGGCCAAGGATTCGGCGGCGGCAAGGCCTTGAAGATCGGCGTCGATCCGCAGGAAGAAGCCTGGCTGCGCAAGCCGGTCACCTGGAATCCGGCTGAGACGGTCGCCTTCATCGACTTCCGCATCAAGCCCGCCGCCACCGCTGCGGGAAGCCAAGCGAACTTCCTCGCGAATGGCAGTCAACTCGCCTTCCAGCTCTCACCGAACTCGACCGCCGGGGAGTTGTGGGTGCTCCACGGCAATGATGATGCCATTCCAGTCCCCCCGGCGACCACCGTGGCGGAGGAGAAGTGGTATCAAAGCGCGGGCACTTTCACCGTTCCTGCCAATTCGCCAGTCTCCACCACGTGGCTCCGCGCCACCTTGCGCCACGACTACCAACGGAAAATCTGGGATCTCTTCATCGACGGCAAGTTGGCCGCCGTGAACCTTGGCTGTGAAGGCCGGGGCGCGAACCTCACCGAGCTCGAGTTCTTCGGTAGCCTCGCAGGCGACACCCTGATCGACAATCTGGAGGCCAATCCCTCCAACATGCTTTTCCCGGACGCCGACAAGGACGGTCTGCCGGATGCATGGGAAATCGCCAACGGGTCCAACCCGAACCTCTACGACCGGGACGCAATCGACCCCGCCACCGGGAAGTCCTTTCTCAACAAGTATCTCGACTCGCTCTGGAATGCCCAGTCGCCCGGCACACCGGTCAACGGCTCCGCCGGACTGGGGAACGTGGGAACAGTTCCACCTCTCACCATTCTCGATTCGCACCAGCCGGTCGGCGCGTTGAAAGGCCAGTTCGCGGTGGGCGGGGACGGCGCGGCCACCTACACCATCCCTCTCGACATCCCGAAAGGCCGGGCCGGGATGGAGCCGAAGCTGTCTCTCAATTACTCGAGCAACGCCGGCAACGGTCCGCTGGGTGTAGGTTGGTCGATCGGCGGGCTCCAGAAAATCACCCGAGGCCCGTCCAGTCTGAAAAAAGACGGTATCGCGGACGGAGCGGATTTCGACGCGAACGACCGCTACTTCCTCGATGGCGAGCGGTTGGTGTGCATTTCCGGCAACTACGGCGCGGACGGATCGGAATACCGCACCGAAATGGACTCCTTCGCCCGGATCAAGGCGGTCGGTCAGATGGTTGAAGTTCCACCGGTTGGTCCCCCGGTGAACCTGGGTCCTGCGTCGTGGACCGTGGAAACAAAGTCCGGGCTCAAGATCACCCTCGGCAACTCGGCGGGATCGAAAGTCCAAGTCGATACTTTACGAATCCTGTCGTGGCTCGTCACGCAGGTGGCGGATACCACGGGGCGTAACGCGTATGAGGTCGATTACTGCGACAATGCAGAAGCCCCCGCTGCTCCGACCTCATCCGGCCGCTATCCGTTGAAAGTCCGCTACACCATCGATCCCACCGTCTCGGACAACGGCTTCTGCTCGATGAATTTCGACTACGAAGGCCGGCCCGACCAAAGTTCCGGCTTCGTCCACGGAGCGAAACAGGAAGCGAAACTTCGCCTCCGCCAGGTGGCGGTCAAAACCGGCACCGATCTCAACCACGCTTACAATTTCTTCTATACGACCAGTGCGCAGACCGGCCGCTCGCTGCTTTACGGCGTGGACAAGGAAGCCGCGGATGGAAGCCGCGTGCCCGCCACCTCGTTCCAGTGGGAGAGCCTTTCCCACACCGCTCCGAAATGGGTCGAAGCCGGCCAGCTGGACTTCAACGAGTACGGCAGCGGCCAGGACTCCGGCAGCTCGATGGCGTCTTTCGTCAGCGTGAGCGAAACCAACCCCGGCGAGATCCACCTCACGGGGAACGCGTGGCGGACCTACCCGCTTTCCCCGTCCTACACCGTCACCGCGACTACCTATCTCCGCTTCGATTACAAGACGACCGCAATTGAACCGAAGTGGGGAATGATTGGCCTCGACGAGGACGTTTCCACTGCCAGCCCCAAGCGACTCTTCAAGCTGGTAGGTGGCACGCTGCCTCCGGTTTCGGCGTATTCGGACAACGCCTGGAAATACACCGGCGGTGCTGAATGGCAGACCCTTACCATCCCGGTTGGACAGAATTACACCGGGGTCATGAATTACCTCGCCCTGGTCAACGACGACAACACTGCCAACGACGGTGTCGGTGAGTCCCGGTTCCGGAACATCCGTTTCTTCCAAGGAAATCCGGATTCCGGTGGCGTCCTAGCCCGAACCATTTCTTTCGACCAAGCCATCGCCGCCCCGCAGATCCTCGACGGCACAACGAGGACCTCGGCGTCCGCATCCAAGACATGGATGGAGACGGCCTGCCGGACATCGCCTACAATCTCCTCTACGGGAAAACCAGCGGCACCGGCGCCGTCACCCTCCAGACCTTCGGCCAGGCCTTGCGCAATACCGGCTCCGAATTCGTCAACGACGCCACACTCAAGCTCCCGCCCACCGTGCCCACGGGCAACCTCCCCGGTGCTGGCGAGGGTCAGTTCGCCAACTCCCAGGCGATCTACCCGGTCCCTGTCGACATCAACTCCGACGGCCAACTCGACTATGCCTACGCGAAGAAGCTCACCAGAGAGACCAACGGCTACTTCACCTGCGAGCACGGCTACCTAACCCGCGAGAACAACGCGTGGGTGGAGCTAACGGCCTACGCCCATCACTTCACGTCCACCTGCTCCACCTCACAGAAGCGCTTCAGTCACTTCGAACACATCGACCTCGACTCCGATGGGGATCTCGACCTGCTGGTTCACCCCTACGGCGCGAATCTTTCGCTGCTCCCCGGCAAGCCGAACACCACCCCTATCGCCAGCTTTCCCATCACCGGGAACGCCGGCAGCAACGGCGGAGTCGCCTACCTCAACAAGTTCCACGAAGGTGCCGGCTGGGTCGGCACCTCGGACTGGCGGCTCCCTGTTCCGCTCCGCATCCCCGGCTTCAACAGCAACGGCGGCGAAGTCGGCCGTAGCATTCAGGATCTCAACGGCGACGGACGCCCCGACCTCTACTCCGCCCTCTGGCAGGCGAACAAGAACGTCTGGCTCAACAAGGAGACCGCCGACGGTTGGCTCCCCAAGGACAGCGGCTCCATTTATCAGATCCCCGAGAACCTCACCAACTCCAGCGGCGACGACGTCGAAACCCGGCTGGTCGATGTCAATGGCGACGGCAAGGTTGATGTCATCAAGGCCCTCGGCAGCGGCTCGATGGACCTGGCCAAAGGTGTCCACCTCAACACAGGCAACGGTTGGGTTTCACAGACTTCCTCTCCGATTCCTTGGCTCCCCCAGGAAAACTTTAACACCATCGACAAACGCGGCGAAGTTCAGGAACAGGGCACTTCGTTCGTCGATCTCAATGCTGACGGGTTGGTTGATTTTGTCGTCAGCAAGCCTTCCCGCGACACCGTGTTCCTCAACACTGGCAGCGGGTGGTCCGCGGAGGACCAGATCTCCCAGCCGCAGGGCTATAAGGCGTGGAAGCTGCCGAGCCTCATCTATCCCAACACCACCGCCTCCACCAATGGCATCCGCCACGCGATGCTGGTGGACCTCAACGGTGACGGCGTCTCCGACCTGATCGGCGACATGAAAAGCCCGGTCCCGAAAATCTGGATCAACCAGGCCAAGCCGGAGCGCATTGTTTCCTTCACCGACGGCTTTGCCGCAAGCATCCAGGTCGACACCTACGCCCGTCTCAACGACCCGACCCCCGTCCCGAACAGCCTCGGTCTGAACCGCCGCGTTTATGACAAGACGCCTGTCACTGACAACAATCCGAACACGACATGGGACAGCTTCTTCCCCGGCCATGTCTCCCTTTGCGACAGCCGCTGGGTCGTCGCCCGCTATTCGGAGCCCGACGGCATGGGCGGCCGCCGCTACCGCTCCCAATACTATCGTGACCTGCGCCACGACAAAGCCAACGAGACCTCCCTTGGCTTCGGATAGATCGAGGTCCGTGACGAGGTGACCCGTGGGTATTCGGTCACCCAAACCCGCCGCGATTTTCCCTTTGCGGGAAGCGTGTATCTTACTCGTTCTTACGCCTTCGTTGGAGCACCCGCAGCACCTGGTGAAAGTCCGTTGCCCTCCCAGACGGGGATCCCCGCGAACTCCTTCCACCTCGTCTCGGAAGAATCCGCTGGCTACGCTCAGCTGGGCTCCACGACCGGCATCGGTTCCATCAACGGCGCGCAGCACTTTGTTTACCGCCCGGTGCAGACCCTCTCCGTCGCCTCAAAGTTCGAACTGGGTGATCCCGTCAACCCGGTATCGCGCGTCACCACCACTCAGAACGTCGGCGACTTCGACACCTTCGGCTTTGTCAAAAAGTCCACCGTTTCCGCACTCGACGGCTCCTCCACTTTGACCGAGAGCGCCTATTGGCACGAGACCACCGGCAAATGGCTGCTTGGCCGCCTGGCAGCGTCCCGCGTCACGAAGAACTATGGCGGAGCGTCCACCACTAAAACCTCCGCCTTTGCGTATCGCTCCAGTGACGGGCTGCTCGTAAAAGAAGTGGTCGAACCGAAAGATCTTCCCGACGGATTTGCCGACGGAACCGCACCATCCGGCTACAACCCTGTGGCGACGCTGCCTTCTGAAATAACGGCGCCCCACGGTGGCCACCCCGGCGGCGTCGAGAAAACCTACTCACTGGATAACTTCGGCAACACCACCGCTGCGTGAATGGGGTCAGTGCGTGAATGGGGTCAGTCCTCACGGATTCACATTTGGGTTGCCTTTTCCTCCGGGCGCAGCGTGAATGGGGTCAGTCCTCACGGATTCACATTTGGGTTGCCTTTTCCTCCGGGCGCAGGTAGGCACCCTGCATGGCTCGGCCTTTGAGATTCCAGTATCCCGGAGCGGTTTACCACGTGATGGCGCGAGGGGACGGGGGTGACTCGGTGTTCGAGACCGACGACGACCGCAAGGCCTTCCTTTCCCGTCTCGGGGAGGTGTGCGAGAGTCACGGCTGGCGGATCCATGCCTGGGTGCTGATGTCGAACCACTTTCATCTGCTGCTGGAAACCCCGCAGGCGAATCTGGTGACGGGGATGAAGTGGTTGCTCGGCACCTTCAGCCAGGGATGGAACCGGGCGCGACGGCGGCGCGGGCATGTCTTCCAGGGTCGCTACAAGTCGGTGCCGGTGAGCGGGAGCGATTCGGATCCCTATTATTTCCGGATGGTGGCCGACTACATCCACCTCAACCCCGCGCGGGCCGGGCTGGCGGGCGGCAAGCGGGGGCTGCTGACCGGTTACTCCTGGAGCAGTCTTGGCGCTTACGACAAGGGCCGTGGGTCGGACTGGCTGGTTTTCGACCGGGTGCTGCGGGCCTTCGAACTGTCCCGTGACGGTCGCGGGCGGCGGGCTTACGTGGCGTGGCTGGAAGCCCGGGCTGCCAGCGACGGGGGCGCGATCGACGCCGAGGCGACCAAGGCATTGAAACGCGGGTGGTATCTCGGAAAGGAAAGTTTCAAGGACCGCCTGCTGAAGCTGTTGGAGAAGCCGGTGGCGCGGACACGGAGCGGAGGTGCGGCCCGGGGAGAGGGTCCGGCGCGGGACCGAGGGGAGAAGGAAGCCGGTCGATTGCTGGCCGAGGGCATCCGCGAACTGGGATTGCCGGGGGACCGGAAAGGGCTGGAGGGGCTGAAGAAGAGTGATCCGCGAAAGGTGAAATTGGCGGCATTGCTGCGGACTCACACGACGGTCTCGAACGAATGGATCGCCAAGAATTTGGCAATGGGTCATCCGGGGAGCGTGAGCCGACTGGTGGCGTTCTGTAGAAGCGACCGAGGTCTTGCCGCGGAGGTGAAAAGCCTGGCTGAGAGGTTGATTCGTGAGAACTGACTGCTTATTCCCGCGCCGCATCCATCGCGGCGCGGATTTTATCGGCGGCGATGTCTTGCAGGTCGTTGTGCCGGCCGCCGGGGATCTCGGTGTAGCGGACGAGGCCGGGGAACTCCTTGGCGAGGTCGCGCGACATGGTGACGGGGATCGATTCGTCGTTGTCGCCGTGGAGGATGAAGATCGCGGCGCCGTCGTGCTTCGCGAGGTCTGTTAGACGGGCGCGGTTGTCGAAGCGGTGCCAGACGATGAAGCCGAGATCGACGCCGAGCATGGCCTCGGTCATGTCCATGGAGCTGGTGAAGGGCGTGAGCAGGACTCCGCGGCGGAGGTCGAACTCATCGGCGGCCATGAGGGATACCGCGCTGCCGAGGCTGTGGCCGAAAAAGCGCAGCTTGGCGTGATCGGCGGGCAGGGACCACTTCAAGGACTCCAGCCCGGCGGGGAGCGCGGCTTTCAAAGTGCGGCGGATCGAGGCGGGGCGCGGGCTTCCCTGGCAGGCACCGTAGCCGGGGATGTCGACCAGCAGCCACGCGTCCTGCGGTGGTCCGTTCTCGCGGAGCCAATCGGACCATTCGAGGGCGAGCGTGCCGTTGCCGCCGCAGACGATCCAGAGGCGTTCGGGTTTTGCGGAGGAGGAGAGCAGATAGGCCTGATGCTGGCCGTCGGTGGTTTTGTAGTTCACCAGGGTGGTGCCCGGCTCGGCGTCCCATCGTGCGACATGGTCGGGACCGTAGGGGCGGGGGAAATAGATCAATTTGCTCTGGCAACCGGTGAGCAGGGCAAGGACGCCGGCGATGGGGATGAGGATCGCGAGGCAAATGCGGCGGAGCAGGCGGGGCATGGTGCTGGTTAGCAGGAGTGGGAGGGGGCGTCGAGGCGGTAGCTTCGTACTGCGGGCAGCCTGCTGCCGCTTTCGCATCGTCAGCCTGCTGACGAGGCCGGGCCTGACGCCACAGCAGGCTGTGGCAACAAAGCGGCAGCGGGCTGCCGCGGTCCATGGCATGCGGCTGACACGCATCCTTGCGAGAACCGGGGAGTTCGGCTTGTAGTGTCGGCACGATGAAAACCCCGCTGCTTTCCCTCCTGCTCTGCCTGCCGCTCGCCGCGCAGGATCTTCCGTCGATCGCGGCGATGAAATCCGCGGCCGATGCTTTCCTCGGCTCGCTCGACGAGGCCAAGCGCGGCAAGGCGGC
>NEUO01000132.1 GCA_002304315.1 Verrucomicrobiia bacterium Tous-C4TDCM
CCGCTTCATCCAGATCTATTCCGGCGGTGCCCACAATGATGACAACTGGGACGCTCACGGCGACCTGGTGAAGAATCACGAGTTCCATGCCGGCAACACCGACAAGCCGATCGCCGGCCTGCTCAAGGATCTCAAGCAGCGCGGCTTGCTTGACGAGACGCTGGTCATCTGGGGCGGCGAATTCGGTCGCCAGCCGACCGCCGAATACGCCGAAGGCACCGGCCGCGACCACAACTCCGCCGGCTTCACGATGTGGATGGCAGGCGGCGGCATCAAGGGCGGCAACAGCTTCGGCGAGACCGACGAATATGGCGGCGCGGCCGTGAAGGATCGCGTCCAGGTGAAGAACCTGCACGCCACCGTGCTCCAGCAGATGGGGCTCGATCCGAACCACCTCAGCTACTTTTACGGCGGGCTCGACCAGAAGCTCGTCGGAGTGGAAGGCGCGGATCCGATCCAAGAGATCATCGCCTGACGATGTTCCGTCCTTGGCGGCGTGAAGCCGGCTTGCTTGCTTTCCGGCATGGCAAGTCCGCAGTTCCAAGCGCCCCGCTCCGTTCCTTCAGGCGGGCGTTTCATCCGGCAGATCCCGCCGACGCCACTGGTGCCGGTCACCCTCGATGCGGAGTTCGGCGAGGTCTGGTGCAAGCTGGAGTTCATGAACCCCAGCGGCTCGACCAAGGATCGCATCGCGCGGCACATTCTGGAGAAAGCGTGGCGCCGTGGTGAGCTGAAGGCGGGCGACACGGTGGTCGAGGCGTCGAGCGGATCGACCAGCATCGCGCTGGCCTTGGCTTGCGCCCAGATGGGGCTGCGATTTGTCGCATTCATCCCGACCACCGCGACCCACGAGCGGGGGCTGATGATCCGGGCGTATGGCGGCGAGGTGCAGCGGGTAGATGGCGGGATGGCCCGGGTGCTTGAGGCTGCCAGCGAGGCGGCGCTCTCCCACGACTGGTTCGCGGCCCGGCAGTTCGAGAATCCCGACAATGCCGAGGCGCACCGGATGTTCACCGGCCCGGAAATCCTGGCGCAGATGGAGTGCGGCTGCGTGGATGCTGTCGTCAGCGGCGTCGGCACGGGCGGCACGCTGCTCGGCTTGTGGCAGGCCTTTGACGATGCCGGCTGCGGGGCTCGCGCTTATGCCGCGATTCCCTGCGAGGGCGGTGCCTTCCGCGACAACGCCGAGTGCAGCAGCCTCGCTTTCAGCAAGGAAGTGCCCGGGGTGGCGGACTGCCTTTCCGCACTCTACCGCGGCTGGCAGACCGGCCCGCGCGGCGGGGCGATCGAGGAGCTAAGCATCGACGAGGAACTTTGCCTCGACCTCACGCGGAAGCTTTGGGCGCTTGGCTTTCCGGTCGGCCCGAGCTCCGGGCTCAACTATGCCGCGGCGGTGGAAGCGAAGCGTCGCCTGGGCGGGAACGCCCGGGTGGTCACCGTGTTCCCCGACCGGATGGAGCGCTATTTTTCCCACCGGGTCTTCGCCGGACTGCGGGCGGAAGACTGAGATGTCCCTCGACCCCGGCGACCCTTTCTGCTAGGTTCGGCGGGTCATGGAAAACGAGCCAGAAGCACCGCGGTCGTCCGTTCCACCGCCGCCCGATCTTCCGCCGCCATCGTCGACTCCACCGCCGCCGGATCTGGTGCCTGCAACTTCGGTGTCACCACCTCCGCCGGACCTTCCGCCGCCACCGCCACCGATCGAAGCACCGGTTCACGGCACCTCGAAATCGGCCGCGGTGAAGATGGATTCCGATGACGAGGTCGATGAGAAGCCCTGTTCCGACGCCACCTTCCAGGCCCGGGTGGTGGCGGGGATTATCGACACCTTCGTGGCCGCTGGCGTCTATCTGGTGATCGGGAAGGTCTCCGACACACTTGGCTGGATGTCGTGGGTCGCCTACTTCCTGACCAAGGACGCCCTGCCGTTCCTCGAAGGGCAGAGCATCGGGAAGAAGATGATGAAGCTCCGTGCCGTGACGATGGACGGGAAGAAGCTGACCGGCGACTGGCAGGCCAGCATCGTGCGGAACCTCTCGCTCGCGATCCCGTTTTTCGGGCTGGTCGAGGCCTACATCCTCTACTCGCGTCAGGGCGGGAATGGCGCACTCCAGCGCTTGGGCGACGAGTGGGCGAAGACCCGCGTGGTCACTGCCTCCGGTCCTTCGGCACTCTGAATCGATACCCCGACGGGGTGGGCGGTTTTCGGCTCCCCATTCCGGATTTCTCCTGCTAGTTTCGGTTCCCTCCCGATGAAAACCGACACCTACCTCTGCCCTGGCTGCGACAAGGAAGTCGCGGTGGGGTCGCGTGCCTGTCCGTATTGCAACCCGCCGCAGAAGGCGCGCAAACGGCCCAAGCCCGTTGCGAGCCGGTCCAAGTCGAGCTGGCACCAGGAAAGCACCGCCGAGGGACTGCACCTACCCGACGAGGACTTCGACTACGACGACTTCGTCGCCCGGGAGTTCGGCCGGAAGCCGCACCGCCGCATCGGGATCAAGTGGTACTGGTGGCTGACCGCGCTGATTCTCTTGGTGCTCATTATCATGGGAATCGCATCGCTCGGGGACTGGTGAAACCGCATTCACGCCTCAGTCCAGATGATCCTATCCTCGATTTGAAACCACCGCCGCAAACTTTGTCCTTACCTCGCAATCCCACACCACCTCCTCTTAACCTATGAAACCCCGAGTCCTTTTCCGCCTATCCCTGATCCTCGCGTCGCTTGCCCAATCCCTTGCTTCGACTGCATCACAACCGAACATCGTCATTTTTTACGCGGATGACCTGGGCTGGGGTGAACTCGGCTGCCAAGGCTTCACCAAAGACATCCCGACCCCGCACATCGATTCCCTGGCCAAGAACGGCCTCCGTTTCACCAACGGCTACGTCGCCGCGACCTATTGCAGTCCGTCGCGCGCCGGTCTCCTGACGGGGCGCTACCCGACGCGCTTCGGCCACGAATTCAACTCCGTCGCCAACGCCGTCGGCCTCCGCAGCGATCAGACCACGCTGGCGACGCGGCTGAAAGCGCTCGGATACGCCACCGCCGCCGTGGGCAAATGGCACCTCGGCAGCCAGCCGGAGAATCGCCCCACCCGGCGCGGCTTCGACGAATTCTACGGCACCCTCAACAACACGCCGTTTTTCCGTCCCACCGGCTTCATCGATTCGCGGCTGTCCAACGACGTGCAGGCCGTGACCGATCCGGATTTCTACACCACCGACGCCTACGCCGAGCGCGCGGTCGATTGGATCGGGAAGAACAAGGACAAGCCGTGGTTTCTCTATCTGCCGTTCAACGCCCAGCACGCGCCGCTGCAGGCCCCGAAGAAGTACCTCGAGCGCTTCCCGAAGATCACCGACGAGAAGCGCCAGCTGTTCGCCGCGATGATGGCCGGCATGGACGACGCGATCGGCCGCGTGATGGGAAGCATCCGCGAGCTCGGACTGGAAGAGAACACCCTGGTGCTTTTCATCGCCGACAACGGCGGCCCCACTGCCAGCACGACCTCGAAAAACGGTCCGCTCCGCGGGTTCAAGATGACCACCTTCGAAGGCGGCCCGCGCGTCCCCTACATCGCCCAGTGGAAAGGCAAGATCCCGGCCGGCAAGACCTACGACCTCCCGGTCATGAACCTCGACGTCCTGCCGACCGCCATCGCCGCCGCCGGCGGCAAGCCCGAGGCCTCGTGGCAGCTCGATGGCGTCGATCTGATGCCCTATCTAACCGGCGCCAATACCGCCCGCCCGCACCAGACCCTCTACTGGCGCTTTGGCCCGCAATGGGCGATTCGCGACGGGGATATGAAACTCGTTGTGTCCAAAGGCGGCAGCGGCCGACCCGAACTCTACAACCTCGCCACCGACATCGGTGAATCGAAGGACCTCGCCGCCGGGCAACCCGAGAAGGTGAAGGAACTGCAAGCGATGTGGGACAAGTGGAGCGCCGAGCAAGCTCCGCCCAGCGCCCCCGACTCGGGTCCTGCCAAGGGGACCGGGAAGAAAAAGGGAAAGAAGAAGGCTGGCAAAGCAGGTCCGTGAACTCGACCGGGTGCGGCTTCAATCCACGTGAATCCCGTGGATCACCGGCCAGCAGCCTTTGCAGGTCGGCCGGTGCGGGACGAGGGTCGGGTCATCGCCGATCCAGCCGGGCTCGCCGTCTTTCCCGATGAACGCGATGCCGATCGGCAGGTCGGGCATGGTGTCGGCGATGCGGTTGATTTCCTCACCGGCGCGGACATGCATCTCGGTCCAGCGGCGCTTGAGGTCGACGGGGTCGAGGTCGCGGGCCTTGATTTCGGTCAGGGTGCCAGGAGAGATCCGGGCAAAGCGGCGCATGTAATCGAGCAGGAACGGTGGAGTGAATCCACCATCCTTCCCGCAGGCCGCCCAGATGATGGCTTCGAGGGTGTATCGCTCGCCTAGTTCGACAATATCGACATAGTCCCGGGTTTCGGTCCGTGCGGAAAGCGCCAACGCCTTGTTGCTCGCCATGTCGAACAGGTGGAGCCGCCAGCCAAGCAGCGGATCCTCCATGATCGGGAAAAAGCGCCAGGCGGAGTCGTGAGCCCAGTCGATGGCAAGTTCGTCGCCCTCCGCTCGGACGATGGCCTTCCGAAAAGACCGTTCTTCGTCCCACGCCCCGTGCTCGTTCAGCTTCTCAACCTGCATTCCAGCCTTCTCCAGGGCGGCCACATCTTCGTCGCTGGACCGGCAGAGGTCCTCGATGGCGTCGTGGAAGAGATCGAAATCATGGGAATATCGGGATGAAGCATCGGCGGCATTCAGCACCAAGCCGCCCGCGAAATGACTGGCCTCCGAACGGTTGCCGCGGATGATCCCGAGAACCTTCTGCTGGAAAGGAGTTAGAGGCATCGGACCAAGTCTTGAGCCTCGTTCCATGCCTGCCGGTTGCCGCTTTCGCGAAGCCGCCGGATAACGATCCGCACGTCCTCCACCGTGCGAATCTTCGCGTCCGGGTGCCGGAACCAAAAACTGGAAGGAAATTTCCGAACCAAGGCCTCGGCACGCGCGACGAGTTCCGGAGCGGCATCCTGCTGCTCCGGATCGATATCGACGATGGCCTCCTCGCTCACGGCGAAGAAGCTACCGGAAACCCCGGGCTTTCGCAATGGCGGGCTTTCGCCGGCTCAGGTCCCGCAGGAGACGCCGGCCTTGTCGCGGAGGCGTTCCAGCTCCAGCGCGGGGATCAGGGTGGGCTCGGGGTATTCGAAGATCTCGCCTTCGTAGTTCCGCAGCACGGTCTTCTCGTGGTCGCGGTGGACGACGTAGTTGGGGTTGATCGGGATCTTGCCGCCGCCGCCGGGGCCATCGATCACGAACTGCGGGATGGCGTAGCCGGTGGTGTGGCCGCGCAGGCCGTCGATGATTTCAATGCCGCGCGAGACCGGGGTCCGCAGGTGCGAGGAACCGCGGATCATGTCGCACTGGTAGAGATAGTACGGCCGGACGCGGCACATCAGGAGCTTGTGGACCAGCGCCTTCTGGACTTCCACGGAGTCGTTGACGCCTTTCAGCATCACGCTCTGGTTGCCGAGCGGGATGCCGGCGTCGGCCAGGCGCTCGAGACCTTCCTTCACCTCCAGCGTCAGTTCGCGCGGGTGGTTGGTGTGGATCGAAATGAACAGCGGGTGATACTTTTTCAGCATCGTGCACAGCTCCGGCGTGATCCGCTGGGGCAGGAAGATCGGGATCCGCGAGCCGATCCGCAGGAACTGGATGTGCGGGATGGCGCGCAGGCGGCTGAGGATTTTCTCCAGCTTGGCGTCGGAAAAGAGCAGGGGGTCGCCGCCGGAAAGCAAGACATCGCGGATCTCCGTGTGCTGCTCCAGGTAGCGGAAAGCGGGCTCCCACTGGGTTTCCAGGTGCTGCTCGCCGACGCCGGAGACGACCCGCGAGCGGGTGCAGTAGCGGCAGTAGGACGCGCAGCGGTCGGTGACCAGGAACAGCACGCGGTCCGGGTAGCGGTGGACCAGGCCGGGGACCGGCATGTGGGAATCCTCGCCGCAGGGGTCGGTCATTTCCTCCGGCGCGTCCCAAGCTTCCTCGATCCGCGGGATGACCTGGCGGCGGATCGGGCAGTCGGGGGCATCGCGGTCGATCAGGTTGAAAAAGTGCGGCGTGATCGACATCGCCAGCTTGTTGCCCGCCAGCAGCACGCCGGCGCGTTCCTCATCGGTCAGCCGGAGCCGGGCTTCCAACGCCGACAGCGTGGAGACGCGGTTTTTCAACTGCCAGGTGGCGTCGTGCCAGTCGGTCATCGCTTCCGCCGGCCAGTAGCCGGGGGCATGGGAGCGGAAGGAGGGGTCGAGATCGTGTGGTTGGCCCATCGGGATTCGGCGAAAATAGGGGGCATTCGCCACCTGTCAAACGGGAGCTTTGGGCAAGAAAATCATCAATCATCAATCTCTCAATCATCAATCGGAGTGGGTGACGAAGCCGGGATTGCCAAATGAGGGGCTTCGGGGGCATGGATAGACCCATGGATGAAACGCCGCGGCCGCCGCGCCGGAAACGCTATGCGGGGAAGAATCCGCGGCGCTTCGAGGAGAAATACAAGGAGCTGGATCCCGAGCGCTTTGCCGAGACGGTCGGCAAGGTGCTGGAGTCGGGCAAGACGCCGGCCGGGATGCACGTGCCGATCTTGGTTGCGGAATGCCTGGAAGCGCTGCGGCTCGCGCCGGGGCAGACGGGGATCGATGCCACCCTGGGCTACGGTGGCCATGCACAGGAGATTCTTTCGCGGATCGCGCCGGGAGGGCGGTTGATCGGGCTCGATGTCGATCCGACCGAGCAGCCGAAGACGGAGGCACGGCTGCGGGCGCTGGGGCATGGCGAGGAGAGTTTTGTCACGGTGAGATCGAACTACGCCGCGATCCGCAAGGTGCTCGACGGACTCGGATTTGAGGCGGTGGATTTCATCTTTGCGGACCTCGGCTGTTCCTCGATGCAGTTCGACGACCCGTCGCGCGGCTTTTCCTTCAAGACCGCCGGGCCGCTCGACATGCGGATGAATCCGGGGCGCGGGATCCCGGCCGGCGAGTGGCTGGCGAAGGTGAAGCGGGAGAAGCTGGCGGCGGTGCTGCATGACTATTCGGACGAACCGCTGGCGGAGGAAATCGCGGCGGCACTGGCGGGCAAACGGCTGTCCGGAACGCGCGATCTGGTCGCGGCGATCCGCGCGGTGCCGGAGGTCGGGCGGCTCGATCCGGAGCGCTCGGAACTCGCGGTGCGGCGGGTGTTTCAGGCGGTGCGGATCGCGGTGAACGAGGAGTTTTCGTCGCTGGATGCGTTTCTGCGGATGCTGCCAAGCTGCCTCAAGCCGGGCGGCCGGGTCGCGGTGCTGACCTTTCACTCCGGCGAGGACCGGCGGGTGAAGTGGGCTTTCCAGCAGGGCAAGCGCGACGGGATTTGGGCGGAGGTCAGCGATGGAGTGATCGTCGCGGGGCCGGAGGAGCGAAGGAGCAATCCGCGGAGCACGCCAGCGAAGTTGCGGTGGGCGGTGAGGTGAGTGTTGGAGCGGACGCTCCACCGGGTGCGCGGAGGCTCTGCCCCGCAGAGTGGTCCCAGAAAGCTGGCAGCCCTTTCAAGGCCGCATCGCCGATGGGTGAACCGATCGTGCTTCTGCGGGCCAGAGGCTCCGCGCACCCGGTGTCGCCCGGTTCCGGCCGCAGGATGATCACGCAAACACCCCGTGCTTCGGCGAGACGGTGGCACGCGGTCGTGCGAACGCACATACATGAAATCAACCGGTGAAAGTCCGAGTCATCCCGAGACGAGCTACGGGAGAGCAGCCGGAGGCAACTGCGTCGTCGCGAGACGGGGTGGAGAGCAGCCCGAGGCGGACCTGCGGTCCCAAATACAAGTGAACCCGATTCGGTTTACAACAACGGCGAGCCTTCGACCGACTGGCGAAGCCTGTCGCACGAGCGGCAACCGTTTCCTCCCACATCCCTCGTTCACGGGGGAGAAACGGGTTGTTGTGGATGGCTGGGGTGAGAACGCGGGGACGGTGTCATGTGGAAGCGTTGAGAGCTGTCCGGGCAGGAATCCGTGTGAGCGGGGCCGGGCAGCAGTCAGAGTCGTCATAGTAGCGAAGAAGCGGGGTAATTCCCGTGGAGCGAAGGGCGACAGGAAGTGGAAACACGGAAAGAAATCATCCCGTCCGACAAGTGCCAACGATTGCCTGCGCGGGCTAGAACAGCACGGCCAAAACGGCCTCGGGATCGACAAAACCGAACCGTGTTGTGTCGGAAATGGTACTGTCCATGTGGTGCGCCTGGCATTGCGTGGGAAGCCGTATGCCGACATCCGATCGAGACGCACGTAAGTGCAGAATCGGCAAAACCACGACTGGAGATCCGGCTTTGCAGCAGGGCTTGACTTGTCTTTCCTCGCGGCATGCTTCGCATGATTCGTCCCGTCCTTCTCGCCGTGCTTGCGGTGGCCACCGGCTTCGGTCAGGAAAAACCGATGACCGAAGAGCAAGCGGCGGGATTCGTGAAACTGGCACTCGCGGGGATCGACCGCGAGTATCCGAACAAGACCCAGCACGTCACCACCGGACCGGATGACCTGAAGACGCCGCGGGCGATGCATCCGGTGTTTTACGGGCACTTCGACTGGCATTCATCGGTACATGGGCACTGGATGTTGCTGCGCTTGCTGAAGAAGTTTCCGGACGCGGCGTTTGCTTCCGAGGTGCGGGGCATTCTGAAGCAGCGGCTGACGGCGGAGGGCTTGGTGGCGGAGGCGGCCTACTTCAAGACCAAGGAGAACCGGAGCTTCGAGCGGATGTATGGCTGGGCCTGGGCGCTTCGGTTGGCGCTGGAACTGCGGACCTGGGACGATGCGGACGGTCGGGAGTGGGCGAAGAACTTTTTGCCGCTGGAGAAGGAGATCACCGGCCTCGCCAAGGACTACCTGCCGAAGCTCGACTGGCCGGTGCGCTGCGGCTTCCACCCGGAGTCGGCCTTTCCGCTGGGGCAGATGCTCGACTACGCTCGCGGGACCGGCGACCGGGAGTTCGAGGGCTTGCTGTTAGAGAAGGCACGGACCTTTTATGGCAAGGATCGGAACTACCCGACGGCCTACGAACCTTCGGGCAACGACTTCTTTTCGCCCGGTCTCAATGCCGCCGACCTGATGCGGCGTGTGCTGCCGGCGGAGGAATTCGGGCGCTGGTTGGGCGAGTATTTCCCGGAACTGGCAGCGGGAAAGGCGGGCAACCTGCTCAGGCCGGTGACCGTGAGCGATCCGACGGACGGGCACCTGATCCACCTCGCCGGTCTGAACCTGACACGGGCGTGGACGATGCGCGGGATCGCGTCGGTGCTGGCGGAGGGCGATCCGCGGCAGAAGGTGCTGAGCGATACTGCGGCGAAGCACGCCGACGCGGGTCTCGGGCTGGTGGCGACCGGACACTATGAGGGAGATCATTGGCTGGGGTCGTTCGCGGTTTACCTTTTGAGCGGGACGGGAGGCTGAAGCGGATAGAATACTTTACCGCGAAAGAACGCGAAAACCGCGAAATTTGGAACAGCCAATCCAGCCGGCCTTGTGCCTTTCAAATTTGACCGATGAGATGAAGGGGCTGTCGGTCCATCTCCGGCTGTGCCTCCGGTTCGCGGTTTTCGCGTCCTTTCGCGGTTGAATGCCTTTCCGGCTCAAGCCACCGGAAACGTCAACGCGATCGGAAGATTCGCCTTTTCCCCCGTCATCATCCCGTCCCACCGTCCCGCCGTGCCGGCTGTCACGAACATCTCCTGCTATCGCTTCGCCCGGATGGACGGGCTCAAGTCGCTGCGCGACGAACTGATCGATTTTTGCAAGGAGCGCACCTTGAAGGGGACCATCCTGCTCGCGCCGGAAGGGATCAACTTGTTCGTCGCCGGCAGCGCGGAGGGGATCGAAAAGCTGTTAGGCGTCTTGCGTGTATTGCCGGGTTTGAAGGACCTCGCGCCGAAGTACAGCGAAAGCGACGAGCAGCCCTTTTCCCGGATGCTGGTGCGGCTGAAGAAAGAGATCATCGCGTTCGGAGTGGAAGGCATCGATCCCGCCGCCTACACCTCGCCGCGGATCGAGGCGCGGACGCTCAAGCAGTGGCTCGACGAGGGCAGGCCGGTGATTCTCTACGACACGCGCAACGACTACGAGGTGAAGCTCGGCACCTTCCGCAACGCGATCCCCGCGGGGATCGACCACTTCCGGCACTTCCCGGAGGCGGTGGCGGCCTTGCCCGCGGAAATGAAGGACGCGCCGGTGGTGACTTTCTGCACCGGCGGGATCCGCTGCGAGAAAGCCGCGCCGTTCATGGAGCGGGCCGGCTTCCGCGAGGTCTATCAGCTCGAAGGCGGCATCCTGAAATACTTCGAGGAGGTCGGCGGCGACCACTACGACGGCGAGTGCTTCGTGTTCGACCAGCGGGTCGGCGTCGATCCCGCGCTGCGCGAGACCGGCTCGGCGGTGTGCTTCGTGTGCCAGGCCCCTCTAACAGCAGAAGATCAGGAGGACCCACGCCACGTGCCGGAAGTGTCGTGTCCGCATTGCTTCCGTTCGGACGCGGAGAAGATGTCGGAGCGGATCTCGCGGCGGCAGGAGGCGCTGAAGCGGGTGAGCGATCCCTTGCCGGGCAGCGTTCCCTACGAGAACCGACGGCCGGTGCGGGTGCCGGAATGGCTCGATGGAAGGACGATCCTCGAGGTGCTGGAAGGCTTGTTTCCGCAACTGCCGCGCGAGCGGTGGCTGGAGCACTTCGCGGCGGGCAACGTGCTGGATCCGCGCGGCGCGGTGGCATCGCCGGAGCAGCCGACGCGGGCCGGGGAAGAGTGGACGCGGGTGTTTCCCGGGACCATCGAGCCGGCGGTGACCGCGGGGATCGAGGTGCTGTATGAGGACGAGGCGATCCTGGTCCTGAACAAACCCGCGCCGCTGCCGATGCATGCCTGCGGGAGGTTCAACCGGAACACGCTGGTGCATTTCCTCCACGCCGCGTGGCATCCGGAGAAGCCGAAGCCGGCGCACCGGCTGGACGCGAACACCAGCGGCGTCGTGGTCTGCGCGCGGACGCTGCATTTCGCGAAGCTCTTGCAGCCGCAGTTCACGCGGGGCGAGATGGAGAAGGTTTATCTGGCGCGGGTTTACGGGCATCCGGCGGAGGATGAATTCACGATCGACGCGCCGATCTCCGATGAACCGTCGCGGCTCGGGGCGCGCGAGATCGAGCCGGATGGGCAGGAAGCGGTGACGGTGTTCCGGGTGCTGCGAAGGGATGAGGATGGGACCGCTTTGTTAGAGGCTCGCCCGCTAACAGGCCGGACCAACCAGATCCGGATCCACCTGTGGCACGCGGGATTTCCAATCACGGGGGATCCGGTGTATTTGCCGGAGGGAAAGCGCGGCGACACCCAGACTTTGGCGGTGGGGGATCCGCCGATGGGGTTGCATGCGTGGAAGCTGTCGTTCCGGCATCCGTTGGGTGGTGAGATGGTGAGCTTCGAGGCGGAGGTGCCGGGGTGGGCGAGAATGTAGCGGTGGTTTGCGACCGCCGGTGACTGTAACGAAGCACGGGGAGGTCCACCCGTTGCGGGAAGGTGAAGAGCGGCGTCGACGGTGGCTTCGTTTACAAAGTGCGGCGGTCATAGACGCGGCCGCTACAGTTCGAGCAGCTCCCGCAAGTCACGGATCACATGGTCGGCACCGCAGTCGCCGAGACTCCTTCCGCGGAGGCGGAGGGACTTCGAATCCCCGGCGAAGAGGGCGGTGCGGAAGCCGGTAGCGCGGGCGGGGTCGATGTCGTTGCGGACGTCGTTGCCGATGTAGAGGACGTTGGCGGCGGGAATGCCCCGGCGGGCGAACTTGTCGCGGAGGATTTCGAAAAGACAAGGGTCCGGCTTGGCCCGGCGTTCGAGGTAGGAGAAACAGCAGAGGTCGGGGTCAATCCCGAGTTCGGTTAGAGAAGCTCCGAGGGCTTCCTCGAGGATCGGCACGGTATAGAACTGGGCGTTGGAGATCAGGCCGAGCGGGATGTCTTTCGCCGCGAGATAGCGGAGGGTATCGGCGGCGCCGGGCATCGGGGTGACGGGATTCGCTTTCATTTCGTGGGCGATGGCGAGGGCTTCGATTTCTTCCGGCGCGAGCTCCGGGTGGAGCGCGGCGTGGATCTCGCGGATGTCGATTTCCGGGAAGGGATGCGGCGAGGCGGCGTGAGCCTTGTCGATGAGATCGCGGAGTGCTGGGTCGAGATGGAGTTCGCCGGCGGCGGAACTCAGCAAGGTGCCGTAGATGTCGAAGAGGACGGCGCGCGGGCTCACGTCAGCAGGAAATGGAAGGAGCCGGGCTTGAGGAAGCGGGTGAGGACCTTGTGCTTCGGGACGTAGTCGGGCGGTGTCGGTTTGGCGTTGATGAGGGACGTGTAGAGGTTGCTCAAGCGGGCGGTGTAGGCCTCGGTCGAATAGGCGGCGAGGTCCTGCGGTTTGGCGGTCGGGGTGGTCTGCTTGAGCGTGCGGCGCAGCCAGAGGCGCAGCGGAACGGTCTCGGTGCGGCCTTCGACCAGGATCTCGTCGCCCTCGCCGCCGGCGAGAATGCGGTCGATGACCTGGCGCTGGAGGTCTTCCGGCAGGTTGCCGAAATCGAGGTGACCGCGGTGGAGCATCGCGGCGAAGGATCGCTCGACGTGCTCGTTGGACATCACCTGGCCGTAGGTTTCCAAGGCGACTTGCAGGCTGCGGACCAGGCGCTGGCGCAGGGTTTCCATGCCGACCCAGGCGACCGGGACCAGCAGGCGGTCGTAAAGCCGGCCGGGGACGATGCCGGCTTCGGAGAAGTCGTTTGTGACGTTGGGGAGATTGCGGCCGAGCAGCGGCTTGCCGAGGGTGACCGGTTCGAGGAAGCCGAGGCCAAAGCCTTCGGCGACCGAGGTGGTGAGGCAGTGGGTCGAGTGACGCAGCCAGTTCGCATAGCTGCGCGAGCCCTTCGGAACCGGCGAGACTTTGCCGACGACATCGAGCATCACCGGCAGTCCGGAGTCGTGGGCGAAGGCGACCCATTCGTCGAAGATCGCCTGCCAGCGGATGTTTTCCGGCGAGAGGGTGAGGGCGTAGCGGGTGCCCTTCGGCGAGAGGGCGGCAAGCAGGAAGAGCTCGCCGAGGTTCTTGCGGCGGATTCCGCGGACCGGGTAGAGGACCAGCGGGTTTTCGGGCGGCGTGTCAAGCGGCTTGACGGCGGCGGGCGGGGTGATGGCATTTGGCAGCAGGATCGAGCGCTCGGTGGGCAGGCCGGCGGCGAGGAAGAGCTGGCGGTCGTGGGAATTGAGGAAGGCCTGGCGGATCCGCGGGGAGTGCGGGTAGAGGGTCTCGGTGTCGGCGATGACCGGGTAGTTCTGCGGGCGGCCATCCTCGGCGAAGTCGTGGAATTGCAGGACCATCGCGTCGCCCGATTCGGCGAGGATCGCGACGGCATCGGCGATGGCCCGGTTGCGACCGAGCGAGTGGTTGTGGAAGTGCCAGACGATCGGGCCGGGGCCGAGAATGCTGGCGGCGGCGGCGCGCATGGCCTGGGATAGCTGGAGCCCGCTGGGGCCGCCGGGATCGGTGCCGTAGCGGAGGCCTTCGACGACTTGCACCGGCAGGTTCGCGTCGCGCTCGTCGGGTTCGCCGCTGAGGATGACGTGGGGGATTCCCGCCGACTTCAGGCAGGCGGCGGCGGTGTGGATGACGCGCGTCACCCCGCCGCGGTTGAGGTGGTAGTGGACGATGGCGACGGAGTAGGGCGGGGTCATCAGCGGTCGAGCGGGGCGAGAGGTTTGATGAAATGGAAGCCGCGGATTTCGTAGCCGAGGCGGTGATAGAGCCGGTGCGAGGCGTGGTTGGAGGTGTAACTGTCGAGCACGCCGATGTTGCAGTTTTCCTCGATTGCGAGGGCTTCGAGATAGCGCATCAGAGCAGAACCCAGGCCGGACGCGCGGCGGGCGGAGTCGACGACCAGGTTGTCGATCTCCAGGTAGCGGCCGCACCAGATTTTGGTGGCGATCCAGACCCCGGCGACCGCGGCGAGTTGGCCGTCTTCGAAAGCCCCGAAGATCCGGTAGTGCGGGTGCTCGGCGAGGATGGTGGCGAAGCGCTGCGCGAGCACCGCCGACGGGACGTCGGGGTTCAACTGCGCGAACAAGGCGTTCGCGGCGGGATGATCATCGGCGGCGAGTTCGCGGATCTCCGGAGGGTTCACGCCGGAGTTCTAGCGCGGCCGGCGGCGGTGGGGAAGCGTGTGGACGAGGAAATCGTGGGCGGAAAGGTCGGGTGAGACTGCCGGTCGCCAACCGGGAGCGCTGGTCTTCAGACCGGCTCGAATGGTCCCTGACTGCCGGTCTGAAGACCGGCGGTCCCGGGGTGCCGGTCGGAAGACCGGCGCTCCCGGTAGTCGGGAAGCGAAATCATCGGCGGGCGCTCGGGGTGGAGGCTGCCGGTCTGAAGACCGGCGGTCCCGGCGCGGGCGGAAAAGGCGTCGAGGATTTCCCCGGACATCCGGCCGAGCTGGGCCAGCGAGCGGTTGCGGTGGATCCGCTCGTCGAGGTCGGTCTGGGCGATGGCTCCGATCCCGCAATTGCGGTGGACGTCTAACAGGTGCGCCGTTTCGACCCCGTAGCCGGTGGGCATCGCGAGGGTCTCCAAGATCTCCCGTCGCGCCGCGTATTCGCCGGCCAGCGGCTGGTGGAGGCCGGCGAGCTCGGGGCAAAAGCGCTGGAACAGCGGGCGGACCAGGATTTCGGTGACCCGGCCGCCGCCGCGGGGATCGACCCCTTCCGCGGCGAGCAGCGGTCGTTCGTAGAAGCCCTTCACATAGCCGAGTTCCGCGTGGCGGATCAGCGGGCCGACGGTGCCGTACACGAAGCGCGGGTGGATGTTGCCGATGTCGCCGTCGACGAAGCACAGGATGTCGCCGGTCAGGTGGTGGACGGCCTTCCACAGGTTCTCGCCCTTGCCGCCGCGGTGGCCTTGGAAGGACAGGATGTCCGCAGCGAGGACCACCTCCGCCCCGGCCTCGGCGGCGAGGGCGCGGGTGCGGTCGGTGGAACCGGAGTCGATGACCACCACCTCGTCGAGGAGGC
>NEUO01000133.1 GCA_002304315.1 Verrucomicrobiia bacterium Tous-C4TDCM
TCAGCAGCAGGAACACGATGTCGATCATCGGCGCCAGTTGCATGGCGGCCGGTTCGAGCTGGCGCGTTTGGAATTTCATGGCCGGTCAGATGCCGTGGAGGTCCGGGCGATCGTCGCTCAGCGGGGAGGGCACCGGTATTCCGTAGTCCTCCTGGTGGCGGCGGTTGGGCGACGGGTAAGGTGCGGGAGCCGCAGTCTGGCGCTGGATTTGCGAGTGGAGGGTGGCCATGAAGTGGGTGCTGGCAGCCTCCAACTCGGCGATGTATTTCTGCACCCGGCCGCGGAAGATCGAATAGAAGACCAGCGCGGGAATGCCGACCATCAGGCCGGCGGCGGTGGTGATCAGGGCCTCGGAAACTCCGTCGGCCAATTGCATCTGGCGGGCACCTTCGAAGCCGCCGGTCGAGATGTTGAGGAACGACTTGATCATCCCGAGCACCGTGCCGAGCAGGCCGACCATCGGGGCGACCGAGCCGATATCGGCGAGGTAGGTGATCCGCGAGCTGAGCATGCCGACCTGGCGGGAACCCTCGGCTTCGGCCACCTCGCGGACGTCGCTGAAGGTGGCCGAGCTGTTCTTGGTCATGAACTCCAGCGATTTCTGGGCGATCCGGGCCATGCACTCGTTCTGGCGGTGGCAGTAGCCGATCAGGCCGAGGAAGTCGCGCTTCCGGACCATCGCCTCGGCGTTGTTCATGAAACGATCGCTGACCACGGCGTTGCGGCGGATGGTCAGCATGAAGAGCAGGATCATCACGACGGCTGCCACGGACAGGGCGGCCAGCGGATACATCATGATGCCGCCGTCGTCGAAGATCTGCATGATATCAAGCGGCTTTTCAGCCGCCGGGGCGGCCTCGTCGGCCGCGCGGACGCAGGTGGCCGACAGCAGGAACAGGGCGAGGATCTTCGGATGCCACTTCATGAAATTTCGAGGACATTAACCAATCGGACCGGCGAAGCAAGCCCCGCGGCGGGGAGTCGGCCCGCCTTGGAGGCGAAACGGGGTATTGCGGAATCGGGTAGGAGGGTTTCCCTTGGGCCGTGGCCGCGCCGGGATTGAAGGAAAAACTCAGGGAAGTCCCGCATCAGCCGGGCGTGTATTTGATGAAGGACCGCCTCGGCTCGATCATCTACGTTGGCAAAGCGCGGGATTTGCGGAAGCGGATGTCCTCGTATTTCCTGGCCTCGCGGAAAACCCGCGCCGACCTGAAAACCCGGGCGTTGATCGACACCATCGCCGATTTCGAGTTCCACACGGTCCGCAACGAGGCCGAGTCGCTGCTGCTGGAAGGCAAGCTGATCAAGGACTACCGCCCGCGCTACAACGTCGCCTTCCGCGACGACAAACGCTTCCTGCTGGTCAAGATCCAGCCGTCCGAGCCGTGGCCGCGCTTCGTGCTGACCCGGATGAAGAAGGACGACGGGGCGCGCTACTTCGGCCCCTTCGCCCACTCGGGGGCTCTTCGTGCTACGATTTCCTGGCTCAACCGCAAGTTCGGCCTGCGCGCCTGCCGGCCGCTGAACCCCGGCGAGACCGACTACAAGCACTGCAACGCCGACATCATCCGCAACTGCGCCGCGCCCTGCATGCTGCGGATCACCCGCGAGGCCTACCTCGGGCGGATCGACGAGGCTTGCCAGGTGCTCGACGGAAAAGGCCGGCGCGAGATCTTCGCCGACCTCGAACAGGACATGGCGAAGGCGGCGGAGCGGCTCGACTTCGAGAAGGCGGCGCTGCTGCGCGATGTCGTCGACAACCTCCGCAAGACGCTCAACCCGACCCGCCAGTTCACCCGCGGCCGCGGCGTGCCGACCACCGTCAAGCCGACCGAAGACCTCGCCGACCTCGGTGAAGCGCTGGGTCTAACAGGTCCGCCGCGGGTCATGGAGTGCTTCGACATTTCGAACGTATCGTCAAACCACATCGTCGCCTCGATGGTCCGCTTCACCGGCGGTGCGCCGGACAACCAGAACTACCGCCGCTACCGGATCCGCACGGTCGAGGGCCAGGACGACTTCGCCTCGATGGCCGAAGTGATCCGCCGCCGCTACTCGCGGATCCTCGGCGAGAATTTGGCGGCGAATCCCGACCTCGCGGAGTCGCAGGAGGACCCGGTGGAAATCCAGCGCCGGCTGGCAAAAGAGGGCCGTGCGAAGATCGTGCTGCCGGACCTGGTGATCGTCGATGGCGGCAAAGGCCAGCTTTCCTCCGCTGTTAGAGAGCTGCAGCAACTCGGGATTTACGATCTGCCCATCATCGGCCTCGCCAAGCAGCGCGAGGAGATCTTCTTCCCCGGCGAAAGCGATCCCTTGCTCATCCCGCACGACCGCGGCGCCCTCAAGCTGCTCCAGCGGATCCGCGACGAGGCGCACCGCTTTGCCAACGGCTACAATGCCCTGCTTTACCGCCGCCGGATGAAAGAGAGCCTGCTCGACGACTGCCCCGCGATTTCGCCGAAGAAGAAGCAGGCCTTGCTGAAGAAGTTCGGCAGCGTCGAGCGGATCCGCAAAGCCAGCGTGGGAGAGATCTCGAACCTTCCCGGCTTCTCCGAAAAGTCCGCCGAAGCCATCATCGAGTGGCTGGGCTGACCCCCGGGAGCGCTGGTCTTCAGACCGGCTCGATTGGCCCCTGACCGCCGGTCTGAAGACCCGCGGACCCGGGTTGCCGGTCGCAGACCGGCGCTCCCGGCGCTATTTGCGATGCGTGCGACCTGGTCGGCTCGCCGTGATGTTTCGGGGCCGAACAGAACGCAAAATGCCTTCCCGGAAGGCGGTCCCGGGAAGGCATGGGTGCGCGCGGGGCGCGTTACGGGTGAAAGGGAAGCTTTTCGATCAACCGGAGGTGCCGAAGGGGTTGACCGCGCCGACGCGGAAGAACTGGCGGGGCTTGTCGGTGGCGAAGGGGACGTTGAAGTAGATCCATTGCGCATCGGAACGGACGGCGGCGCCGGGAGTGATGCTGCCGGCAGGCAACCAGGTTTTCAGGTCGGTGCTCGATTCGATCGCGAAGCGGTCGGCCGGGATGCTTGCGGTTTTGGAATATCTCCACTGAAGCGAACCTTGTCCCGCGGAGGACATCGCGAAGCCGGTGTCCGCCACCGGGGCGGGCGGCGATGCGGTGACGACCAGTTCGGCGGAAAGCGGGCTATCCCGGTTCGCCGTGTCGTAAGCGCTCAAGGCCACGTAGTAGGTTCTTCCAAGGATCATCGCCGGCAGCGGCGCGCTCGCCGCCCGTCCGACGTCGAGGACCGTGCCGTAGTTCCTGCTGCTGCTTCCGAAGTGAAGCTTGTAGCCGGCAATGTTCGATTCGGGATTCGCGATCCAGGTCATCGATACGGCGGGCGCCGGGACATCGGCCGCATGGATGGCGACGGGGATGAAGCTTGTTAGAGCGATCGTGAGGGCAAGTGCGGATTGTTGGAGATTCCGAGGCTGAAGGGTTTTTAAACTCATGCCTCAACCATCGACAGAAGACGGCTTTCCGACAGGGGTGCGAAGCCTGATGCTGCGGTAGTCCGCAGGGCCGGTTGGTGGGTAGGGAATTTCACCGACACGGCATGACGTGCGGATCACTCCGTCAGCCCGTGTTGCATGGCGTAGCGGGTCAGTTCTACATTGGTGCCGAGCCCGAGTTTTGCGGAAATGCGGCTCCGGTATGTGGCGATGGTCTTCTCGCTGAGGGCCAGTTCTCCGGCGATTTCCTTGACCGACCTGCCGCCGGCGATCCTCTGCAGCACCTGCATCTCCCGCAGCGAGAGATTCTCGTGCGGCGTGAGCGACCAGCCTTCCGCCATGGCCTGGGCGAGTTTCTCGGCGACCGCGGCGCTGACGTAGCGGCCGCCGGACAGCACTTTCTTCACCGCGCCGACCAGCACATCCGGTGCGCTTTGCTTCGAGACATAGCCCGCGGCTCCCAGCTTCAGGGCGCGCAAGGCGAACTCCTCCTCGGTGTGGCCGCTGACCACCAGCAGCGGGATCTCGCTCCTCAAATGCTTGAGGTCGCGAAGCAGGTCGAGACCGCCGCGTCCGGGCAGGTTGAGGTCGATCAGCGCGAGCTGCCACGACCCTTCGGCGATCGCCGTCAAGGCTTCCCGGGCATCGCCGGCTTCGACGATTTCCGCGGCCGGAAAATGATCCAGCAACAGGTCCCGCAGGCCGCGGCGGACCAGGGGGTGATCGTCGGCAATGAGCACCCTCATGTGGGGACCCTCCATGGCAAGGTCGCGGTGACGCGCGTTCCACCGGCTGGATTCGCGTCGACTCGAAGTCGGCCGCCGAGCATCTCGGCCCGCTCCCGCATGCCTAACAAGCCGAGCGATTCCTGCTTCATCTCCTCGCCGGCGGGGATGCCCTTGCCGTCGTCGGCGATGGTGATCTCCAGCGCATCGCCCCGGGATGAACAAGTGACCCATACCCGGGTGGCGCCGGCATGGCGGGCCACGTTGGTGAGGGCTTCCTGGAAGATCCGGAAGGCGGCGGTGCCGACGGCCGGCGGGATTTCCTGCGGCAGGGCATCGAACTCGATCTCGCAGGGCTCGCCGGTCCGCGAGGTGAAGCGCTCCGCCTCCTCATGGAGCGCCGCCGGAAGCCCCAGCTGGTCGAGCGACTCCGGCCTCAGGTCGGTCGCGATCCTGCGGACCGTCAAGGTAAGGCCGTCGATCTGTTCCTCCGCCTCCACCAACCGGTCAATGAGCGGGTTGATCTCGCGTTCTTCGCGCCGTTCCAGCCGGTTCTCGATCCAGCGGAGGTCCATCTTGAGGCCGGTCAGCGCCTGGCCGAGCTGATCGTGAAGTTCCCGGGAAATGCGGGTGCGATCCTCCTCGCGCAGCGACTCCACGCGGCTCGAAAGGTCCCGGAACTTCGTGTTCATTTCGGAAAGGAGCGGCCGTTGTTCGCGTTCCGATTGCCGCCAGCCGCGGTAGGCGCGGCGCAGTACGAAGAAGAGGACGATCCCGGTGGTGATGACGAAATTGATGCCTTTGCAGGTCTGCAAGGAAATCGGGCTGCCGGGAAGCACTTGATTCAGCAAGCGGTCCGAGGCGATCACCCAAAGGCTGCCGACCACCATGTAGGCCAGCGCGATCCTGAGCTCCGGTCGCGGCATGACATCCGGCCAGACTCCTTCCGGAGGCGCGCCGGAGGAGGGCGCGGTCGGTTTTTCTTCGACCGGCGCAGGCATCTTTTTCACTGCCTCCGGAGATAGCGGAAGGACGTGACGAGGTCCAGAAGCGAGTCGGCAGGGACGGAAAGTGGCGTCGCTTATGGTGGCCCGGGGGATCCCTACTTGGCGTCCACCGCTTCGGGCTTCAGCGAGTTGCCGGTAACGATTCATCCGTCCACCGCGATGCCGATGCAAGGTCATCGCAATGCTCTCGAAACCTTCGCGCCGATGCCCGACGCCCGACCCAGTCGCTGGCGGTTGTAGCGCTGGACGAGGATGCAGGGGAGATTGGCGGCGAGGGCATAGAGCGCGATGACGAGGTCGCCCCACCACGGGTTCCAGAGGAAAAAGATCGGGATCAAGGCGAGGACCATCCAGTGGCAGAGTTCACCGCGCCAGGTTTCGCGGTGGAAGTCGCGGAGGTGGCGTGGATCGCGGCTTTGGAGGGAGGCTTTGGCGAAGCCGCCCTTGAACCAGCTCGCGCCGTCGGGCAGGAGGTCTTTCCAGCGCTTGATGCCGAGGACGCGTTCGTAGAAATGGCGGCGGTCCTTTCCCGATGAAGGAGGATGGAACCATGCCGCTGGCATCCGGGTGAAAAGCCAGGCACAGGCGAGTTGCAGCGCCGGCAGGCCGAGGGCGTTGAGCGCGATGACCCAGGGGATGGGCAGTTCAATCGGCACGGAATTCCCGTCCTTTCCAAGTGACCTCCTTGCCCGAGCGGCGCAGCGAGCGGACAAAGACGGCGAGGTAGAAGGCGAGAGGCACGGGGTAGAGCAGGGCGGTGAGCCAGGAGAAGGAGCCGACCCGTTTCAGCATGACTCCGAACTGCACGGCGAAGGCGAGATAGGGCAGGGGAGTCCAGGGGAGGGAGATCAGTGCGACCATGAGGCCGGTGATCCAAAGGGCGACGAGGACCACCGCGGCGCGCGGGGTTTCGGACGCGCCGGAGGCAAAGCCCTTGGTCCAGCCTTCGATGAGCGAGGACAGGCCTTCGGGATACATCCGGAAGGCGAGCATACCGCGGCCGGGAAAGCTCGACACCGGCACGCCGGCCGCGCGGTAGAAGGCGGCGAGGCGGAGGTTTTCGAGCACGCGTCCTTTCACCTCGTGATGGCCGCCCGCCTGTTCGTAGCTGGCGCGATCCACCAGCAGCATCTGGCCGAAGAGTCCGTGGCCGGTGGTGCTGGCGACCATGATGAGGTTGAAGAAGGCGGAGAGTTCTTCGGAGGGTTTCTCGACGGCGTGATAGGGCGCGACCGAAAGGGCACCGCCGTGGTATCGGCTCAGGATTTGATCGAGACCGCCGGGCTGGAACCAGCAGTCGGCGTCGATGAAAAGGAGCAGCTCGCCCTTTGCGGCCAGCGCGCCTTGATGGCAGGCCCAGGGCTTGCCGCGCCAGCCGTCGGGCAGTGTCTGGGAAGGGATGACGGTGGCCCCGTGGGTGGTGGCGACGGGGGCGGTGGCGTCGGTGGAAGCGTCGTCGACGACGAGGACTTCGAAGGGAGGAGTGGGTTGGGCGCGGATGGAATCTAACAGGCGGGGGAGGTTGTGGGCCTCGTTGCGGGCGGGGATGATGAGGGAGAGGCGGGAATTGAGTAAATTGGGGAAATTGGGTTGATTGGGGGTGTTTGACCGGGGGGGCTGCACGCGCGCGAGACGTTTCAGCAGGCCGAACGAGGCGAGCCAGAGGACGACGCCGAGCGGCAGGAGAATCAGTTCCGGTCCCATGCGACGATCTTCTTGGCGACGTTTTGCCCGCACAGGATGACCATCGGCATGCCGCCGCCGGGGTTCACCGAACCGCCGACGAAGAAGAGGTTCGGATACTTGGTGCTCTGCTTCGGGGCCTTGAAGGCGAGGTTCTTGAAGCGGTCGGAGACGACGCCGTAGATCGAGCCCTTGTTGGAGTTGTAGTTCTCGCGGATGTCGAGCGGGGTCCAGACGTGCTCGACCACGATGTGCTTGCGGAGGTCGGTCAGACCCATCCGTTCGAGCTTGTCGATGATGCGCTCCTTGAAGACGAGGTAGTCCTCGCGGGTCAGCGGGTGCTCGTCGTCGATGTAAGGAATGTGCGGCAGGATTTTCAGGCAATCGCAGCCGGCGGGGGCGACGGTGGGATCGGTGCGGGAGGCGGCGACGAGATAGATCGTCGGGTCCTCGGGCAGCTCGTGTTTGCGGAAGACGGTCTTGAAGTGCTTCTTCTGGTTGCCGGAGAAGAAGAAGTTGTGGTGGGCGAGCTGCGGGTAGGTGCGGTCGAGCCCGAGGTCGAGGATCAGGCCGGAGCAGGCGGGCTCGTATTTCGAAAGGCTCTTCATGAAGTCGTCGTCCTCGCCGAGCAGTTGCTGATAGGCCGGGATGACCTCGACGTTGGAGACGAGGATATCGGCCGGGTGGTAGGTGCCGTCCTGGGTGACGATGCCGGTGACGTCGTCGCCATCGCGGCGGATCTCGGTGACCTTGCTGTTGAGTTTCACCTCGATACCGAGTTCCGCCATCAGGCGACCGAGGCCGAGGGCGATGCCGTAGAGGCCGCCGTCGACATACCAGAGATCGTAGCGGAACTGGATGGCCGGCAGGCAGTTCATGAAGGCCGGCGAGTGGTAGGCGGAAGAGCCGACGTACTTGATGAAGTAGTCGAAGATGTCGCGCATCTCCGGGGTTTTGAGATAGCGGGCCACCCCGCCGTGCATCGTGCGGAAAAGGTCGAACTTGGGAAAATTCCGCAGCCCGTAGTAGTTCGAGAATTCCTTGGAGGTATCGAATCCCTGCTCGAAGTAGCCGCGGTTCACCAGGTCGTAGAGGTCGGACGAATACTTGAGGAAGCGCTCCACATTGGCGCGGGGCTCGCCGACCTTGGCGGCTTCCTTGGCCATCACTTCGGGGTCGGGGTCGAGATCGACGTGGCGGCCGTCTTCGAAGAAATTCCGCCAGTGCGGGCGCAGCGGGCGGATCGGGATGTAGTCGCTCATCTTGCGGCCGGACTTTTCGAAGAGGCGCTCGAAAAGGTGGGGCAGGGTGAGGATCGAGGGTCCGAGGTCGAAGGTGTAGCCGTCGAGGTTCAGCACGTTGAGCTTGCCGCCGATCTTGTCGTTTTTCTCGTGGATCGTGACGCGGTAGCCCTCCTGGGCGAGTGAGATGGCGGCGGACAGGCCGCCGAGGCCGGCACCGAGGACAATGACTTGCTTTTTCATGGGGATCCGCACTTGGGCCGGGGCGGCTGGAAAAGCGCCGGCGCGCGATTATGGCCCGTGTCCGGATTTTCGCTAGAGAAGTTCTCCGGGCGGACGATGATCGCGCGGGATGACGTTCGGCACCTTGATCCAGCAGCAGAGAAAGCATGTCGCGAGCGGGGCGTGCGACCCGGAAGCGGCGCGGCGGGACTCGCTGCGGCGGCTGCTCGCGGCGATCGAGGGAAACGAGCGGGCGCTGCTGGACGCGCTGCGGGACGACCTCGGGAAAGGCGAGGTGGAAGCGTTCACGTCGGAGGTCCAGATGACGGCGGCGGAGTGCCGGTATGCGCTGAAGCATTTGAAGTCGTGGATGAAGCCGGAGCGGCGGGCGGTGCCGATGCTGGCGCGGCCCGGCCGGGCGGTGGTGCGGCGCGAGCCTTGCGGGGTGGCGCTGATTCTCGGGCCGTGGAATTACCCGCTCCAGTTGCTACTGACGCCGCTGGTCGGGGCGCTGGCGGGCGGGAACACGGCGGTGCTGAAGCCGTCGGAGCTGGCGCCGCGGACGGCGGAGGAGATCGCGCGGATCATCGGGACGGCGTTCGATCCGTCCGAGCTGGCGGTGGTGACGGGCGGGCCGGAGGCCGCGGTGGGGCTGTTAGAGGAACGTTTCGACCATGTTTTTTTCACCGGCAGCACGGGCACCGGGCGAAAGGTGGCGGCGGCGGCGGCGCGGCATTTGACGCCGGTGACGCTGGAACTCGGTGGGAAATGTCCGGTGCTGGTGTTCGGCGGCGACGAGGCCGGGACGGCGCGACTGAAGGACTCGATGGATGTCGTGGCGCGGCGGATCGCGTGGGGCAAGCACCTCAATGCCGGCCAAACCTGCGTCGCGCCGGATCACGTGCTGGTGGACCGTCGCCTGCACGATCCGCTGGTCGAGGCGCTGGGGCGGGCTTTCAAGAGCTTCGAGGGCGGTGAATACGGTCGCCTGGTAAACCGGCGGCATTTCGACCGGGTGCTGGCATTTCTCGGGGACGGGACGATCGCCAGCGGCGGAGGCTCCGATCCGGAGCGGCTGCATCTGGAGCCGACCGTTCTAACCGGCGTGTCGGCGGAGTCGCCGGTGATGAACGACGAGATCTTCGGCCCGGTGCTGCCGGTGATGTCTTTCGAATCGCTGGATGAGGCCCTCGCGCTCGTCCGTTCGCGGCCGGATCCGCTGGCGGTCTATGTGTTCAGCAAGGACGAAGGCGTGGTGGAGCGCGTCGCGGCATCGACCCGCTCCGGCGGGGTCTGCGTGAATGACACCGTGGTCCATATCACCGGCTTCGAGCTGCCTTTCGGTGGAGTGGGCGACAGCGGGATGGGCCGCTACCGGGGCAAGTCGGGCTTTGAGACGTTCACCCGCGAGAGGGTCGTTCTGCGCCGCGGGCTGTGGCCGGACTTGCCGTTCCGCTATCCTTCGCCGAAGCAGACATTGGCGGCCTTGAAGAAGCTGCCGCGGTTTTTGCGGGGCGGGTGAAGAATGCTTTTTGACCTTGGCGTTCAAATGCCAGGGCGATGGAGTTGATCCAGCTTTGCCGATGTTCACGCTGCGCAAGAAATCCAAACGGAGTCCCAAGTCGAAAAGACCGACGGGGCCGTGGGTGACTTATGCGCGCTGCTTTTTGCTCACGCTGGGCGGCATCTTCACAGGGCTGGCTTTTCTCGGGATCAAGGCGTTTTCCGCGGAGAAGGACAACCCGCCGGAGTGGCTGCCACTCATGCTCGCCGGTTTGGCCATTCTGGGCTTGTTCACGCTCGCGGTCGGATTCTTCGGATCCCGCAAGGACGCCGAGGCACTCGCGGATAAAACGTCCGGGCATGAAGCGACCTTCGTCGTGATGTTTCTGGCCGCGCCTTTGTATTTCCTGCTGAAAGCGCTGGAGAAAAAGAGGAAGTAGCCGGAGGCCATTTCGCCGGTCTGTGAATTCATCGATTTCGTGGAATTCAGCGGAGTCGCCGCGGTTGTGGAGGAGGAAGCCGGTTTCACGGATTCGCGCATGGCATGGATTTTCCCGCGCCCGGCTTGTCCGGACGGTCGGTATGGCGATGCTGATGCGGATGAAGTTGCAGCGGATCACCCTGATTTCAGCGACGTTCGCGCTGGCATGTCCTGGCTTCGGAGCTTCGCCGTTCTTCGATCCCCGGGTTCCGGTTCACGGGACGTCGGTGGATACCGGGTCGGCGGGGATCGTCGCGCGCGGTCTGTTGCTGCGGGCGGGGGCGGGGGAGTGGGTGGTGTTCGACCAGGATCTGCTGCGGCCGGCGCTGTGGTTCCACGCGGCGGAGGACAAGCCGCCGGTGTCGCTGGACCTGATGGCACAGGCATCGTGGGAGAAGCCGACGCAGAAGGCCGGGGTGAAGCTGCCGGTCCCGGCGGAGAAGGGCGTCGAGCTGACGCCGCCCTTGCCGGGGGTGGCACGCGCGACGGCGGACCTTTTGAAAGACCCGCGGCCGGTGTTCGGAAAGGACGCGGGGCGGGGTGGGCTCGAAGCCAGCGGCCGGCGCTTTCTCGGCTACCATCTGGCCGGCGAACAGGGAGTGCTGAGCTACCGTTGCGGGGCGGTGACGGTGCGCGAGTGGTATGAAGCCGGCCGCGGCGGGATGCGGCGGCACCTGGTGGCGGGGCCGGGGGGAGAGCTGGTTTTTCTGATCGGCGAAGAGGCTCCCGGGGCGCTTCCGGTTTCGTCGGACCATCCGGGTTTGAAGCTTGAGAGCGCCGGTGGCAAGCGGATCGCCCGGCTTGCGGCATCGAAGCAGGAGCGTCGGGTGAGCTTAAATTATGGCGGCGCGCTGCCGAAAGGCGCGGCGCTGTCGTCAGTTTATCCACCGCGGTGGAAGCAGGGGATCGATACCCGGATCACTCCGTCGGCGAAGAAGGGAGCGGGCTGGGAATTGGACCGGATCGGCTTGCCGGTGAGCAACCCGTGGCAGCGCCGGGTGCGGCCGGCGGACCTGGTCTTCCTGTCGCCGGAGCGGGCGGCGGTGGTGACTTTCGAAGGCGATGTCTGGCGGCTGGATTTGGCGAAAGACCGCTGCCGCTGGACGCGCATCGCCGCGGGGCTGTGCGAGCCGATGTCGATCGAGCAGGTCGGCGGGGTGATCCAGGTTTTCACCCGCCACGGAATCGTCCGGCTGCGCGACTTGAACGGCGACGGCGAGACGGATTTCTACGAGAACCATAGTAGTCTGATCGCCCATACGGTCAGCACCCGCGGCTACCCGCTGGACATGGAGGTCGATGAAGCGGGCCGGACCTGGTGCTCGATTGGCGGGATCGCCACCGACGAGCGCTCGATCAACAACCAAGCGCCGGCCAATCCGCACAGCGGGGCGATCCTGATGATTTCCGCGGACGGCACGAAGCTCGAGGTGATCGGTTCTCATGCCCGCGAGCCGTTTTTCGCACGGGACCCGGTGGACGGCCGCATCGCGATGTCCGACCAGCAGGGGAACTGGGTGACGTCGTCGGGCAGCTTTCCGGTGACGCCGGGATCGGGCTTCGGATACGGCGGCAAGGAGGAGGGCGGCGTGACCCCGCCCGGGGTGTGGATCCCGCACGATCAGGACACGTCGTCGTCATCGCCGCTGTGGCTCCGCGGTTCCGCAATCAAGGCGTGGGAAGGCGGACTACTGCATCTCTCGTACGGCACCGGGCGCTTGTTCCTGGTCCGGCATGGCGAGGGCTGGCCGTCGAAGGAAGGCGCGGTGATCCCGCTGGGGATCGACACCGGGCTGCCGGTGCTGCACGCGCGGGTCCACCCGGGGGACGGCTCGATCTGGCTGGCGGGCTTCCGCATCTATGATTCCGGCGCGACGGATCTGGAGGGCATCGCGCGGCTGCGGCCGACCGGCGATCCGTGGGTCGCGCCGGTGGACGCGCGGGTGGTTGAAGAGGGATTCGTGCTGCGTTTCGACGGCCCGCTTGATCCGGCCTCGGTGAAGCCCGACGCGGTGCAAGCCCGGGAGTGGCAGTACCGGCGGAGCTCCGGCTACGGTTCGCCGCGGCTGAAGCGGGATGGCCAACAGGGTGCGGATCCGGTGGCGACGGGAAGCACCCTGCTTTCGAAAGACGGCAGGAGCGTGTTCATCCACGTGCCGGGCTTGAAGGCGACGATGCAGTTGGAAATTTCGCATCGCTTCCATGTTCAGGGCGGTAAGGCGGAGCCGCGGTCGGTGTTCTTTACGGTCGACGCGCCGGCCACGGCGGAGTGGGAGAAGCTGGGCTTCGAAACCCCGGTGCTGGATGCCTCGATCGCCGCGGTGCATGGCGCGACTCCGGCCGGCGTGAAGCCGAGTGTGGCACTGGGCAAGGAGCTTTCCACCCGCTACGGGTGCATCGCGTGCCACTCGATCGACGGGGCGAAGGAAGGTCACAGCGGCCCGACTTGGAAAGGCCTCCACGGATCGCAGCGGCGCTTCACCAAGGGGGCACCGCGGGTGGCGGACGATGCCTATTTGCTGGAGTCGATCCTGGAGCCCGGCAAGACGATCGTCGAAGGCTACGCGCTGGGAATGGGAAGCTATGCCGGCGTGCTTAGCGACAACGAGTTGAAGAGCATCGTGCTCTACATCGGGACGCTGAAATGAGCGTTCAAGGGCCGGCGGGACCCCAGCCGATGGCGACGAAATCCTTGATCTCGATGAAATCTCGGCCGTCGTTGGTAGTCTTCTTTTCGAGGGCGAGGACCAGCGGGACACCGGTCTCCGCGAGGCGGTCGACGGTTGCCCTGTCGAAGCCGCCGGAGCCGTCGAAGATCGCGCGGAGCCGGGCGAGGGCGACCGATTCCTTCGGGATCCACGCGACGGTTTCGCGTCCGGGCATCGGCACTCTCAAGCGGTAGCGGACGAAGTGAGCGGCGGCTGTGTCGGCGGCGTCCGGCTCCGGTTTAGCCAGCAGGTCGAAGATCCCGCTTTTGCCCGAAGGGCCTTCGAGGAACTTGCGGAAGTGATCGTCATGGAAGCCGATGAAGGATTCCCAGTCGATCATCGGGCCCTCGGTGGTTTCGGTGACTGCGACGGGAAAGCCCTCCGGGATGGCCGGGGTGCAGACTTTGAAGAGGTGGGTGTCGCCGGTTTTCTCAAGGAAGCCGACGGAGGTGGTCGCGAAGGGGCCGTCGCCTGCCTGGGCGGCGTATTTTTCGAGGGCGGGTAGAATGACCGCGGGATCGAGCACCCGGTCACCGCGGGTTTTCCAATCCGGGGCTTCGAGGAAGGCGCGGAGGGTCGCTTCCGCGGTCAGCCGGGCGGGGTCGGGCGGTGGAGTTGGCTCGACCGGGACTGGCGCAGGCTCCGGTTCGGGCGGGGTGGTGGGAACCACTGGCGGCGGTTCCGGGTTCGGGGTGCCGGGGATCGCGGCGACCGCGGGTGCATTGACGATCTCGGGCGGGCGTTGTCGTTTGCCCAGTTGAAAGCCGACGGCTGCGAAGACCGCGGAAGAGAGGAGGCTGGAGATCAACCAGCTGATTCCCCGGGATCTCGGGGCGACGGTGGGTGCGGGTAAAGCGGGGGGAGCTTCCGGGGCGGAGGGAGGTGCGGGCTCGGGTCCAGCTTCTGGCAGCGGCTCTGGCACCGGAGGCGAGGCCGGCGCGGGTGGTTCCGCGGCATCGGGGATTTCAATGGCAAGCGGCGGGACGGCGGGGAGTCGGGCCGGGAGTCCGCGGGCGGGATCCGGGCTGACAATCTCCTGCCAGCACTTCGGACAGGGTCCCTGGAGACCGGCCGCGGCGGCGGGCACGGTGAGCACGGCATGGCAGGCCGGGCAGTCGAAGCGGACCGGGGCGGGTGCGGTTGAGTCGGGGTTCACAGTTGAAGGCGGGGAATCGCGGAGGCGAGGTTGAACAAGGAGGGAATCTTGCGGCGGCAATCGGGACAATCGAAGTGATTAACAATCCTAAATTATCGCCTGAGGTTAACGAGACAATCTTTTCTTGTCGATTATCCGGGACCCTGCTATTCCGCAATTCCCCTCGCTTTAGATCCCCGCTAAAGCGGTTCACCCCCGCCCCCCATGAATACCCAAAGCCTCCGGCTTCTTCGTGCCCTGCTTGCCAGCATGGCGGCAGCTTCTTCCATCGCGCGTGCCTAGGACGGTCCTGCCGACCCGCTGCCTGACAACCGCCTCATCACTTCTTCCGCTATCGGCAACAGTGCGCTCGGCATGGCCTGGGCTTCGACCCGTGATGTGGGCAGCCACCTTTACCGCAACCGCGCCGGCATCCGTCCGGGTAGCAGCCTTACCGACGAGGTGGTCGCGGTTTCCCCGGACGCCAAAGGCGGCTACTCCGCGAAGGGTGGTGCCAAGGTCGCATCAATTTCCGTTCCATCGCCCAACCGCTGGGAGATCTTTGGCTCGCTGTTTTTCTACTCGGAAGACAATGACGGCGATAGCTACCGCGAGCGCGATAAGAAGAAGGACGACAAGAAGAAGGACGACAAGTATCGCAATCATGACATGGTGCGCGCCATTTCCTACGGTGCCAACGGTGTCGCCACGAGTTCTTCGGAGAGTTCGCTCGACGTTTACGGCGGGAGCATCGGAGCGGAATACCGGATCAACCGGAACTGGAGCGTCGGCCTGGGCCTGACCGCCTCGCAGGGTGATTTGGACATGGGATCGGACGGCAGCAGCGATATCGACTCGGTCTCGCTGGTTCCCTACGTT
>NEUO01000134.1 GCA_002304315.1 Verrucomicrobiia bacterium Tous-C4TDCM
GCCGCCGGTGACGGTGACGGTGGCGACACCGGCGCTGGCACCGTAGGGCACCTCGATGTAGATACCTCCGCCGTAGGGGCTGGCGACCTTGATGGTGGTGGAGTTGATCGGGTAGAGGCGGGTGGCGCGTTCGAGGCGGTTGACCGGTCGGCGGTAGGTGAGATCCCATGAATGGGCTCCGACGCGGATTTTGTAACCGGCATTCACGAATGCGGCAGGCACGGTGACGGTGGCTATGGTGCCGGGTGCGAGGTAGGTGCCGGTGGGCTTGCGGGCGGCAACGGTCCACATCTGGGTATTGCGGCCGAAGGTAACGGGGAAGCTGCCATTGATCGAGACGGTGTGGGTGTTGGCCGGGTTGGCGGGAGGCGAGCAGGGACCTGGGAAGCTGGTGTGGCTGCCGAACTTGTAGTTGGTGAGCGTGGACTCGTATTCCGCGAGGTTTTCCGCGGTGTAGATCAAGTCCATCGCATGCTGCATGACCGTGTAGATGACCCAGTGGTAGTTTTCCGAGCTGACGGAGTTCTTGGCGGTGCCGGTGGTGACGTTGCGGTCGAAGCTGGTGGTGTTGTTGGCGAAGCCGCTGACAAACAACGGGCCCTTGGCGGTGTCGTAGGTGGAAATCAGATCGAACACCGCGTTGATGATGTTGGTGTTTTCCGCAAAGCGTTGGCGATTGTTGTCGATCGTGGTCTTGTGTGCGGAAATCTGAGGTCCGGTGAGCGGAGCGGTGTTGAGAACGTGAGCCTTGATCGCGGCGATGGCGGAAAGAAGCGGGTCGGCCGCGATGGTGGTGAAGTTCCAGGTGGTGTCGTCGGTGATCGCAGGGACGGGCGCGGCGGCATCGCCGAGGAACACTCCGGCATCCATGCGGATGGCGTAGCTCTTGTCCCAAGTGATCAGTCCTGCGGGGTCGATCCTGACGGCGTTCTGATCGTAGGCGAGGCGGCTGTCGTCGGGGGCGAGCGTGGTATCGGTGTTGTCGGTGAGGTTTCGGATGGTGAGGCTGCCGGTTCCGGGTGTGACGTTCTGGCTGAAGGTCATGACGATTTCCCGGGAGGCATAGACGTCGGTGGCGTTGTCTGCAGGGCTGGGCGAGACGAGCGAGAAGACGGGGTCGAGCGGACGCTCGATGTCCAGGTGGAAGGTGCGGTCGGAAGCGATGGCGGAGGAAATGGCAGTAGTGCCGAGGCCATTGGTGCCTGAGGTGTAGCTCGTGCCACCCGCGTAATCGTCGCCAGTGACGTTGAGGTAGGGGATGCCGGTCTGCCAGCCGCTGGTGGAACTGGTCATGCCGACATCGATGCCGTAAGTCGTGTAGGGTTCGAGAATGACGGGCGTGGCGAAGGTCCAAGTCATGTATTGGCCGCTGGTCCAGGAGAAGTTCTGGGTAGCGGTTTCGGAATGGACTTGGCTAAAGATGGTCCCGGTGACCTTGCCCACCCGCAGGGTGTAGGTTTTGGTGGGTGCCGCGCCGTTTCCTTCGCTGACCTGATAGGTGATGGACTTCAGGCGCAGGGCCGCGCCGCCGGTGGTGATGGATTGGCCTCTGGCAGCGCCGTCGGTTCCGGTGAACCATTTTTCGGGACTTGAAACGTCGCCGTAGTTGGCGATGTCAGCATCGTTGACAACGGGAGCGGTGGAGCTGGCGGACATGGTCGCGGCGCGAGCATGAGGGCCGGCTAGGATGGCAAGCGCCGCGAGTGCCGAAATGATGGTGGAGCGGGTTTTCATAAAGTGGAGATGAGTGGAAATGTCTGTTTTCGGTTCCTGGCAGGTTGGGAACCTCAGGTGCAGAAGTTGGAAAGCCTTGTGAAAACGAAGTCCTTTTTGTCAGGAGACCACGGAGATGTCGAGAGAACGGGTTCGGCGCTGGATCAGTTCTGAGTTACTTGCACATCCACGAACAACTTGGCTGCTGCCGTCCCGGTGACGGTGGCGGTGACGGTGGTGATGCCCGCATTGGTGACCGCGTTGAAACTCACCGTCGTGTTATTGCCGTCGGTTTCACCGTGGCTGCGAAAGGTCGCGAGATCCTTCGACCAGCGGTAGGCTGCGGTGACGCCGGTGGCCGGTGTGGCATTCTGCGGGTGGGTGAAGGTGAAGGTATTGGCGTCCGATGCGAGGGCGACCAGGCCGGAGGAGGCGATGCCCGGGTTGGTGCCAAAGAAGTATTCCGCACCGTTTCCGACCCCGTCTCCATCCGCATCCTGATCGAAGCCGGCGAGGTTGGAGGGCACCGAGGAGAAGCCTGTGATCCACTCGACGTAGGTGTTGCCGGGCGGGGTGGTGTTTTCCTCCAGGTCGATCATCGCCCGGCCGAGGGCATCCCCAACAAGCAGGTAGGTCTCGGCGTTCCAGTTGTAGTGATAACCCTGACCGGAGGGTGAAATAGAGGCGTCGCGCCAGAAGCCGCGGGCTTCGATGGCTTTCACGTTGGGGACATCGTTGACGACGTCGAGCTGGGCCTGGGCCACCTTGGCGGAAAGGGAGCTCGGGTTGTTCCAACCGCCGTCGGTGGCAAGCGTGGCCAGGACGAAGGGCGCGTTGGCCGCGCCTCTTCCGGGATAGCGGCTTTCGTAGTAGGCACGGATCTGTTGGATGAAGCGGGCCATGTTTGCCCGATAGCGGGCGGCGGCGGGTGTGACGGCGGGATCGCCTTGGTCTCCGTATCCCTGCCACCAGACGAAGCCTGCGATCTCGAAATTGCGACCCTCGAAGGGATCGCCAGTTCCCGCGTAGTGCGATGCGAAGTCGTCGAGCACGTCGGCGGCATTGAAGACGGTGAAGACCTTCCAGACCGTGGCCCAGCTCGCACCGACACCGGGTTCGGTGGCGGCACCGGCGTTGTGGTCCACGGTGCATTGGTATTCCACGCCGTTGTGGCGAACCTGTGAACCGATGTTGCCGTCCGCGTCATAGAAGGTGCCGACCTGCCAGGTCAGTTGGGACATGTCGCTCTCCTTCTTGAAGCAGTCGTCGAACTACTTGCCTGCGTACCAGACACCCGGGAACGGCTGCCCGGTCGATGTGTTCCAACTGCCCGGGCTCTGGCCGTATCCGGCGTAGGTATTGCCATTGACGGCGTAGTCGTGCGGGGGCGTTGTGGGAGCTGCAATATCCCACATCAGGCTGCGGTTGCCCTGCGAGGGCTTGACGAGCAGGACGGCTTCGTCGTGATACCATCCCATGACATTACCGAAACCCAGCTCCGGGCCGAATTTGTCACCGGCGACATCCGGGCGAAGCGGCCCGTCGCCGGGATCGGAGACCACGCCGCGGTATCTCACGTCGTTGCGGGTGGTCCAGGTTCCGCCGGGGCCGGCAAGGTTGGGAAACTTGCTTTCCGTGGTGGTCATTCTCTGCAGGGTGCCGGGGCCGGTGCCCGCGACCTGGCCGTAGCCGACCATGTTCGACTGGCCGGCCATGATATAAACTTTCACCGGCTTGTCGGTGGCACCGGTGGACGTGTCGGGAGCCGGGAGTGGGTAGGGGATGTTGGGCTTGAGGGCGGAGTCGTTGGGTGAGTTCGGGGGATTGCCGAGCGCGGGATTGCTATCGATAATAACCACTTCATACCAGTCGTTCGCGCCATCGCCGTCGCTGTCGGGATTGAGCGGATTGGTGCCGGAGTCGCCGGCGCTGACATAAGTGCCGGTGTTGGTTTCCGCCTTGTCATCCAGGCCGTCGCCATCGGTGTCAGCCTTGGTTGGATCAGTGCCGGGATCGGCGGCTCCACCCCAGACGCCGGTGTTGCTTTCCGCGAAGTCGCTCAGTTTGTCGCCGTCGGTATCGGCAAGCAGCGGATTGGTGCGAGGGCGGTTGCCGACACCGACGTTCTCGGGTCCGTCGTTGAGTCCGTCGCCGTCCGTGTCGGGATCCATGGGATCGGTGTCGAGCACGTATTCCTGCCAGGAGGTGAGACCGTCGGGTTCGTAGTCGATGGCCGGGTCGAGCGCGGCGGTGGAGGGCGGATCGGTGTTGGCCAGTTCGAAGGCATCGGGCAAGCCGTCGCTATCGCTGTCCAGCGGTGCCGCGGTGATGGCGATTTCATCGAAACCGACGCGACCGCCAGTGAAGGAGTCGCCTTGGTTCGAGAGGATTTCAATGGCGAGGTAACGGGCGGAGACGCCGGGAAGGTTGAGGGAGGTGATTCCCGCCTTGGCCGCATTCAGCGGCCCGGCGGTGTTGAACAAGGTCCAGCCGCCGCTGAAATTATAGTCCGCCTGCGGGGTGAGTCCGGTGGTGGCGAAGGTGCCTTTGGCCGGTTGCGCGGGTAGGGCGGCCGCCGGGGACTCGGCGTAGTAGAGATTGAACTGGTCCGTGGAGGAGGTGCCTCCTGAATAGTTGGTATTGAAGAGGTAGAGCATCCCGAGCGGAGTCTTCGAACCGAAGTCGAGGCAGGTCCACGCGACCTTGCCGTTGAGGCCCGGAGTGACGACATTGCCGGCTTTCAGATAGGTGGCCATCCATTCCGCCTGATAGGCATCGCCATTCATGGTCCATGTCGAAGGATCATCGGGGTTGGCCTTGTTGATGCCGGAGCCATTGGTTAGAGAAACCAAGCCGTTGGCATATTGATCGCCGCCGTGGGAACCGGTGATCGAGACGGTTTCCACCAGCGCGGAGCTGCTGGCAGGGATGACGGTAAGGGTCGTGTCATCGAGTAGCACCGGATTACTGACGAGCGGGATGCCCGCGGCATCGTTGATTGAAGCCTATGCCGGGATCTGAAGTCGCAAGGTGCCTTCGTCTGTCGGGGTGACCTGGACGGTGAACACGCCTGGCGAAGTCTCGGTGATGGGGCCGAAGGTGATCGCCGAGGTGCCCGCGTTGCTGAAATCCGCCGAGTTGACGGTGCCTGCGTCGATGTCCTCGTTGAAGGTGACGGTGTAGATCACGATGCTGCCGGCTTCGACAGTGCCGCCGCCTTGGTCATCGGCGATGGAGGTGAGGGTGGGAGCGGTACTGTCCGGGTTTACGGCCAAGGTTTCGACGTCCTGGATCGCCGGACTGCTGACCAGCTGGTTGCCCGCGGGATCGGCGATCGAGGCGGTGGTCGGGATTTGCAACCTGAGTGTGCCGATCGTGGTCGGCGTGACCTCGATCGTGAACACGCCGGGGGAGGTCTCGGTGATCGCGCCGATGGTGATGGCCGATGTGCCGGAATTGCTGAAATCGCCCGGATTGACCGTCGCCGCGTTGATGTCCTCGCTGAAGGTCAAGGTATAGGTCACCTTCGTGTTCACATCCACCGGGCCGCCGCTTTTGTCATCGACGATGGCGGCGGCAGGCAGGGTCGGAGGATCGTTGTCCGCGACGGCTTGGGTGAACTCGACCTGAGCCAGACCCACCCGGTCCGTTATCGCGCCGGTGCCGTTCTCAGCGGTGAGGATTTCGATGCCAATGTAGCGGGCCGAAATCCGTTGCAGGTCGATGACTGCATTGGGGCCGAAGAGGGACGACGGGCTGGACAGGGTCGAGGTGGCGCCGAATCGGGTCCAATCTCCACTGCTGAAATTGTAGTCGCCCACATTGGTTTTGGAATTGGGCCTTGCCTGCAAGGCATTGATCCCGACACCACTGGAGTAGTAGATATTGAAGTTTCTCGTATCCTCCTTGTTGTTGGCATTGTGGCGGCAATTCCAGAGATACATGTTCTCGAGGTCCGGTTTGACGCTGCCGAAATCCATGACAACCCAGCCGATCTTACTGTTGGCGGAGGTGGCGGGGTTCAAGCGGGAGTTCGCGAGCCACTCGGTTTGCCAAGTGCCGCTGTTGTTGAACCAGAGGGCGGGATTGTTCAGAGCCGCCGAGGTGTTGATGCCCGGGCTGTGGTCGCTGGTCGCCCAGCCGAGGTTTGTCGCGTTCACCATGTCGGTCAGGTGACCCAGGGAGTTCGGCCAGTTTCCGCCGTCGTGTCCGGTGATTCCGGTGACAGGGACCACACCGGCGTTGGAGACGAACGTGAAACCGGCGACCGCGGCGAGGAAGATGGAATGGGATTTCATGACGGGGAAAGGGCGATCCGGAGGAAGAATCCGTGTGGGTGTTTTCGGGGTTCCGCACCCCGTGGAGGAAGTCGATGGAGATTAGTTCTGCCGCGCCCCTGGACTGGTGCCGAACCAAACGTCTACCCAGACGTCAGTGCCGGTGTTCGGTGCAAGGTTGGTCCAGGAAAGCGTGAGATCGCCGGCGGGCACGGTGGCACCGATGTCGGGACTGGGTCTGAGCGGGTGTTGGAGATCGATGTGAAAGATGCGTTCGTTGGTTCCGGCCGTGATGGTCGCAGTTCCGAGACCGTTGGTCCCCGAACTGTAGAGCGCGCCGCCGGGGTAAGTATTGGCGGTGGTGTTGATGTAGGGAATGCCGGTCTGCCAAGCCGAGGTGCTGCCGGTCATGCCGACATCGATGCCGTAGGTCGTGGTAGTGGCCAGCAGCACTGGAGTGGTAAGCGTCCAAGTCGTGTAGTGGCCGCCGTTGCAGGTGAATGTCTGGGTGGCCGTCTCGCTCGCGATTTGGGTGAACGACGTTCCGGAAACTGTTCCGACGCGAATCTTGTATTGCTTGGTCGGCTCGGCTTTCTGAGAGGAGGTAACTTGGTAAGTGATGGACTTCAGCAGAACCGGAGTGGAACCGGTGGTGAAAGTCTGACCCTTAGCGGCACCGGCGGCGCTGTTTTCGAAGAACCATTTATCGTTGCCGGTGACCGCTCCATTGTTGGCGATGTCGAGGCCGTTTACCGGGGGGGCTGTGGCACTGGCGGACATGGTGGCGGCATCCAGCAAGCCGGGAGCGACGAAACAGAAGGCAAGGATGGCAAACAGATCGGTGGAAGGACCGCGGGTTTTCATGACCAGGTAGAGCATCGACCGCTGCGTCACCGCCGCCAGTATAATCTCACTCGACGCCTGGCCGGACTCCGGCCAGGTTTTCGCCATGGCCAAAGTCCGTTTTCTCACCATCACGCAGCAAGTGGCGGAATACTTGCGCCGTGAACTCGCGCGCGGCCGCTGGGCGGGCCTGATGCCCGGCAAGCACGAGCTGGCGGCGGAATTGGAAGTGAACAACAAGACGGTGGAGAGCGCCCTGCGGCAACTGGAGGCCGAGAACCTCCTGGTGGCCCGGGGAGCGGGGCGGCGGAGATCGATTTCCTTGGAAGAGCAGCCGAAGCGCAAGATGCTGAGGATCGCACTTCTGGCGGGAGAAACCGCCGATTTGTGATTGGATTACATTGTCGAACTGCGTCATCGGCTTCAGCAAGCTGGGGATGTCGTGCAGATCGCAGGGCAGACGATGGTGGACCTTCGCGATGATGCGGGGCGGATGGGAAGGTTGGTGAGATCGACGGAGGCCGACGCCTGGGTGGTCCTGGGCGGATCGCGCAGGGTATTGGAGTGGTTCTCCGGGAGACCCGAGCCGGTGTTTGCCCTGTTCGGGCGGCGGAGTGGATTGCCGATGGCGGCGGTGGGGCCGGACAAGCCGGCGGCGATCGTCGTGGCAACCCGTGAGCTAATCGGGCTCGGTCATCGGAGGATCGTGCTCATGGCCCGTCCTCGGAGGCGCTTGCCGGAGCCGGGAGCGCCCGAGAAGGCTTTCTTGGGGGAGTTGGCGTCCCACGGACTGGCGGTCGGTGGTTACAACCTGCCGGTATGGGCGGAGACACCGGATGACTTCCACAGATGTCTTGAGGAGTTGTTCCGGGTGACACCACCCACGGCGATGGTCATTGATGAAACGGCATTCTTTTTTGCGACGCTGCAGTTCTTGTCACGGCGGGGCCTGCGGGTGCCGGAAGATGTCTCGCTGGTCGCGACGGACCCGCATCCGGACTTTCACTGGTGCCGGCCGAGCATCGCCCACATCACGTGGGACAGCGGTCCGCTGGTGCGGCGAATCGCTCGCTGGGCCGCCAATGTGAGCCGGGGCCGGGAAGACCGGCGGCAGACCCTGACGCCAGCCGCCTTCGTGGCGGGCGGGACGGTCGGTCCGGCGAGGAGGGAGAAGTGAGCGGTCGGTGGAACCAACGCCTGGTTCCGCCAAGCGCTGAATCAGGCGAAGAAGAAGTTAACCCCACGAGCGCCGGTCTTCAGACCGGCAGCCTGTAGTCATTCGAGCCGGTCTGAAGACCGGCGCTCCCGGGGTGTGGCGTCACCTCACGAAGTCGTCCCCGGTGTAGAGTTGCAGGTCCTTTCCTGCGGAGCGGATCTCCATTTTCGTCCGGCTGAGCTGGTGGAAGAACCAAGGGCTTCCCCAGGGATCGCACAACTCGCCAGCGGCGTTCACGGTGGAATCCGGCGGGAGGTCGAGCTTGAGCTGCTTGAGATTGTCGCCGCGGAGTGCGGCGGTGATTTCGGCATTGGTGCCGACCGGGTTACCGCCGAGGCCGGTGGCGTAGTCGCGGAAGACGAACTCGAGGTTGTCGATCGCGTCGCGGACGTTCTGGATTTCCCGGGGCGTGAGGCCTTTCGGTTCGGCCGGTGGTGCGACGGGTGGCGCTACTTCGGGCTCTTGGATGGATAGCCCAGCCTGGGGCGGGGATGGTGGCACGGGCACGGCCCTGACGGACGATGCGGGTTGGCTTTCGGCAGGCGGAGCGGCCTCCCAGGGACGCCAGAGCAGCAGCGCCACCAGCAGGATGGCGAGGAGGGCGGTGGCGAAGGCTTTCATCGTTCGGTAGCCGTCATGATGATCTCATGAATCCGATGTCGGGCTGTGCGAAGCGATCAAGATTCGGGAATACGGTGGGCATGTAGGTGGGGGAGACACCGAACCATTTCGCCAGGGTGGCGCTGTATTCATCGACACTGGTCGACGGGATCCAGCGGCCGGTGCTGGTGTCGTCGGGGCCGTTGACCTGGTGGACCGGGAAGCGGCCGTAGGTCTTTTTGCCGATGACGGCACCGGTGGTGGGATTGCCATTGCCGCCGAAGACGACGTGATGGCCGCCCCAGCCGTGGTCGCTGCCCTGGCTGTTCGTCGGGAAGGTACGGCCGAAGTCGGAGATGGTGAAGCCGACCACGTTGTTGGCCACCTTGGTGTTGGTGGGCGGGCCGTCACCGAGGACCGGATGAGCGGCGATCTGTTCGATGGCGGCCTGGAAGGCGCCGATCGCCTTGCTGAGGGCGCCGAGCAGGTTGGCGTGGGAGCCGGTCAAGGCATCGTTGGCGACCCCCATCTGCGAGGTGTGGGTATCGTATCCCCCGACGGTGACAAAGAAGATCTGGCGCCTGATCTTGAGTTCCTTTCGTCCGGCGATGATGCGGGCAACCATCTTCAATTGGTCGCCAAGCGAGCCGCTGGGGAAGGGCGTGTTCCAGACCCAGTTGACCGGGGTGCTTGGCGATGTCTCGCCGATCGAGTCGTTCAGAAAGGCACCGGCGGCGATGGCGTTGTCGATCACATCGCCGAAGGCCTTGGCCTGAAGGTTGTTGTTCTGCAGGTTGGCGATGCTGCGGACCACATTCTCGCGGGCGGAGCCGGTGGCGGCACCCGCGAGGACGATGGCACCGCTGGTGGAAACGTGGAACTGCTGGACGCTGTTTCCTACCTCGAAGGTATTGGCTCCGGCGATGCTGGTGCAGAGGGCGATTTTCGAGCGGTCGGCCTCCGCGAGGAGTTCGTCCTGAAAGGGATGAAGCATGTCGGCGATGCGGCCGCCCCATCCGGAGCGCGGCAGTTGGTCGGGCAGGGAGGTTTGCCAATGGGTGACCTGGTCGGAGTGGGAGAAAAGCTGGGGCGGCAGGGCGATGGTCTTTTTCTGATACTGGATCCGGGTGGTGGGGAAGAGAAGCGGCCCGACATTGAAGGCCGTGGCCAGCTTCCCGGCCTGGAAGAGGTTGGCCATCTCCGTACAGAGCGGATGGAATCCATATTCGTTGCCGTCGTTGTTGATCGGCGTGATGGGCACCAAGGCGGATTCCGGGATGGTCAGGTTCCCGCGGATCGCGGCGTAGTTCGCATGGGCGGCGGCACCGCGCGGCACGATCAGATTGTTGCTGTCATTGCCGCCGTTGAGGAAGATGCAGACGAGCGCCTTGTAGTCGTTGAAGCCGCCGGCACCCGGGCCTTGGGCGAGGGCGGAATTGATCAGCCGGAAATCCCGAAGTGTGCTGGAGATGGCGGCTGATCCCAGTGCGGCCCCGCCGACGGTGCGGAAGAAGCTGCGGCGGGTGCGGAGGAGGCGGGCACGGTCCTGGTCGATGTTGGACATGGCTTTGGTAGGGTTCAGCGTTGGATCGCGTGCTCGGGGGAAACGGCGATGAAGTAAAGGATGCCGCGGATACGGTTCCGTCTTTCGGAGTCGGTCGAAGTCGTGGCGTTGTACGCCACGTTCGCGGTGTTGGAGACGTGATTGTAGATTTGATCCTCCATGGCCTGGCTCATCTGGCCGGCCATCAGGAGCTTCGACATTTCCCGGATCAATTCGCGGAGATTGACGGTGTTCGTCCAGTAGTCGGTGCCGGTGGTCCGGGGTCCCATCCAGGAGGAGAAATCCATCATGATGTCGTGGGCACCATCTTTGAAACTGCTGAAGCCGTTGGAGTATCCTCCCGAGGTCAAGCTGGACGAGCTGCTGTAAATCCCTCCAAACATGAAATTTGCCTGGCGAATGACATTCGTGTCGGAGCTGATTTGGAATTCGGGCGTGGTCAGGCCGGCATCCGCGAGTTCTCCGGGGAACTTGTAGTCCGGCACGAAGAAGTTGAAGACCGTGGGGGCACCCAGCGGGGTCTGGCCGAGGACGGTGTCAGTGTTTCCGACGTTCCAGTCCGAATAGCCCGAGGTGATGTCACCGCTGCGGTTGAGGAGTGGAGTGTGGGGTGCGGCGTTGAAGGTGCCGGCCCTGCCGTTGAGCAAGGATTGAGTCCCGCTGTCCGGGGTGAGGGTGAAGCGCCGGGGTTCCGTGGCGCTGATCGTCGCGATCGTGTAGACACCATTCGGAGGTGTTGACAGGGTGTTGGACGAAATGAAGCTCATGGTTAGCTTGTTGCCTACCACTTGGCCGGGCAGGGTGCCGCAGGTGACGGTCAGGGTGGTGATCGCGCCGCTCACGTTCTGGCTGTAGCTGCCGCGCAGCCAGGCGGCGTCGATCTCCCCGCTGCGGGCGAGAGGGTCGGCAGTAACGGCGAAGGTGAACGTGGTGCCACTGGTGACACCGTTAGTGACGAGGAGGGCGAGCGGATAGATGCCGTCGGTCAAGGGGCTGGTGCCGGTGCGGAAGCGGAGATAGGCCGACTGTCCGTTCGCGAAGCCGTGGTTGGCGGCCGTGGTTACCGTCATTACCGCCGAGTTTGCAGGGATCGACCAAGTTCCGCGCATGGCATCGCGGGTGCGGACGGTGAAGGTGTTTGTGGTCGGTGGTGGGGTGTTGATCACCGTGTAGTCACCGCTATCGTGGGATTGGACTCCAGCCCCTGAAAAGCCCAGCAGGGCTTTCTGATTATTGCTCAAGCGGTGGCTGAAGGCCCCCGTGTTGACGTTGATCAGGCCGCCATCCTGGGTGTAAGTGCCAGCGAAGCTGTTGGCCGGCCGGAAGGCGCGGGCGAGCTGGGTCACGCGGAGGACCGGTTCGCGCTGCTTGCCGAAGCTTTCCTCGGTGTTTGCGACGACGATGGAGCGTGCCTCATAGTCGAGGAGGATCGCCTTGATGACGGCCTTCAGGTCGCCGCGGACGCCGGAGCCGTTGTCGTTGAACTTGCTGACGACACGGTAGATGTAGCCCGGGCTCGGATGCGAGGTGACCAGGCGCTGGATCAACTGGTGGCAAAGGAAAGGCCCGAGGTTGGGGTGCTGGAAGATCTGGTCGTGGACGGCATCCAGTTCGAGCGAGGGCAGCGCCTGGAACTCGAGATTGTTGGCGATGGTCGATCCGCTGTGATCGCCGTAAGGATTGAGCGGCACGCCATTGAGCACCGGGATGCCGGGGAGGACGACGTTGTTGAGCAGGCGCTTCCTGCCGGTATAGTGGCGGACGGGGACTTCGCGCATGGGATCGATCCAGTTGGATCCGGCGCCGAGGGTGGTGCGATAATTTCCGGTGTAGAAGTAGTCCCAGCCGGTGAAGACGTGGGCGTGGCCGATGATGGCCTCCTGGTCATACACGGGGATCAGCGCGCCTTTTGAGTTGAGCATCTGGGAACCGTCCGGATTCATGCGGTAAAGTCCGAGCGAGAACAACTGGAGGATTTCGCGGGCATAGTTTTCGTTCGGGATGCGTCCGGCGGTCAGGCTGGGCTTGTCGTTGCGCAGCATGTCGAGGTAGCGGCCCATCGCCGGGTGCAGCGTGACGTTCTCGAGGAGGTCGCGGACATTGCCGAAGGCATTCGCCAACAGCATGTCGTAGTAGTCCGAGACCGTGTCCGCGCGGTCGTCCAGCGGAACGTTTCCGGAGACCACCATGATCTCACTGAGCGCGAAGGCGATCCGTTGGCGGAGTTGGTCGTTGGATTGGATCGAGTGTTTCCACCAGGAGTTGTAGGAGAGGGTCTCGGGGTAGACCGGGCTGTTCGGATTGGTGACGTCGCGGAACTGCTCGACGTAGGGCAGGTGGTTCGTTGCGGACTTCAGCAATTCGGCATCGATCCAGGCTTCGAAAGAAGGCATGGCCTGAAGAGCCGTGATGTCCGCCGGGCTGGCGCCGAAGGTTGCCTGCTGGAGGAAGCGTGCGGCGGCGTTGGCATTGGTATTCGAGGCGGAGGGTTCCGAGGTCCAGTCGGGCGCGGGGGCCGGGGGAGTGAACACCGCCCAGGTGCCGAGCGTGACGTCCTCGTAGCGGGTCAGGACGTAGCCCGGCACGGTGGTGATGACCGGGGTGGTCTTGGTCGATTCGGAGGGAGCCACCCAGCCGATGGCGAGGTGGTCGCTGCCGCTGCTCTCCTTGTGGAGGATTTCCAGATAGTAGCGCTCACCCGCCTCCAGCCGGAGCAGGGCGGTGGCGGCGGCGGCGGACCAGTCGACGGAGGCGACGGGAGCGGTGAGTTCGGCGCGTTTCCAACTGTTGAGGGGTTCCTCGTCATTGGACAAATAGAGGGCCGCGGCTTCATCGGCGCGGAGGTAGAAGCGGTAGTCACCGGACTCCGGAGCGGTCAGGAAACCGCGGATGCGGACTCCGTAATCGTCGCCGACGTTGGCGGGGGGCTCGAGCGAGGTGAGAAGCGAAGTGGAAGAAGGGGCCTGGGTCACCGGGATCTGGGTGACATTCGTACCCGGAACGGCATCCCACTGTTCCCGGGTGATATTCCCTCCCGTTTGGAGAACCTTGAGGTCATAGAAGGCGGATCCGGAGCCGTGGGCGTTGGTCGCGGTGAGCATGACCTTCCACTCGCCGGTCACGGTCGGGGTGCCGGAAATCACACCGGTGGTGGGGTGGATTGAGAAGCCCGCGGGAAGATTGACGGCCGAGAACGAGGTTGGCGAGCCGCTGACACTGAACTGCTGGCTGAAGGCGGGGCCACCGACGAAAGCGAGGCCTTCGAGAGGCGTGATGAATCTCGGAGGGGTATTGGGGAAGAGGCGGGTCTGGGGGATGACCTGCTCGGTTGACTGGCTCGTGGATATCCAGGAAAGGATCGCCTTGTGACCGCCGCCGTTGTTAAAGAACTCCAGAACGACGGGGTAGCGCTTGCCGGCCTCGAAGGTGAAGGTTCCCGATCCCTTGCCTACCAGCTGGTTCGCACGGTTCGGCCAGTTCTCATCCTCGGGGGTTTGCGGGAGTTCGGTAACCACGGGCCAGTTGTTGACCACCACCTGTCCGTTGATCTTGAGGCGGAGGCTCTCGTCGCCGTTGGTGTAGATCGTGTAGGTTTGCGAGTATTCCGGAAGAATTTCCCCGGTCCAACGGGCGGAGAAGTATTCCGATTTGCCGGCGGAAGTCATGGGCGCGACGCCCGGCCACAGGGCGACCGCGCTGTCGAAGTTCACCTGCGGGTCGACCCGGGTCAGGTTCGGCGCCGCAAGGGTGGAGCCGCCAAAGTAGGGGACGTTGCTGGTGGAGTTCAGGTGGTCCCAGTATTCGCCCCGCAAGCCGGTGCCATTGGGTTGCACGTGGTCCTTGATCAGCACGCCGGCAATGGTGGACGCCCCCGGAGTGTAGTCGGTGCCTGGAGTCACCGTCAGCACGGCGAGTTCATCGGACTCGGTGACGAGGTCGGGGACTGGAACCAGCGGAACCATCACCTCGTTGACGGACAGGGGCAGGGCCACGGTGGACGGAAGGCCGGTATGGTCGCTGGCGTTGGCGCTTCCGCTCGCGGCGAGATTGACGACAAGGCGACCGATGCCCCCTCCACTGCGCTGGACGCGGTAGCTGCCGGAGTCGGCGGCGGGAGCGTTGGCCGGTTCCGTCGCCTCGGCATCGACGGCGGTGATCGTGACCACCGAAGGGCTACCGAGTGCTGCGGTCAGCGCGGCCAGATCGTTGCCGCCTTGGGGATTCGAGCCGGTCTGGATTTCTTCCCAGTCGGTTAGTCCGTCACCATCCGAGTCGATGTCCGCGACGATGACCCGAAAGAAGGCTTTGCCGGAGGTCGGGCGGGGAGTGGAGACCGTGAGATCGCCGTCGTTCCCGACGTGCTGGCCCGCCAAGGTTTGCCAGGAGCCGGGTATGCCGGGATTCTCGGTGCTTTGAATCTGGTAGCGCTTGCCGCCCTGGCTTGACCATTTCAGGACCAGATTGCCACCGAGTGCCGTAATGTCCCGGACTGAAAATACGTCGTCCGCCCGGAGCGGATCAGTTCCGGCCTCGAATTCTTCCCGGCTGGTCCTGCCGTCGCCATCGTCATCTTGCGCCAGAACGAACGCGGCGGGTTGGAACTTGGCCTCCCAGACGTCGCCTAGGCCGTTGGAGTCGAGATCGAGGTCGCCCTTGGCTTGAGTGAGAAGGCAAGCGATGAACGCAGTGGTGCAGAGGGAACGATGCATGGCGGTTGGTTGGGTTTAGACCGGTCCGCGGGGGGGGGGGGGGGGG
>NEUO01000135.1 GCA_002304315.1 Verrucomicrobiia bacterium Tous-C4TDCM
GGAGCAACTTCGCCGAAGTTGCCGCCAGAGCCACCCGGAGAGGAGATGGCAGACGGAGCATCAGCGGCAAAAACGTGCGCCGCTTAGCTCGAAATCATTCAACTTCGGATTTCGGGTTCAATGCAGTCGATCAGATTGCTGGCGGTGGCGCGCAGGGTGCCGCCGTCGAGGTTGAGGGTGCTGGTTCCGGTGCTGCTGTTGAAGAAGCGCCGGGAGGCGAGGGTGCCGCCGTTCAGGTTGACGGTGGCCGTGCCGGCGGCCGAGTCGCCGATGCGGAAGAAATTCGGGGTGGTCACCAGCGAGGTGGCATTCACGGTCAGTGTCCCGGTGGTGCCGCTGCGGGCCATCAGCAGCTCGCCGCCGAACGAGAAGGTCGAGTTGTTGAGAACCAGGGTCCCGTTTCCGCCGATACCGAGGCTGGTGTAGAAGGGGGCGTTCCAGGTGGCGTTGGTCATCGTGACAATCCCGCCGCCATCGATCAAGGCCCCGGAATCCGCGTTCGGCGCGACGTGGGTGATGGTGACGCCTTCGATGTAAACGTTGCCGCCGTTGGTATCGAATGCGTTGTTGGCGGCGTTCAGGGTCAGGGTGCTGTTGCCGCTGAGCGAGGTGTCGTGGATGTACTTGCGCCTGGCACCGTCGAGTTGGATCGACGAGAGCGTCTGGTCGAAGCCGTTGAGGTCGAAGAAGGCACCCGCGCCTTCACCTGTAGGGCTCGCTCCCCAGGTGGCGTTCACGCGGAGTTTCTTGCCGGTCGGCAAGCGGTTGTCGCCGCCGAGTCTTAGGTGGGTCTGCGAGCCGAAGTCCGAGAGCAGGTCGTTTTGACCGTCGTGGGTCGCGGCTCCGTTGAGAATGAAGCGTTGAACATGGCCATCCGCGCCGCCGCCGCCCCAGAGTTCGAGCGTGCCGGAGCCGCTGATCGCGCCGTTGAGTGTGAGGTTACCGCCGGCCGAGTAGGTCCCGATGCGGGCTTGCGTGCCGCTGATCGCGATTCCGCCGGTAAGGTTGCCAACCAAGCCGTCGCGGTTGAAGTAAAGAGCACCGCGAGACGCGTCGACACCCGAGGCATTGCCGCGGCCGGTCAGCGCCCAGGAGGCGGCGGCGGTGGTGCCGTCGGCGTCCGCCCCGATGCGGCGGACCATGCCAGTGGCGTTGACCGCGACGTTTGCGGTGGCCACCGCGTTGTCATGATCGAGGTCGAGCCAGGTGTTTGCACCGACGGTCATCGTGCCGGTGTAGCCGGTGCTGTCGGATCTGAGCAGGATGGTAGCGGCGTTCTGGGCGGGCGGCACATTGCCCGGGCCGGCATTGGCGGGTGCTACCCCGCCGGTCAGCGAAAGGTTACCGGTGCCACCGAGCGAGCCGAGGATTTCGATGGTGCGGAGGGGCGCGACGCCACCGAGCGTGCTGGCGGCCGTGACGGCAATGCCCTCGGGAACATAGAGGCGGGCGGTGTCGGGGCTGGCACCGGTGGCCCCTTGAAGAAGGCTGCCGCCCGCGAGGGTGAGCTGCCGCACTTCGAGGGTTCCGTTGCCTTTGAAGAGGATGCTGCCGCCGGGATCGACGGAAAGGGCGGAGCCGCCGAAGGGATGTAGCAGCGTATTGGCCGGAGTGCGCAACTGGAAGGCGCCGGTGAAATAGTTATTCTCGGTGGTGGGGGGGACGAAATTGTCCCAACCGCCGGCCGAGTTGACCGAACTGGTACCATCCGCGTCGCTGGCGTTCAGGGTCACAGTGCCAAAGGACGCAGGCTGGTAGTGATAAACGCGAATATAGTCAAAAGACGCGGTCTTGTTGAAGCCGGTGCTGGTGGGATCGGTGCGGAGCTGGTTGAGGTTCTTGACGCCGCCGGGGAAGGTGACGCGAACCACACGCGGTGCGTTGTTGTCGATGGCCGGAACGCCGCGGCCGCGGGAACCGGCGATGCCGCCGCTGAAGTCGCCCCAAAAGAAAGTGCCGGCGCTCGATGCAGCGGAGAGGGGATCGACGGTCAGTGCGTATTCGACGATCGTCGAATAGCCGAGCGTCAGCGGGGTGAAGGTATTGTTGGTGAACTGGGAGTCGTCGTTGCTAATGGTGCCGGTGACCTTGCCGCCGGCGACGGTGAGGCCGGTGTAGCCGGTGCCGAACCAGCCACCGAGGACTCCATCGACGTCGAATTCCCAGGCCTTGACGAGGGTGTGGGTGGCGGGGATGGAGCTGGCGGGATCGACCTCGACGGTCTGGCCGGCGGCGAATCCGGTCAGCAGGGCGGCGGCGAGGAGAGTGCCGCGGACGGAGCCAGGATGGCGGGCGATGAAGGCAGGATGGCGGGTTTCAAGTTTCATGGGTCTTGGATTTTTGAATATGAAAGGATTCTTATTGAGGTGAAAGAACCGATACTTCTCCTTCCAAGAAGCGTCAAGTGGGCAGGGCAACGATTTTCGTAGAGGGATCTACAATTTTCGGCAAAGAGTTTCCGGGATGAAGCACAAAGGGAGATCTGGCAGAGAAAAGGGCCCGTTGCGGATTCTCGTATCCGTCTTCCTTGATGTCCGCTGGGGTCGTTCGTTTGTCCGCGGGGTGGCGGATTTTGGGGCCTCTGTCCCGACGGGTTGGGTGGTCTTCCCCCGCTCGCCGGCGGAGAACTTCCCGGAAGTGTATCAGTCGGGAGAATGGGACGGGGTGATCGTGCAAGTCACGGACGTCGAATCCATCGAGGTGGTCCGGGCGGCGACCTGTCCGGTGGTATTGGTGGACCCCCGCCCGGAGGTTCTACCGGAATCCCCGCGGATCCTGTTCGATCACCCGGAGGTTGGCCGGGTGGCGGCGAAGCATTTGCTGGAGACCGGCCGGCGCCATTTCGGATTCTTCGGGTTTGACCAGGCGAAGTTGTCGGAAGAGCGCGAGCAGGCTTTCGTGGCGGCGATTGGACAGGCCGGGTTCGACTGCGCGGTGACGCGGATCCCGATCGAGCTGCGGCATCACCGGATCCGGGTGGGCGAGGGTGGGCGGGAAATCATGCGGGAGGCCTTGGAGGCGCTGCCGCGGCCGGTGGCGATCGGCTGTGGCAATGACGAGTTGTCCCGCGTGCTGCTGGAACTCTGCCTCGATGCCGGACTCGCCGTGCCGGAAGAGGTGGCCTTGATCGGCGGGGACGACGACGACTTGTTCTGCCGAACCTCCCAGCCGTCGCTTTCAAGTGTCAGCCTGCCCTTCACGGAGGCGGGCCAGACGGCGGCGGACGTGTTGCAGCGGTTGATGAGGGGACGCGGGGACGCGCCGCTGGTGACAAGGGTCGGCCCGAGCGAAGTGGCGGCGCGGGATTCCACCCGGGTGGTGCCGGGAGAAGACCGGGCGATCGAGGCGGCGGTCCGCGAGCTCCACCGGCGGGTCGCCGACCCAAAGCTACGGATGGCGGAGGTGGCGGCGGCGGCGAAACTTTCCGTATCCAGTCTGGAGCGCCGGTTCCAGCGGGCACTTGGCTGCACGCCCTTGGTGAAACTGAGGGACGTCCGGGTCACCCTTGCCAAGCGCATGCTCGGCGAGACGGAGAAGTCGGTGAACGAAGTGGCGCGGACTTGCGGATTCGGCAGTGCGTCGCGCTTCGGGGTGGCTTTCCGGGAGATGACAGGGATGTCGCCGCTGGCCTACCGCCGCGATGCCAGCCGCCAGACGCAGAGCAGGGGGGCAGGTGAAGCAGGAACGAAGTGAAGCCGAATGGGTTCGATGATTCTCGGGAAAGTGACGTTGACTTTCGGCAAGAATGGATTCTTTTGGCGACACGATGAGGTTGCGGCCGATGATCTTGCTGGGCTGGGCAATGCTGCTTTTCGGCCGGGTGCAGGCGCAGGCCATCGTTTGACCGGTGGCCTCGGGCAATTGGTCTTCGCCCGCAACTTGGGGCGGGAGCCTTCCCGGGGTGGAGCAGGATGTGACGATTCCCACCGGGATCACGGTCACGCTGGATACCGATACGGAGGTCGGCTCGATTCTGGTCAACGGCGTGTTCCGTGCCGGGGCGCAGAATCTGGCACTGACCTGCGATTCGCTGGTGGTGACCGGGCCGACCGCGTTGTTCGAGGTCGGTACGGAAGCGGCACGCTTTCAACACGCGTTCACGCTGACTTTGAAGGGTCTGGCCGGCGAGGCGGACCCGATGATGGGGGCGAAGGTCCTGGGTTCGATGAACGGCGGCTCGATCCATGTCCACGGCCCGGATCGGGTCGACTGGACGCAGCTGAATGCGACGGCTGCCAAGAACGCGACGTCGATCACCCTGGCCGATCCGGTCGACTGGCTGCCGGGCGAGGAGATCGTGATCGCTTCCACCGACTTCGACGCGCATCAGGCCGAAAAGCGGACCATCGCCACGGTCTCCCCGGACGGGCGGACGGTGACGTTCGCGACGCCGCTGTTGTGGATGCATTTCGGGACGGTGCAGACCTATTCTAACAATACCCGAAGCTTCACCCTGGATGAACGCGCGGAGGTCGGACTGCTGAGCCGACGGGTGAAAATCCAGGGTGACGCGGAATCGGAGACCGCGGGATTTGGCGGACATATCATGGCGATGCAGTGCAACTGCGGCCCGACCCCGGGGAAGGGCTGGATCGAGGGCGCGGAGCTTTTCCGGATGGGGCAGAAGGGCTTGGTCGGCCGCTATCCTTGGCACTGGCATCACGTCGGCGATGCCACCGGCCAGTTCATCCGCGGCTGCGGGATCCATCGCTCCTTCAACCGCGCCGTCACCGTCCACAACACCGACAACGCGCTGGTGCAGGACAACGTCGCCTACGATCACATCGGCCACGGCTTCTTTCTCGAGGACGGCGGCGAGGTGGGGAATACCTTCCACCACAACCTCGGCCTGCTGACCCGGATGCCGGCCGCCGGCGAGGAAGTGAGGGCGCACGACCGGGTCTTCGACGGCGAGGATCCGGCGGAAGGCGGCGAATCCACCGGAGCCTTCGCGCTGGTGAAGCTGCCATCGACTTTCTGGATCACCAATCCGGCCAACCATTTCATCGACAACGCCGCCGCGGGCTCCGATGGCTCCGGCTTCTGGATGGTCGCGCTCGCCGCGCCGGTGGGATCGTATAGCGGTCCCGCGATGATTCCCGGACGGATGGCGATGGGGACTTTCTCCGGCAACAGCGCTCATTCGAACTCGTTCTCGAACCTCGCCATCGACGGCGGGATCGATCCGGTGACCCACGACCTCAACGGCGGGCATTATCACCCGCGGCAGACGCCCTCCAATTTCAGCTCGCCGATCGTGATCCCGGAGATCACCGGCTTCACCGGCTACAAGAGCCGTGACCGTTGCCTGTGGTTCCGCGCCGACTCGATGAACATCCGCAACTCCGCGCTGGCGGACAACAGCCGCGCGACCTTCTTCGCCTACAACCAGGTGATGCACGACTCGCTGATCGTCGGCCAGAGCGCGAATACCGGCAACCCGGTCAGCGCGACGGAGATCGCCGCGGGGCGTTCGCTGCCGAATCCCGCGTCGAACTCGTCGTTCCGCGGCCACAGCATCTACGATGGTCCTAGTGGCATCATCCGCGTCCACTTCGCGGGCTTCGCGGGTAACGACCGCGCGCTCCAGACCAACGGCGCCGCGCAGAAAGGCACGGTGCATTTTGCCGAGGGCATCACCTGGGATCCCGCGATCCCGCAGGCGAACAAAGTCGACTTCGCGCCCGGTGCCTACCGCGACTACATGTATGCCTCCGGCCTGATCGACCGCGACGGCTCGATCACCGGCATCCCCGGCGGGCGGATCACGCCGGACATGCCGACGGGCTACAACGGCCGGGTGATGGAGGATTTCAACGTCACGCCCGCGGCGGTCCGCCGGCCGGAGTGGAACGCGTGGGTCTGCCCGCCGACGGAGAAATACGGGCTGATGCGGCTCGACAACAAATGGGCGCAGTATTCCGCCACGCCGATCTTCGCGCTGCGTTCCGATGGTCCGGCGGCCTACAACATTCAGACCTACGGGTGGTACAGCCAGAACCCGGTGATCGTGAATTCGGCGCTGCGCTATGCCTTCCAATACACGAAGGTCGCGAACCGGATCGATGCCAACCTGCGCTTTCTCGACAACGGCGACAGCGCGGTGGTGTCCTTCCCGAACCTCAAGTCGGCGACCCGCGTTTATCGCAACGGCACCAGCACCGCGCTCGGCCAGGCATCGAGCCTGGCGGACCTGTTAGGCGGGAGCACCTAGCGCTACTGATTCCGCGACAATACCCTGTACGTGAAGCTGGTCGGCGCGGGCGGCGGTTACGACCCGCAGTTCGGCAACGATCGCAGCGCAAAGTCGGCGACCGTGATGATCTGCCAGAATGCCAACGGCGCGGACGCCACGGGCCGGACTGACCGCGCGACGCTGGCGGACTTCGAGATGGGCGCGGACTCGCGCGGCAGCTTGCAGGGCGAGCTTTCGCTGGTGAGCGCGGCGTTGAGCGCGGACAGCCCCGGCGCGGCAAGCGGACCCTTTGACGCGACCGATCACCAGGTCTCGTGGAGCCTCGTTTCGGATGGCGACGGGGTGGACGAGGCGGTCGACTACCGGCTCGATTTCCCGCGGCAGATCTGGAGTGAGTTCCCGGCTCTCGCGCTGAATTTCAGCGGTCCGCGGATGGAGCTGCTGGTGGTCGATTCCGGCGACGGCATCCGTTCGCTCGGAGTGTTCGATCCGGCGGACAGCGCGAAGATCCGGCTGGCCGGTGGCACGCCGGCGCGCTTCCTCGACCAAGTGACCGGGTTGATCTGCCGGGTTCGCGAAAGCCGCTGGTCGCAGCTCTCGGCGACGACTTCCGCGACGGTGGGCTTGCGCGGCATCGAGCTGCTGGCGGATGCCGCCGCGCCGTTCAGCGTCTCGTTTTCCGAGGACCTCGACAACGACGGTGTTCCCAACTCCGCGGAGCCGGCGGGGGACGTCGATCTCGATGGCATCTCGAATGCGGAGGACAGCGACTCGGATGGCGACTCGATGGAGGACGGCGTGGAAGCCGCTGCCGGGCGCGATCCGTGGAGTCCGCGCGACTTCGCATTTCACTTCAATGGCGACGGGAATTTCGAAGGATGGGACAACCGAGCGAATATCAGCGGTCACGCGGTGACGGGTGGGAAGGTCAGCGGCACCACGGTCACCAGCGATCCCTATTTCTGGCGCACCGGCTTGAACATGCCGGGCTCCCCGATCAGCCATGTCGTGGTGAAGATGAAGACCGTGACGACCGGTTCGGTGCAGCTCTACTGGGGCCGCACCGGTGCCGGTGGTTTTGCGGGCGGGCGCTTCGCCCAGGTGACCTACTCGCCGGCCAACCAGTGGCAGGCGGTCCGCTTCGCGGTGGGCACTCATGCCGAGTGGAACGGGCGCATCATCACCGACCTGCGGGTCGATCCGCTCAGTTTCGGCAACCAGTTCTTCGAGATCGACTGGATCCGCGGCAGCGACGGCGACTTCGACGACGACGGAATCTCCGACGCGCTCGAAGGGGGCGGCGATGCCGATGGCGACGGCTTGCTGAACCTCGAAGACCTCGACAGCGACAATGACACGCTGCCGGACGCGCTCGAGCTCTCCCTCGGGCTTGCTTTCAACGTGGCGATCAATCCCGCGGCGGACAGCGATGGCGACGGCCAGACGGACTTGTTAGAAATCACGGCGGGCACCGGTCATGCCGACCGTGGGGACCGTTTCGTCTGGTCGGTCGAAGGCGGGCCGGCCGCGCAAGTTCATCTGCAGGTAAAGCCGGGCCGCAGCTATGCGGTGGAGGCTTGCGATGACCTGGCAGTGGCGGCTTGGCAGGTCGTCGGCGCGACCACGCCGGTGGTGGCAGGGCCCTACATCATCGCTGATCCCGTGGTTGGAGCGCCTCGCCGGTTCTATCGGGTGAGGATCCAATTGGTTCCGTGAACCTTCCGCGAATGCTTGCATCGGATGGATGGACCTCGATTTCGCCCCGGGGGCTTTGAAGTTTGACGAAGGCCTGACATTTAGGTTATCCGGAGGATTGTGAACGAAGGAGAAGAGCCGCTGAAACCCGTCGAACCGGAGGAGGACGAGCTGCGGGATCTGCTCGACGAGCGCGACCAGCAGCGGGCGGTCGGCTGGCAGCACTTGAGCCGGATTTCCACGAAGATCATCGACAAGGAAGACATCAAGTTCGCGATGGATTTGATGCAGTTCATGCAAGGCCCGCCGGCCGCGGCAAAGAAGGACGGGGACGGGAAGAGCGGCCCATGACGGAGATGTCGCCGCTCACGTTCGGCCTGCTTTTCCTCGCCGGATTTGCCGGGGGCTTCAGCGACGCTTCAACCTCTTGCAACCGCCTCCCGAATCACCTCGGGATGGCGCTTCGCAATCGCGAGCAAGGTTCTCGCTGCACCGCTCGGTTGGCCGGTCCCGCATTCCCATTTCCTCACCGTGGCGACCGAGACACCGAGGAGCCCAGCGAAATCAACCTGCGTGAGATTCAGGTCATGGCGGATTTTTGCAGCTTCGGTCTTCGCCTTCCAAGCACGCGCTTGTTTGCGGCGATACGCTTCCGGATCGATCACAACGCGGCGGACGCTCCCGTCGGGCAGACGGGTGACCTCCCGGACTCGGGCGGGAGCAAGTTCTCCATGTTCAATCGCTCGTAATTCCAGCAAGACGGCTTTCATTTCGCTCTTCTTCATGGGTCGAGTTCAGTCAGGATTTGTTCGATTTCTTCGGTGGTGTCGACGTTCGGAGCCGACTTGATCCGCCCATTGTTCGTTACGGTGGTCTTCGCGATGACGGCGAAGCTGGGGTGGGTTGCGTGGCGGGGGTGATGGAACCTTCGATCCGCCGGCACCGTGATCGTTCAAGAGCCTGTTCGTCGCGCGACTTATTCAATCCTTGTTGTATTGAATAAGGTCCTCGATGCGGGTGCTTTTCATCTTCCTTTTGAACGCCCTCAACCGAAGCTCACTGCGCCACTCATCATAAACCGAAGTGATCCAAAACCAGGCGCACGTCAGGGGCCCTTCGAGCTTCTCGAATCCGAATGCCGTGAGGGTGGACCTCGCTGAGAAATAAGACCAACCATGAACCGTTCCATCGGCTTCGACAACGATGAGAGCCTGCCCTGGAGGAAACTCTGTCGCGTCGATCGCGAAGGTCCATCCAGCAGGAAGGGTCTGGAGCACTTCGCGGAGAATGCTGACCACGTCTGGATGCCAGGCCTGGGAGGAGACGACAATCGTATGCTGTAGACAGGGATCGAAAAAGCGGTCCATCCAAATAGGAGCCCCTTTGATCTGGTCACCGTCCCCGGAGTTCACCAGATAAACTTCGCTCAGCGCTTGCACCACGCGATCGAACGCCTCGTCAAATTCCCGCACTTGCTCCTCCCGGCTGACTTCCTCACCGAAGGATTTCATTCGGGGTAGATCCTTGTAGCGAGGATGGCGGACAAATCTCATGGTCCCCCCCTTCTTGATTTGACCCAAAACCACAAGGGTTGGATTCAAGTCGGGAGAACTTGCCCGCACGAAGCGAGATCGAAAGGGGGCCATCGTTGGTAGAGTGGGCACGTGAGCGTTCCGGGGCCGATGGAAAGTCGTGACGCCGCGCTTCGTAAGCCTACCCTCCGCACGTCCCCATGGACGTCTTCTTCACTCCCCTCGAGCCGCCGATCTATGAACTCTTGGGCTGGGACATGGACTTGATCATGCGTTGCCTGGAGGTGATCCGCCGCGAGCTGCCGATGCTCTCGGCCAGCTTGATTCCGGACGACTCCTGCTTCGCGATCTTCGCCATGCCGCGCGGCAAGTTCCCCGGCGGCAGCTATCCGGTGCTCGGGGTGGTGCAGGATTCGCCGGACGATTCGTCGCTCTACCTCGCGATCGAAGCGAAGATCCGCACCTGGTGTCTGGAGGTGGGCAAGGAGAAGTTGACCGCCCTTGCAACCACGGTCGAGCCGCCGACTTGGGAAGCGCTCAAGGAATGCGGCTGCTATCCGGACCCGCGGGTGGCGGTGGGCGCTTGAAGCCGTGATTCGCACCGGGCTGCCCGAGACGAAGCCTCGCCCGAACCATGAGTTCCAGCCGGGAGCCTCGGGGAGGGTCAGCCGCCCGCAATCAGCATCCGAAGTTCATGAACCTAAATACCGAGATTGGAACAACGAAAGGGACGAAATTGACGAAATTTCAGAGGGTTGGGAAAATGGTAACTTCAACCTTGCGGGTGTGCTGATCGATTTTCACCACGCCTTGATTTTCGCGGATTTTCGCTGATTTCGTTGTTACCATTTTCCTTTTCAGGATGAAGCGTCCGGCACTGACGCGAGAAATCACGAGTCACTCACCCTTCGCCGGACTTCTCAAAGAACAGCGTGAACTCTTGACGGTTGTAGGTCAGATGCGTCGTGGCGATGACTGAAAGCTTGGAGGCCGTCGCGTAGGCGATCGCCGCGCGGGCCAGTTCGTTCATTTCCGCCGGGGACTCGACGCCGGCTCCTTTCAAGGTGAAGACGATCACCCCGCCGGGTTTCAGGCTCCGCGACAACCGGACCACCTGGCGCAGCGCGGCGCGGGCGTCGCCATTCATGTCGCAGAGGAGGGCGTCGAAAATCTCGCCTGCCGCGGGCTGGAATTCCCCGACATCGGCGCGGCGGAATTTCAGCCCGGTGGCCCCGTTCAGGCGGGCATCGAGCGGGGCCTTGTCGACCGCCGTCACGCGGAAGCCGCGGGCCAGCAACTCGGACGTCATGCCACCCGGGCAAGCCCCGAGTTCCAACCAGTGCGCGCCTTCCGGCAGTTCGGTGCGGTGAAGTTTCAGGTAGTGCAGCGCCTCGGCGATTTTCGCGCCGGCGCGGCTGATGGTTTCCGGTGCGTTTTGGCGGATGAATTTGGTGCCGCCGGGGTAGAAGCCGTTCGACTCCCGCGGGCTCTGGATGCCGCAGAACAGGCCTTCCTTGCCAACCAGGCAAAACAAGCTCGGCGCGGCGGGGTCCTGTGCCTCGACGTCGTGCGCCGCGGGCAGCGGCGGGAAGAGTTGGAGCGTCCGGCCGCGCAGGTTGGTGGCGAGGTGCTTGTAATACGGGTGCGCGCCGCCGGTCTGGAGCGGGCCGACCAGCAGCGTTTGCGGGACCGGCGCGCCGAACTTCCGGAAAATCGCCTGAGCCGCCTTTTCGACAAAGCCTTCCATCTTCTGCGGGCAGCAGGGCCAGGCGTGGTGGATGGGAAGATTCCAGCTCACGAACTTCGCCCACTCCGAGGTCCGGAGTGCGGCTGGGTCGGCGAGCTGCACCAGATGGTAGCCGCCCCCCAGCGTCTTCGTCGGCACCGCCCCGAGGCCCGCGAGGATTTCCGGCGCGTGTTCGGCGAACACCTCGGGAATGCGGATCAGCCAGGATGAAGTCACGCGCCCTTCCTGCGGCGGATCGCCGGACGGAACAATCCCCGAATGGAGTGCCGCCTTGAAGGCGACATGACGACGGACGGGCGGTCCCGGTTAAAGGTGGAGGCAACCAACGCGGGCGGCCGCTACGGGTAGGGCACAAAAAAGCCCGGCCTTCCGCGTGGGAGGCCGGGCGAAGGATGCAAAAGTTTTCAGTTTACGGCGACTGCGGACGAACCGGTCTCGCCGGTTCGAATGCGGATCGCTTCCTCGACGTTCGAGATGAAGACCTTGCCGTCACCGATCTTGCCGGTGTTGGCGCTCTTCACGATTGCTTCCGCAACACCACCGGCTTGGGCGTCATCGACCACGATCTCGATCTTCACCTTGGGCAGGAAATCCACGGTGTATTCGGAGCCGCGATAGATCTCCGTGTGGCCCTTCTGGCGGCCGAAGCCTTTGACTTCTGTTACGGTCATGCCCTGAACACCCACTTCGGCTAGGGCTTCCTTCACTTCCTCCAATTTGAACGGTTTGATGATCGCTTCGATTTTCTTCATGGTGCGGCGGATTGGTCAAAGGCCCTTGAGCAATGCCCGTGCCAACTGCGGCAGGGAATTTTTAGAACTACTCGAAGCTACGTTCCGCGGGTTTTCTTGGCGAGCGCAAAACCGGTCAGCGGCAAGAAGTTTCGCGCGCCGGAAGGTTCGTCGCACGAATTCCCAGCGCCAAGGCTTTTTAGGAAAACGAACTGTTCGACCATCGCCTCGCCGGAGGTCGCGGGAACGAGGCGGAAGTCGTCGCGGTGGCGAGGTTCATGCGGTTGCAGCTCATCGTGCCGCCGATGAGCCCGCTGATAGCGGGCGCGGTGGTCATGACAATTGCGGCGCTACGATGACTGCGTTGGGCTTTGAATCAACCCCCGCGACCCGCGTCGGAGGCTTCGTGAGCGCATTCACCCGCCTGAATGCCACCCTTGAGCCTCAATTTTCTCGAAAAGCCGCGCCCCGGCGGTTGCGAAAGAGCGCCGGATCGCACAACGTAGGGGGCACTCCGAAACACTCCACATGAAGTACCTCGTTCTTCCCATCGTCGCCGCCTCGATTTTTAGCGCCTCCGCCGACGAGGCCCAAAAAGCGAACTTGATTGAAATCGGCAAGGCCAACTTCGCCACCTGCATGGCTTGCCACGGTCCCGATGGCCAGGGTCTGGCGATCGGTCCGGACAAAAAGATGGCACCATCGCTCGCCGGATCAAAGATCGCCACCGGCGATCCTGCGGTGTTCGCCCTCTCGGTGCTCAAGGGCATCCAGAAGGACCCGACCAACACCGCCATCCTCGGCGTCATGGCCCCGCTCGAAATGGCGCTCGACGACGAGAAGCTGGCCGGCGTGATGACCTACGTCCGCAGTTCCTTCGGCAACAAGGCCGAGGTGGTGACGCCGGAAGACGCGAAAAAGTACCGCGAGCTGTTCAAGGACATCAAGGCCCCGGTGCTTCGCGCCGACCTCGAGAAGACCGCCGCCGCTGCCAAGAAGTAAGGCCATGCGCGGATTATTCGCCTTCATCCTGCTCCTCGTCACGGCATCGGCCCATGCGGCGGATGCCGTGAAGTTGGAGCTGAGCGCCGACGACCGGATGGTTTACAGCAAGACCGCCTTCGAGGTGGTCAGCGGCCAGAAAGTCACGCTGATCTTCAAGAACACCGGCACCAAGGGGGAAAAGTCGATGAAGCACAACGTGGTGCTGCTCAAGCCGGGCAACACCATCGTGTCCTTCGCCGTGAAGTGCCTCGCGGCGGCGGAGACCGGATATGTGCCGGTCGACAAGGAATCGAAGGAGAAGATGGTCGGCCACGTGAAGCTGCTCGGTGGTGGCCAGACCGGCACCCTGACCTTCACGGCGGGCGAGCCTGGCGGCTACCTCTTCTTCTGTTCCTCGCCCGGGCATTTCGACAAGATGCAGGGCAGGATCACGGTGAAGGCGAAGTGACTTGAGATCTCACGCCTTGCTCTTCAGCAGGTCGCGGATCTCGGCGAGGAGCTTTTCCTCGGCGGTGGGTTCCGGCGGGCCGGCGGGTGCGGCGGGCTTTTCAAATCGGGCCTTCGCGGTGGTATAGGCCTTCACCACGATGAACAGCGCGAAGCCGACCAGCAGCAGGCTGATCATCGAGTTGATGAGGGGCCCGATGTCGACAGCACCGATCATCACGGAGCCGACCTCTTCCACCTTTGCGAATGCCGTGATGGTCTTGAGCAGGACGCCGGTGAATTCGGTGATGACCTTGCCGAATGCCGCGCCGATGATCACGCCGACCGCAAGGTCGATCATGTTGCCCTTGAGAATGAAGTCTCTGAATTCTTTGATCATCATTTTCTGGAGAAGGTTCGGGGATACAACAGCAACAAATCTAACACGGTGCAACCCTGATCGCCTGAAGGATTGCCACGCCGTCCTTGGAATTGGGCATCACCTGATTTTCAAGAATTGCGAGATGCCCGCTCAATCGTCCTCATCCTTGGCACCCTTGACCCGCACCTTGCCGCGCAGCTTGGCCTCGATGTAGCCGTCGATGTCGCCATCCATGATGTTCTGAATGTTGCCCGACTCGTGGCCGGTGCGGAGGTCGAGCACCTTCTGGTACGGCTGGAAAACGTAGGAGCGGATCTGGTTGCCCCAGCCGATGTCGCCCTTCTCGCCGTAGGCCCGTTCGGACTCGGCCTTGCGCTTGTCCTCCTCGAGTTGGAACAGCTTCGCCTTGAGGATTTCGTAGGCGAGCTCCTTGTTGGCGCCCTGCGAGCGGGCGTTGGTCGAGCGGATCAGGATGCCGGTGGGCAAGTGGCGCAGCAGGACGCCGGTCTCGACCTTGTTCACGTTCTGGCCGCCCTTGCCGCCGGAACGCATGGTGGTGATCTCGATGTCCTTGTCGTTGATCTCGATCTTGATCTCGTCGTTCACCTCGGGCGTGGCGTCGACGGACGAAAAGGACGTGTGGCGCTTGCCCGCCGAGTCGAAAGGCGAGATGCGGACGAGCCGGTGCACGCCGCGCTCGTTCTTCAGATAGCCGTAGGCGTAGTCGCCGGTGATCTTCATCGTCGCACCGCGCAGTCCCGCTCCGTCGCCGTCCTGCCAGTCCACGGTCTCGCAGGTGAAGCCTTTCCGCTCGGCCCAGCGCTGGTACATCCGGTACAGCATCTGCGCCCAGTCGCAAGCCTCGGTCCCGCCGGCACCCGCCTGGATGATCAGGTAGCACGAGGCCACGTCGCCCGGCTTGTCGAGCAGGGTGATCAGTTCGAAGGAGGCGATGTCCGCATCGAGTTCGGCGGCCTGGGTGAAGGCGTCCGCGGCGGCCGAGTCATCGTCGAACTCGCGTGCGAGCTCGATCCCCGCCATGAGGTCGTCGTAGCGGCCGTTGAGCTTCTGGAAGGCGCCGAGCTTCTTCTTCAGCGAGGAGATCCGGCTGTTGGTGGCGCGGGCCTTTTCCTGGTTGTTCCAGAATTCCGGGTCGCCCATCGCGGCTTCCAGCGATCCGATTTCCCGTTCCAGGGTCGGGACGTCAAAGATACCTCCCGAGCTGGGTCAGACGGCTCTTGAG
>NEUO01000136.1 GCA_002304315.1 Verrucomicrobiia bacterium Tous-C4TDCM
CTGTCTGTTGATTCATGGTGTTGGTTGATTTGAAACGTTTGTTCAAACAGGCGATGTCGGAACATCGCCCGATCAACCAGCACCAATCCTTTCTAACAATTTAACGGGAAAAAATCCGCTTCCTCGGCGCAGCCGCCTTGATCGACGGCGATGTCGACGAACACGCTGCCGGGCTGCATCAGCTTGAGCATGTCGCGGGTGATCAGCTTCGGCGCGCGGGCTCCGGGGACGAGGACGGCACCGATGACCAGATCGACGCGTGGCAGCAGTTCGGCGAGGTTGGCTTCGCTGGAATAGACGGTGTGGGTGCCGCTCATCGTGATGTCGAGGAAGCGCATGCGCTCGAAGTCGACTTCCAGGATGGTCACGTCCGCGCCGATGCCGGTGGCGACGCGGGCGGCATTCACGCCGGCAGTGCCGCCGTCGATGACGACCACGCGCCGGGAGCGACACCGGGCACGCCGCCTAACAGCGTGCCGCGCCCGCCGTTGTGCTTGGCGAGGTGATAGGAGCCGACGATGGAAGACATGCGGCCGGCGATTTCACTCATCGGTTCCAATAGTGGCAGCCGGTGGTTCACTTCCAGCGTCTCGTAGGCGAGGGCGGTGCAGCCGCTGGCGACCAGGGATTCGGTGAGGGCTTTCCCGGCGGCGAGGTGGAGGTAGGTGACAAGAACGTGGTGCGGTTGCAGGCGGGCGATTTCATCCGGTTGCGGTTCCTTTACTTTCACGATCAGTTCGGCGGCGGCGAAAATCGAATCGGCGTCTGGCAGGATCTCGGCACCCATCGCGAGATAGGCCTCGTCGCTGTAGCTGGAGCCGGTGCCGGCCCCGGCCTCGATGAAGACCCGGTGGCCGCGCTTCACGAGCTCCCCGGCGGAGGTCGGAATCATGGCGACGCGGTGCTCCTGGGCTTTGATTTCCTTCGGGATGCCGATGTTCATGGTGGGGAGCCTACGCTTGGAAAGCCTGCGGGTCTTGTCCGGGATTGCGGTCGTGGACGTCTGGTGCGGACAAAAGCCACCGGGGTCCGCGGGAGGGGCTTGATCGCGGGGATGGCATGGCGGAAGTAGTGCCGATGAAAGTGACGATCATCGGTCCCGGAAAGGTCGGCATGGTGCTGGCTTACACGCTGGTCCTCCGTGGCGTGGCGCGGGAGATCGTGCTGGTGGGATCGGATCGCGTGAAGGCGGAGGGCGAGGCACTGGATCTGACCCACGCGCAGGCTTTCCAACAGATCCCGGTTAAGGTGCGGGCGGGGGGAATCGAGGACGCGGCCGGCAGCGAGGTCGTCGCGGTCTGCGCGTCGGTTCCAATGCCGTCCGGCCTGCTGTCCCGCAACGCGCTGGCGCAGGGCAATGCCGACTTGATGAAGAAGCTGCTGCCGCGGGTGGCGGAGGTCGCGCCGGAGGCGAAGCTGGTGATGGTGACCAATCCGGTCGACGTGCTGACCTGGCAGGCGCTGGAGCTGACCGGCTTTCCGCGCGAGCGGGTGATGGGGACCGGCACGCTGGTGGATTCGATTCGGTTCCGCGAGCTGCTTTCGGAAATGCTTCACATCCATCCGGATGACCTCCGCGCTTACATCCTCGGGGAACATGGTGAGCACCAGTTTCCGGCGATGAGCGTGGCGCAGGCGGGCGGGGAGAAGATCGATGACACCCCGGAACGCCGCGCCTTGTGCGAACGGGCGAAGTATTTCGGGATCGAGGTGTTCCAGAAGAAGGGCAACACCTGCTACGCGATCGGCCAGGCGGCGGCGTATATCATCGAGGCAATCCTGTTAGATGAGAAACGCACGGTGCCGCTGAGCGTGAAGATCGACGGCTATCTCGGCGTGAGCGGCGTCTGTCTGAGCGTGCCGGTGGTGGTGGGACGACGCGGGGTGGAGCGTTATCTGCATCCGGATTTGAATGCAGGTGAAGCGGCGCAGTTCCGCGCTGCGGCGGAGGCGGTGCGGGAGGTGATCGAAGGGCTGAGGTAACGGGTGTTGACCCGGGGTCAACACGGTCTCGACGGCGCGACGACACTCCTCACGGGATCTCCCGGCCTTCGAGGATCGCGAGCGAAAAAGGATCGCCCGCCGCGGCGAATTCGCGGAGGTGGCTCATGGCGAGTTCGCGGACTTCGGGGGAGGGGTTTTCGAGGGCGGCTTGGAGGACCTGCCATTCGGAGTAGCGGGCGAGCATGGCCGAGGCTTCCGCAGGCGTCGCGGCAGGCAAGCGTTTGCAATAGGAAGCTCGTGTCAGGTTTTCCAGGTGCAGGATATCATCGCGGTCCTTGTCACGATTGGTTTCCAACTTGCTCTGCAACAAGTCCAAGGGATCCGGGAGAAGGGTGCCGTCCTTGTTTTGATGAGCGCGTCCGGCCACTTCCCCGAAGGCGCTTTCATCAAATTCGTTCGGCCGCCGGAAGATATCGAGGGGTTCTCCGAGACCGAGGACGCGGATCATTCCGATTTCCTCGACGGCACGGGCAACATCGCCGCCTGATACCTCGACCCACCCCGGCAAGCGATGAATCGTCGTGCCGGGAACCTCGTTGCAAACGGCGAGGACGACGCGTGCCCATTCGTCCGCGGAGTCCATGGGATCAAGCCAGATGTCGGCATCGTAGGTATGCCGTTCGCGCCCGTGGGCGATGATGGCGACGCCGCCGAGAAGCACGACACGATGGCCAGCGGTCAGTTTGTCGATGAATTGTTGAACCGGGATAGCCATCGTTCCTTGCTTGCCTTGATGCGCCTTGAGATCTCGAGGAAGTCCTCCACAGAACCCGGATTCTCCAGCCAAGGTTCACTGTTATCCGTGATCTTGCTCTTCGGCGGCCGCTTGCCCCCGCGTTCACGACGCTCCAGCATGACCTTGCGGGCGACACGGGCCGCGAAATCGAGCTGGAGTCTGCGGATCGAGGGTCGGTAGCCTTGTTCAAGCATGAGGGGACTCTATGCCGCTTCCGGGTTGCTGGAAAGTCGGGATTTCACGGGGGCGGCGGCCTACCAGTCCTTCGTGTCGGCAGGCCGGTGATCCGGATCCTGGCAGGGGGCGGCGAGGGTGCCGATTTCCGGGATGACCGGCGACAAGGGGAGGTCACCGTGGACGGGGCAGGCGGGCTTGGTCTCGATTAAACCACCACGAATCCCGCGGCCTGCTCCGCCGTCAGCTCGATGAACTGCCACGGCAAGCCGTGGACGTTCAGGTCCGCCATGAAGCCGTCGGGATCGTACTGCTCCATGTTCCAGACGCCCGGCTTGCGCCACTTGCCTTCGAGCATCTGCTTGGCACCGATCATCGCCGGGACGCCGGTGGTGTAGGAGATCGCCTGGCTGCCGACCTCGGCGAAGCAGGCCTCATGGTCGCAGATGTTGTAGATGTAGATCGCCTTGGGCCGGCCGTCCTTCACGCCGGTGATGACGTTGCCGATGCAGGTCCTGCCTTTCGTTGTCACGCCGAGGTCGCCGGGGTTCGGCAGCACGGCCTTGAGGAACTGGAGGGGAATGATTTCCACGCCCTGATAGACGACCGGGTCGATGCGGGTCATGCCGACGTTCTGCAGGACCTCGAGGTGCTTCAGGTAGTTCGGCGAGAAGCTCATCCAGAACTGCGCACGCCGGATGGTCGGGATGTGCTTCACCAGCGACTCCAGCTCCTCGTGATACATCCGGTAAATCTCGTAGGTGCCGACGCCGTCCGGACAGGTGAAGGGCTGGTGCTTCGACATCGGGGCGGTCTCGACGAAAGCGCCGTCCTCGAAGTGGCGGCACTCGGCGGTGACCTCGCGGATGTTGATCTCCGGGTTGAAGTTGGTGGCGAAGGCGTGGCCGTGGTTGCCGCCGTTGACGTCAATGATGTCTAGCGTGTGGATCTCGTCGAAGTGGTGCTTAAGCGCCCAGGCGGTGAAGACATTGGTCACACCGGGATCGAATCCGGAGCCGAGCAGGGCGGAGCGGCCGGCCTGGAGCCAGGTCTCGTGAAGGTTCCACTGCCAGGAGTATTCGAATTTCGCGACGTCCTTCGGCTCGTAGTTCGCGGTGTCGAGGTAATCGACACCGGCATCGAGGCAGGCCTGCATGAGGGTCAGGTCCTGGTAGGGCAGGGCGACGTTGATGACGAGGGTCGCGCCGGTCTTGCGGATCAGGGCGGCCGTCTGAACCGGATCGTCGGCATCGACCTGCGCGGTGGCGATGTCGCGGCCGGTGCGCTTTTTGACCTCGGCGGCGATGGCGTCGCACTTCGAGACGGTGCGTGAGGCCAAGGTGATCTCGCCGAAGACCTCGGGGACCATGGCGCATTTGTGGGCGACGACGCTGCCGACACCGCCGGCTCCGATGAGAAGGACCTTGTTCATGGGGATGGTGGCCGAAGGGGTGGGGGAAAGCGGGCGGGCTGGCAAGGAATTCCCGTCGGGTCCGGAACGCTGCCTTTTGAACCTGATTGAGGAATCGGAAATCGTGCGAGGTTCGGGGGGAGGGATCTTAACCGCGAAAATGCGCGAAAGGGCGCGAACCTGAGGCAAAGCCGGAGATGGACCGACACGAACCCTTCCTCTCATCGGTCAAATCTGGAACAGCCGAAAGGTCCCCTGATTCCCCAGCCTTTCAAATTTCGCGTCCATTCGCGTTCTTTCGCGGTTAAAAATCCGGAACGCGGGCCTCTGTGAGGTGGATTTTCCCGACAACTTTTGAGTCGCCCGGCTTTCTCTCCCGCGTAAGGCTCTTTTCAGCAACCCCATTGATTGACCCATGAAACACCACCGCTCCATCCGCCATCGTGTCGCCGCCGGCTTCACCCTGCTCGAAATGGTCATCGTCCTCGGAATCATCGCCGTGCTGCTCGGCGGATCGATCGCGCTCATCGGCGGGGTCGGTGATAGTGCCAAGATCCAGCAGGTCAGGGCGGACTTCACCTCGATCGGCTCGGCGTTGCGCAGCTACAAGATCAACGCCGGGAACTTCCCGACCACCCAGCAAGGCCTCAAAGCGCTGGTGGAAAAGCCGACCACCACGCCGAAGCCCGACGACTGGACCCAGGTGATGAGCAAGATCCCGATGGATCCTTGGAGAAACCCCTACGGCTACAAGTTCCCGGGCAGCAAAAACCCGGCGGAGTTCGAAATCATCAGCAAGGGCCCGGACGGCATCGAAGGTAATGAAGATGACCGCAGCAGCCAGGACAAGCAGGGCGAGTAAGTCCGCCGCGGCGGGCTTTACCTTGCTCGAGATCGTCGTCGTGTTGGTGCTGATCGCGGTGCTGACCGGCGGGGCGATCTCCGTGATGGTCAGCTCGGACGACGAGCGGATCCTCAAGGAGTCGTCAGGTGAAATCGAGTCGCTTGCCAAGCGCGCCCGCACCGTGGCCGCCCTCCAGCAGAGGCCTTACGCCCTCGAGTTCTTCGAGGGCCGGGTGCGCATGATGCCGCTGGCCGAGGCGGCCATCGAACCGGCGGAGCGCGAGAAGGCGGCGGCGATGCTTGAGATCGCCGGAGCGGAGAGCGGCAGCATCCACGCCGAATGGTCGATCAAAGGAGAACTGAGAATGCAGGTCCGCCGCTGGGCCAGCGACACGTGGATCCCCATCGACTCGAAATCCCGGCAGGTCTGGCGCTTTGACCCCGAAGGCTTCTGTGAACCGGTCGGGGTCCGGCTCGAGACCGAGAAGAGTTGGATGGAAATGGAATTCCATCCGCTGACCGGGAGCATCCGCTACAAGTCCAAGGAAGTTTACTGAAATCCCCATGCACCTCTCACCCCATCGTCTGCCGCGGCGTTTCCGGAAGGGCTTCCTTCTGCTGGAAGTGCTGCTGGCCTTGGGCGTGTTCGGGATCGCCGCCACCGGCTTCGCCGTGGCGCTGCACAAGACCGCGGACCTCGCCGCCACCGCCCAGCGGAAGCTGAAGATGACGCGCTTGCTGGAAAGTGCCTTGGCCGAGGCGATGTCGTATCCGGTGCTGGAGGAAGGAACCACGTCGGTGGCAGTGGACGAGATGTCCGACCAGGGCCTTGAGATCGAAACCACGGTCGAGTTGCTGGAAGAGATGGAAAACGAGGACGGCCAGCTTTTGCAGGAGATGTATCGGATCGAAGTGGTCGCCCGGTGGTTTGAAAACGGACAAGCCCGGGAACAACTGGCGGAAACCTGGCGCTATTCCCGCCTCTACCAGCCATGAAGAAACCGCTCCATCCCGGCACCAGGCGAGACGGCTTCACGTTGTTGGAGCTGGTCATCGCCATGGGGATCCTGGCGATGCTCGTCGGGATGATTTTTGGATCGGCCACCCTGAATCTGGCGCTGAGCAACGACGTGATCCGCAAGCAGAACGAGGAGAGCGCGAAGAACGCCTTTTTTACCCTGCTGGCCAACCGCTTCGGGACCTTGCCGGGGAACACCCGGATGGAGCTGACGTGGAAGGACGCCGGGGGGAAATACATTTCCGATCTGACCCTCCAGAACGTTCCGCTGGCCTTCACCTGGGGCGGCACGGAGAAGGTCGCCAAAGCGGTGCAGATTTCGACCGTGCAGCGGCGCGACAACTACCTGGACATCGTTCTGCGCTACTACGAGAACGAGATCCTGGAGGACAGCGACAACCTCAACGTCGACGAAGATGCCGAGCCCTTTGCCGAAGTGGTGCTGCTCGAGGATGTCCGGGGTTTCGAATGGCGGGTGCTCGATGGCCGGACCATGGAATGGCAGGAAGACTGGGATCTCGTCGGCCGCTTGCCGCTGCAAATGGAGCTGACCATCGCCTTCGGCGCGCAAGGGAAGTGGATCCGGCAAATTTTCTGGATCACCCCGAAGCAGGATCCGGAGGTAATGATGCGCCAACTTCAGCAACAGGGGCAGGGCGGGCAAGGCGGGCAACCGGGCCTGCCGGGAGGAGAGATCCAGATCGGTGAAGGTCAGATTCGCCCTCAGGATATTCCTCAGGGTGATCGTCCGCAAACGCGACCTAAGTAATGACAAAGACTGGCAATTCCTTTGAGTTTCAGTCGCGCGGCTCCGCCCTCGTCGCGGTGCTGTGGCTGATCGCGATCCTTGCGATGGCTTCGATCGCGGCGATTCGTGTGGTGTCGTTTGACGTCGATCTGGCGACGGCCCAGGTCCATGGCTTCCGCGCCCGGCAGCTTGCCGAGATGGGCATCGCGGTGGCCTCGAACCCCGCGGTGAAGCGTACCGACCCGCTGCTGCGCCAGCTTTCGGAGGAAAACGGCGAGGGCTTCGAGGCGCGGATCATTTCCGAGGGTGAGAAATTCAACATCAACGCCATCGTGCTCCGCAAGGACGAGGAGTTGCTGAAGTCGATGTTCATCGACTGGGGGCTGGAGCTCGACGAGGCGCAGGCGGTGGTGGACGCGCTGATCGACTGGACCGATGAAAACGACGAGGTCGGCCTGAACGGTGCGGAGTCCGAGTGGTATCTGGACCAAGGCCGGCTCAACCAGCCCTTCAACCGGCCCTTTTACCACCTCGACGAGGTCCGCCTGGTGCGCGGCATGGATTATGTCGAGGCGCTGAAGCCCGACTGGCGGAACTGGTTCACCATCTGGAGTTCCGGCGCGCTGGACTTGAACGAGGCCGCCGCCGAGCTGATCGCGGCCGCCGCCGAGGTCCCGGTGGAAGAGGCATCGATCATTCCCGAGACCGTCCGCGGGCCCGACGGGCTCCGCGACACCGAAGACGACGCGCCTTTCCAATCCGTGGAGCAAGCGCTTGCACTCCTCGGCGTGGACGGCACGCTGCGCCCCGAAGTTTCCGCCCGCATGACCGTGAACGACACCACCACCCGACTGGAGAGCATTGGCAGCGTCTCCGGGGCCCGGCGGAAGATCACGGTCATCGTGCGCAACCGCACGGGACGTCCGGCGGTTTTGGAACGAACCGAGGAGGTGTTACCTTGAGCAAACAACAAGAAACTTCGCTGCTGGTCCCGGGTCCCCGGGGCTGGGAAATCTGGAAGCAAGCGAGCACCGGGGGATTTGTCCTCCAGTCCGCCGACGGGCCCGTGCGTGTCTCCGACCTGAGCGGCCTGCCGGGCGGGAACCTGGCCATGCTGTTCCCGGTGCGGGGGATGCATGCGCTGCCTTTCAAGGCATCGAGCGCCGACGAATCGCTGTTCGAGGACCTCGCGGCGATGCATGCCGAGCGGCTCGGCGTGCGGGCGGACCCGATGGCCGGCCAGCTCACCGACACCTTCGTGGTGACCAAGGACGGCGACAGCGCGACGCTGCTGTGCACCGTCCTCAAGTCCCCGGGCGACGGCGACCTGCCGCCGCGCAGCCCCAAGGAATTCGACGTCTCCGCCCGTGCCTACCCGGTGCGGGGCGAGGCGGTCGCCGCATGGAAGGAATTCGACCGCTGGGTCTTCGCCTTCTTCCGCAACGGCAAGCTTCTCTACTCGCAGGCCACTTCGAGCAGCGGTCCTTCGCCGGATGCCTCCTGTCTGAAGGAAATCCAGCTCGCGATGGGTCAGCTCTCGATCCAGGGCCTCGCCCTGCGACCCGAGGCCGTCCACGTCTGGTCGGCCGATGGCGATGCCGGCAGCCTGGCCAGCGGCCTGGGAGTGCCCGGCCGGGTGTCGCCGCGGCCGGACCCGGTGCTGCCGGAGCCCCGCAGCAAGCTGCTGCCGGCCGACGTCCGTGCCGCCCGCCGCGCCTTGCTCGCCCGCCAGCAGAAGTTCGCCATGGTCGCCGCGGTGCTGCTCGCCTACCTCGGCCTTGCCGGCTGGTTCGGCTACGGCTTGTGGAAGAATCAGAACAAGATCAAGGACCTCCGGGCCGAGGCCAATAGCATCCTTTCGGAAGAGGACCGGCTGGACTACGAGCAGCACAAGGCGATGTGGTCCGAGCTGGATCTGGTGGTGGATTCCGAAAAGGCCCCGGTCGAACTGATGTCGCGGGTCGCCAAGGCTATCCCGCCGAACAGCGGCCTGCGTCTCAAGACCGCGGAAATCAACGCCGGCCAGATCAAGCTGGTGGGTGAGGCACCCCAGGCCGCCCCGATCAGTCAGTTCAGCGTCAACCTCGCCCGGGAGTCCTTCGGCCTGTCCCAATACGAATGGGACAAATCCAACCCGACCAACAGCAACAAGGGATGGAGCTTCGTCCTGACCGGAGCCCTCCCCGACGCCGCCGCGCAGTGAATTACCGACAATTCAAACGCCCGGCGGCTTTCCCTTCCCGACCCCACGATTCATGAGCGATCGCGAAAAGAAACTTGTCCTCCTGTTCGGCCTTGCCGCCTTCGTGCTGCTCAATGCGTTCGGGGTGTCCTGGTTTCGCAAGTACAAGAGCAAGCTCGACATCGACCTGCGGGCGGCGGAGGGCGAGGTCGAGACGGCGGATGCGTTCAGCCGGAAGTTCGACACGGTCATCGAGGAGATGGACTGGATGGGCGAACACGCGCCGCAAGAGCGGGCTGGGCCGTTGGTCTCGAGCGAGCTGGAGCAATACGCGTCCAACCAAGCGACCACGCACCAGCTCGAGGTCAAGCGCCGCGCCATCCTCACCAACGACGAGACCGGCCTGCATTTCCACCGCGCCAAGGTGGAATTCAACGTCACCGGGCTGGAGAACTCACTCTACCGCTGGCTGGGACGCCTTCAGATGCCGGACCAGTTTCGCGCCATCACCTTCCTGCGGCTTTCGCCCGACGCGAAGGACGACACTTTGATCGACTGCGTCGTCATCGTGGAGCAGTGGTATGTGCCGATTTCCGGCGACGGCAACGAGGCCCCGGTCGAGGCCCCGGCTCCCACACCCGCTCCGAATCCTTTGCCCGTGCCTAATCCTTTGCCTGTGCCAACTCCGACTCCTGCCCCAACTCCGGCCCCAACTCCGACTCCTGCGCCAACTCCGACTCCCGAACAGCCATGAAAGCCACGATCTCCATCGGTTCCGTGATGATTCTTGCAACGGCGCTCGCCTTCGCCGGGGCCCCGGAAAAAAAGCCGGAAGCCAGCTACAGCCACCTTTCCACGAACTCGCCCTTCACCTCGAAGCCGCCGCCGCCTGAACAAGTGGCAGGCCCGGCCCCGCTCGACGACTGGGCGCTTGGCGGCGTTTCGGAAGTCGAGGGTGGCCACATGGTCACCATTTTCCACAAGAAGAACGCCGGCGAAACCCAGATCATCCGCCCGAGCGGCACCATGATCACGGCCAAGGACGAAATGAAGTGGCTGAATCCCGGCGAGGCTGGCAGCTACAAGGTCGAGCGGGTCGAATACGGCAAGGAGAGCTGGAAGGACACCGTGGTTTACCTTTCGTCCGGCAACGGTGGCTCCGAGAAGGTTGCCTTCGACGACAAACTCATCGCACCTGCCGCCTCGGCAGCTCCGGCTCAGGGTCGCCCACCCGGCCAGCCCGTGATTCCTGGTCAGCCGCCGGTGCAGCTTCAGCAGCCCGGCGTGATCGTCCCCGGCCAGGGCGGCGTCCGCCCGCCCCGCCAGCGTGTCGTCGTCCCTCCCGCTCCGACCCCCGGTCGCTAATTTCGTCCGAATTTTCCCATGTTGCCCATATCGCGTTTTCTATTCGCCGGCCTGATCCTTTCCGGTGCCGCGTTCTCCCAGCAGCCCGCGCCACCGCCACCGGCCGGGGCGCCGATCCCGCCCGGTGCCGTGCCGCCTGCGGGCATCGTGCAACCGGCGGGCGTCTTGCCGAATGCCGCCCTCCCGCTCGCCCAAAAGGTGAAGAAGGACGGTTTCTTGGAGCCCAAGATCAACGGCGAGCGCCTCGCGGAACTCTACACCGAGTTCACCGGCCGCCGCGTCACGGTCGGGAATCCGGCCATCGCCGCGGAGTTCCGCTTCGTGCAAAAAGGTCCGATCACTTACGGCGAAGCCGCCCAACTCCTCAAGATCGCCGCGCTGATGGAAGGCTTCGTGTTCGTCCCTTCCGACGACATTCCGAATCACGACAAGCTGCTCTACTCCCAAAGCGTCGCCAACCCGAACGACGAGGATCTGCCTTTCATCACCGACGCCGCCGACCTGCCGGCCGGGGAACAGGTGGTCACCTACGTGATGCCGCTCAAGCACATCAAGCCGGACGAGGTCGTCCGCGCCTTCACCTCGATCGTCAAGCAGTTCGGCAACTTCGGCTCCATCACCGCGGTGCCGAACGCCGCCTGCGTGATCATCACCGAGAACACCTCGCTGATCCGCCGCCTGATCCAGCTCCAGCAGACGATCGACGTCCCTTCCCAGAATGTCGGCACCCGCTTCATCAAGGTGCAGTATGCCGATGTCCAGGAGCTCTCCGAAACCCTCAACGAGATCCTCAACAGCCAGCAACAGCAGAGCAATTCCGCCGGAATCCAGCGCGTCCAAGGCGGGGCTCCCGCGACGCCGGGCATCAATCTTCCAGTGGGTGCTCCGGGCGGCGCAGTGGCCGGAATGGCTGGCAGCAGCGACGGCGGTTCGGCCGGTGAGGACGTGCCAATCCAGATCGTGCCCGCTCCCCGGACCAACGAGATCTTCGCGATGGGCCGGCCGGTCGACATCGTCTTCGTCGAAAGCCTGGTCGCGGGCTTCGATTCGCCGACCGACCAGAAGAATTTCCTCCGCCGCAAGCTCAAGTTCCTGGCTGTGGCCGACTTCCTGCCGGTCGCCGAACAGGCACTCCAGCGCGCCTTCAGCGGCAACACCGAAGGCGGCTCGGCCGGCGGTGGCTCGGCCGGTGGCGGCACCAGCGGCCGCTCGACCGGTGCGAACTTCGGCAGCGGCGGGTCCGGTAGCGGATCCCGGACCAGCGGCTCCTCGCGCGGCGGCTCCTCGTCCAGTTCGGGCGGCTCGAGCAACAGCTCCTTCGGTGGCGGTGGCAGCAGCGGAGGATTCGGCGGCGGCGGAAGCGGCGGGGGCGGCGGCACTTCGCTCGGCGAGCCCAGCGTCAGCAGCGCACCCGAGTCCCTGCTCGTCGGGCGTACCCTGCTGGTGGCCGACAACATCACCAACTCCATTGTCATCCAGGGACCGCCGGCCGGTCTGGAGATCATCATCCGCCTGCTCGATGAACTCGACGTCAAGGCGGAGCAGGTGATGATTTCATGCATCTTCGGCCAGCTCGCGCTGGGCGACGACTTGAGCTACGGAATCGATTACCTGCGCCAGATCGAAAACCGCGGCGACAATGCCATCGGCGGCCGTGGTGGTTCCGGCGGCTCCGGTGCCGTCTTGCCGCTCGACGGCGGTGCTTTCGATCCCGGTGACTTTGCCGCCAGCGCCGGCCTCGGCATCTACGGCAAGGTCGGTCCCTACCTGAATGTTTATTTGAAGGCGCTCCAGTCGAGCGACCGCTTCAACGTGATCTCCCGTCCGACGGTGTTCATGTCGAACAACCAGAAGGGGACGATTTCCAGCGGCCAGCGTATTGCCGTCCCGACGAGTTCCTTCAACGGAGGGAGCACGGGTTCGAACACGAACATCGAGTATCAGGACGTGGTGCTGAACCTGGAAGTGATCCCGCTGGTCAACTCCGAGGACGAGGTGACCTTGCAGATCTTCCTGAAGAATGACGAGGTGGTCGGCAGCCAGGTGATTGAAAGCGTGGGCGAGGTGCCTACCATTTCGACCCGCGAACTGGTGACCACGGTCACGGTGCCGAACAACGAAACCATCGTGCTCGGCGGCCTGATCACCACCCGCGACCGCAAGGTCCGTTCCGGGATCCCGATCCTCAGCTCGATCCCGTGGGTCGGCGGGCTGTTAGGACAGACGACCAATGGCAAGGAGCGCGAGGAGCTGCTGATTTTCATCCAGCCCAAGATCATCGTGAACAGCAAGGGACTCTATGAAGGTCAGGCGGACATCGAAAACCGTTACAAGCTCGAGGAAGAGAACCGCGAGTTCATCGACGGCCCTGCGGTCCTTCCTCAGAAGGGTGCGATCCAGGAGCCGGTGACCGATGCGAAAGGCAGCGGTTCGAACGGTGCTGCCCAGACCGTGGTGCCGGAGGCCCAAGGCGGTCCGCGCCGGGTTGGCAGCCGGCCGAAGACCGGCTTCGTCAACCGCCGCTGAGCCCATCGGCCATCTTCACGACGGGCGGCCCGCGGGCCGCCCGTTTTTGTTTTCCCGGTCCCGCTCCGAAGTCTTGGTGGCATTCCCACACCGGGACTTGCCAAGCGCCACCTCGCGACACACCTTTTCGGCCCCCGTCGGGAAGTTCCCGCCATCGTCAAAATTCCACCTATTTTCGCTCCATGCCTGAATCTTCTGAATCGGAACTCGCGCCGAACGTGAAAGCCTTGTGGCTCAAGGCTCTCAGCGCCGTGCAGACCAATAACCACGGCTACGCCGTGAAGCTGATCCAGACCGTCCTCAAGGACGCGCCGACCTTCCTCGAAGGCCGGCAGGTTCTGCGCAAATGCGAGATCGTCATCTGCGGCGCTCCCAAGAAGCGCTCCAGCTTCCTGGGCATGAAGTCCAGCGGAGGTCACGGCAAGATCGCATCCCAGATCAAAAAGGATCCCGTCGCGGCACTGCCGATGATCGAGGAGGAACTCGAGAAGGAGCCCTTCAATCCGGAACTCAACGACCTCCTGTTCGAAGCCTTCAAGACGATGGCGCTGATCGACAGCGCCGCCTTCGCGCTGGAGACGGTGCGCAAAGGTCACCCGGAAGAAGCCAAGCTGCTGCACAAGCTCGCCGAATTCTATCTCGGGCACGACCTGTTCCAGAAGGCCGCCGAGGTCTATCGCGATATCATCAAGCATCACCCGACCGACGGCACCGCGATCAAGGGCGAGAAGGACAGCACCGCCCGCGCCTCGATGCAAAAGGGTGGCTGGAGCGAGCAGGCCAACATGAAGGACCTGCAGCGGAACAAGGGCGAGGCCGCCGAGCTGGAAGCGCAGAACAAATCGGGCCTGACCAAGGATCAGCTCGAAGACCGCCGCGACCGCCTGATCGCGAAATACAACGAGGACGCCAACCAGCTTGCCGTGGTCAAGGACCTCGCCAACATCTTCGAGCAGCTCGAAGACTGGGCCAACGCGCACACCTTCTATTCGTGGGGTTTCACCCTGAGCAACGGCGACGTCGCGCTGCAGACCAAGGCCGGCCAGATGAATGACCGGGTGCAGGAGCAGCACACGAAGGAACTGGAAGCCCGCGCGGCCTCCAATCCCGACGATCCGGAAGTCCAGGCGATGCTCGCCGAGCGCAAGGCCACCCGTACCGCCGAAGCGGTCGAGGAAGCCAAGCGCCGGGTGGACCAGAACCCGACCGACCCGGTCTCCCGCTACGAACTCGGCCAAGCGTATTTCAACGCCGGCGACTTCAGCAACGCCATCCCCCACCTCCAACAAGCCAAGCGCAACCCGCACATCCAGTCGAAGGTGCTGCTGCTGCTCGGACTGACCTTCAAGGCCAAGGGCATGCTCGACATGGCCGCCAAGCAGCTTTCCGACGCGCTCGGCGACTTGCTCGCCATGGACAACACCAAGAAGGAAGTGCTCTACCAGAAGGGTCTGATCCACGATGAAATGGGCGACAAGACCGGAGCGCTCGATGCCTTCAAGCAGATCTACGAAGTCGACTACGGCTATCGCGACGTCGCCCAACGGGTGGAGTCGTCCTACGGCGGTTGATTTGCCCGAGATTCGAAAGGCGCGGAGGGGAAACCTTCCGCGCCTTTTTTGTGGGGAGATGGTAGATGGTAGATGCGCGCATCAATGGTTCCGACCAATCCGGTGGCTCGTGCCTCCGGCTCCTTTCAGACGCCCCTGCCGGGGCGGTTCCATGATCGCGATTCTCTCACTTCCCATGGGCACCGGACCGTCCAAGCCGACTAAAGATCGGCGCTCCCTTCTGAGTCAATGCAACCGCCCATCTCCCATCTCCCATCCGCTATCTACTATCTACTATCTACTATCTACTATCTACTATCTACTATCTACTATCTACTATCTACTATCTACTATCTACTATCTACTATCTACTATCTACTATCTGCTATCCCC
>NEUO01000137.1 GCA_002304315.1 Verrucomicrobiia bacterium Tous-C4TDCM
GAAAAGAAAGACGCCTACTTGGCCATTCCCTCGCTCAAGGTGCTCCTGCTGTTGGAATCCGATCTACCCTACGTTCTCGTTTACCGCCGCCGTCCGGAAGGTGGCTTTGCGATGGAAGTTCATGACGGGGTGAAGGCCGTCATCCCGCTGCCCGAAATCGAGGCATCGCTGCCTTTGGCCGATCTCTACGAGCGAATCGTCTTCCCGCCCCCCGCTCACCCCGCCTCCTGACGCCGCCGGTATTCCCGCGGCGAGCGACCGGTGACCTGCTTGAAAACGCGCGAAAAGTAGGCCTCGTCGCAGAAGCCGAGGGTGCGCGCGATCTCCGCGGACTTCAGGTCGGTGGAATCGAGCATCCGCGCCGCGAGGTTCACCACGTGCAGGCGGTGGTAACGGTGCGGCGCGGTGCCGGCGTGCTCTTTGAATTTCCTCCGAAAGGTCTCGTAGTTCATCCCCAGCTCGCGCGCGGCCTGTTCGGCCCCGCCTTCGGGCCGCGACAGCAGGCGGCAGGCATCGGTGAACCACGCCGCCCCGGCTTTCGGTGAAATTACCGAATCGCCCGCACCCTCGAGGGCGGCGGCGAGCAACTGCTGGAACCCGCACAAGCGGACCAAGGCACCGGACTTCGAGTCCGCCATCACGCGCCTGAACTCCGCCAGCCATCCCTCCGGATCCGCCAACCGGCCGGTCGGCCGCGCCGGATCAAGCAAGCCCTGACTTCGCCAGGTCTCGAACACCGGCCCTTCGAACATGACGTAGACCTCGTCCCAGCCACCCGGGCGGGAGGGCCGGTAATAATGCCCCAAATCGGGGAAAACGAGGATCCAGTCGCCCGCCCCGAGGCTCCGCTCGCGGCCCGATTCGTCCTCGTAGTGCCCCTCGCCGCGGGTGATCACGACCAACGCGAAGCGGCGGAGGTAGCGAAAGCGCGACATCTTGCCACCGGAGCCGACCACTTCCCCGATTTCCACCAGGCTGCCGAGAGGTGACTGCACCTGCTCCGACCAAATCTTCCAATGCCGATCCTTCACTTCTTGATCCTTTCGGGTGATTTTCTCCCGAAATCCACATGTTTTATCGTGAATATCCAAGTATCGCGCGATGGAAATCCCCTCCGTCCTGCCGTAGGATGCCCCTACCGATGCGCCGCCTCCTCCTTGCCCTCGCCCCGATCCTTCTCGCTGTCACCACGGCGGCAGAGCCGGTCGACTTCAACCGCGACATCCGGCCGCTGCTCAACAAGAACTGCACGATCTGCCACGGCGGGGTGAAGCAGGCCGGCGAGGTCTCCTTCATTTACCGCGAGGAGGCCCTCGGGAAAGGCGAGTCCGGCAAGCAGGTTATTGTTCCCGGCAATCCGGCCGCCTCGGAATTGATCCGCCGCATCAAGCACGACGATCCGGACGAACGGATGCCGCCACCGAAGGACCATCCGCATCCGCTGGAGCCCGCCCAGATCGCCTTGCTCGAACGCTGGATCACCGAAGGCGCGAAGTGGGGCGAGCACTGGTCGTTCCAAAAGCCGGTCGAGCCCCCGGTCCCGACGCTCAAGAACACCGCCTGGCCGAAAGCGGATCTCGACCGCCACGTGCTCGCGAAACTCGAAGCGCTGAATCTTGCCCCCTCCCCCGAAGCCTCCCCCGCCGAATGGCTGCGCCGCGCCTCCCTCGACCTCACCGGCCTGCCTCCCTCCCTCGAGGAGTGGCAATCATTCCAGCAATCAACAATCCTCAATCCTCAATCGGCAATGGAAGCGGCGACCGACCGCCTCCTCGCCTCGCCGCAGTTCGGCGAACGCTGGGCCTCGATGTGGCTCGATCTCGCCCGCTACTCGGACACCTTCGGCTTCGAGAAAGACCCTCACCGCAACATCTGGCCCTTCCGCGACTGGGTGATCCAGGCCTTCAACGCCGACATGCCCTTCGACACCTTCACGGTGAAACAGCTCGCCGGTGACTTGTTAGAGAACCCGGAACCCGGCGACCTGATCGCCTCCACCTTTCACCGCAACACCCAGAACAACACCGAAGGCGGCACCGACGACGAGGAATACCGGATGGCCGCCGTGATGGACCGGGTCAACACCACCTGGACCGCTTGGAACGCCACGACCTTCGGCTGCATCCAGTGCCACTCCCACCCCTACGATCCCTTCCCGCACGAGGATTATTACAAGTTCATGGCCTTCTTCAACAACACGGAGGACGTGGACCTGAACAACGACTTCCCGAGCACCAAGGTCGCCAACGACCCGGCCGCTCAAGCCGAGGCGGTGAGGCTGGAAAAAGAAATCCGCCGCCACCGCGATACGATCAACGAGGAAGGCAAGGCGGTCGCCACCGGGATTTCGAACTGGCGGACCTTCACCGCCACCGCCGCGAAATCCAGCGGCAAGGACGGCCAGCTTACCCCGCAATCCGACGGCATCATCCACGCTTCGGGCACCAACCCGTCGGGCGCGGTTTACACACTCACCGGCCCGGCGCTGCCCTTCGGCGCGCTGCAGTTCGACATCCTGATGAAGAGCGACGACCCGAAGACCTGGTCGGAGCGCGGCGCGGTGGTGTCCAAGCTGGAAGTCGATCTGGTGAAGCCCGACGGCACCCGCCAGAAGGTTGCTTTCAAGGAGGTGATCGCCGATTTCCTCGCCGGTCCTTTCGATCCCAACGACGGCATCCGCGATGGCGCCCCCGGCTTCGGCGACTACCCGATGTCTCACGGTCCGCGCCGCGGCTGGTTCGTCCCGGAGCAGCCGGTGGCGGCCGCGGAGGGCGACCAGCTCGAGATCCGCATCCGCCATGGCGCGGTGTCCAACGGGGAGAACCAGTCCTGCGTGCTTTCCCGCTTCAAGATCTCCCTGTCCGACGACCCGCGGCTGGTCCAGCTCGTCCAGGCCCCGGAACGCACCGGCCGCTGGCAGCAGCACGAACTACTAAACAAGCAGTACAACGCCATCCCCGGCAAGGCGGTCCCGGTGATGCAGGAACGCCTGCCCGCCGCGACCCGCGACACCCGGGTCTTCATCCGCGGCAACCGGATGACCCGCGATGTCGTGGTCAAGCCGGCCATCCCCGCGCTGACCGGCGGCCCGCGCGGCGACGCGCCGCTCAACCGCCTCGACATGGCCCGCTGGCTGGTCGGCGCCAGCAATCCCCTCGCCGCCCGCGTGATGGCGAACCGGCTGTGGGCCGAGCTGTTCGGCACCGGCATTGTCGAGACCCAGGAGGACTTCGGCAGTTCCGGCCTCGCCCCGGCGAACCAGCCGCTGCTCGATCACCTCGCGCTGCGCTTGCAAAAGCACCACCAGTGGCGGCTCAAGCCCTTCCTCCGCGAGCTCGTACTATCTTCATCGTATCGCCAGACCTCCAAGGTCGCGCCGGAACTCGTTCTCCGCGATCCGAAGAACCAGCTCGTCGCCCGTGGCCCTCGCCAACGGTTGGGCGCCGAGATGGTTCGCGACCAAGCCCTGCTGGTCTCCGGCCTGCTTTCGCACAAGCAATTCGGCCCGCCGGTCTATCCGCCGCAGCCGGAAGGCATCTGGCGCTCGGTTTACAACGGCGAGAGCTGGAAAACGTCGCAGGGCGAGGACCGCTACCGCCGCGGGGTTTACACCTACTCGAAGCGCACCAGCGGCTTCCCCGGCTTCCTGACCTTCGACATGCCGACCCGCGACGTCTGCTCGCCCCGCCGCATCTCGACCAACACGCCCTTGCAAGCGCTGGTCACGCTGAACGACCCCGCCCACATGGAGTTCGCCCAGGCTTTCGCGAAACGGATGAGCGGCGCGACCCTCGAGGAACGCCTCGCCCACGGCTACCGGCTGCTCACCTTGCAAGACGCGCCCGCGCCCGTGATCGCCACGCTGGCCAAGCTCCACGCCGACGCGAAGGCCGACTACGAGAAGACTCCCGCCGAATCCGCCAAGCTCGCCCCGACCCCTGACGAAGCCGCGCTGGTGCTCGTCGCCAACACGCTCCTGAACTCCGACATCGCTTTGAACCGATGAGGGTTGTTCTGGACACTTCGGTTCTAGTTGCGGCTCTTCGCTCTTCGACCGGGGCGAGCCATCGTGTCCTTCAATTGCTGCTCGAGCGCCGATTTGAATCCGCAATCTCGACTGCATTGTATTTGGAGTATGAGGCAGTCCTGCTCCGCCCGGAACATTCCGAGTTCGCGGGTTCAGAGAGCGAAATCCGCAACCTGATCCGCTCCGTCGGAGCCTGTGGCGTGCTACAGCCGATTTTCTATCGCTGGCGACCTTTCCTCAAAGACCCCGACGACGACCTGCTAATCGAACTCGCGGTCGCCGCAGGCTGTGCCTATATTGTCACCCACAACCTGCGTGACTTTACCGGTTCCGACGGGCTTGGGGTGAAAGCCTTACTTCCGCGCGAATTCCTAAAATTGATACGATCATGAGTGCTTTGACGATCGAGATTCCAGATGCCGTCCATGCCGAGTTGAAACGATTGGCTGCCGGAAAAGGCGAACCCGTCGACAAGCTTCTTGCGCAGTGGACGGGCCGAATGGTTAGCCAAGAGCTGGAAATGGATCGGATCCGCTTGGAAGTAACTACTGCGGACATTGAGGCGGCAAAGGTGTTCCTTGCCTCCATTCCCGCGGCCACGCCCATGACCAACGACGAGATCGAATGAACCTGTTTCAGCAACTGAGAATCGACCGCGCCCGCCACCAGACGCGCCGGCATTTCCTGCAGAACTGCTCGGTCGGCCTCGGCGGGCTGTGGCTCGCCTCGCAGGGTCGCGGCTCGGTCTTGCAGAAGGACCCGGCGAACCCGCTGATGCCCGATCTTTCCCACTTCGCGCCGAAGGCCAAGCGCGTGATCTACCTTCACATGGCCGGCTCGCCGAGCCAGCTCGAGCTCTTCGACCACAAGCCGGAGCTCACCAAGCTCGACGGCAAGGAATGCCCGCAGGAATACCTCGAAGGCAAGCAGTTCGCCTTCATCCAAGGCGTGCCGAAGATGCTCGGCTCGCAGTTTCCCTTCCACCAGGCCGGCCAGAGCGGCCAGTGGATCTCCGACCGCCTGCCGCACTTCGAGAAGGTCATCGACGAGGTCTGCTTCATCAAGTCGATGTGGACCGACCAGTTCAACCACGGCCCCGCGCAGCTCCTGCTTCACACCGGCAGCGCGATCCCCGGGTCGCCGTCGGCCGGCGCGTGGGCGACCTACGGCCTCGGCTCGGAGAATGCCAACCTGCCCGGCTTCATCGTGCTCACCTCAGGCGGCAAGAACCCCGATGCCGGCAAATCGGTCTGGGGTTCCGGCTACCTGCCCAGCGTCTATCAGGGCGTCCAGTGCCGTTCGCAGGGCGAGCCGGTGCTTTATCTCTCGAACCCCGACGGCGTCTCTCAAGCGCTGCGCCGCCGCACGCTCGATGCGCTGAACGACCTCAACCAGCGCGTCTCCACCGAGGTCGGCGACCCGGAAACCGTCACCCGCATCGCCCAGTATGAAATGGCTTTCCGCATGCAAATCCACGCGTCGGACGCCTTCGATCTGAAGCAGGAGCCCGAAGCGATACACCAGAAGTACGGCACCGCCCTCGGCAAGGAATCCTTCGCCAACAACTGCCTGCTCGCCCGCCGCCTGGCCGAGCGCGGCGTCCGCTTCATCCAGCTCTTCGACTGGGGCTGGGACTCGCACGGCACCGGTCCGCAGACCGACTTGCGGACCGGCTTCGTCGACAAGTGCAACGAAATCGACAAGCCGATCGCCGCCCTCCTCAACGACCTCAAGCAGCGCGGCTTGCTCGATGAAACGCTGGTCATCTGGAGCGGCGAATTCGGCCGCACCCCGATGCGCGAAAACCGCGGCGGCGTCGAGATGAGGAACGTCGGCCGCGACCACAGCCCGAGCGCCTACACCCTGTGGATGGCCGGCGGCGGGGTGAAGCAAGGTTTCACCTACGGCGAGACCGACCCCATCGGCTACGAGGCCGCCGTCGACAAGGTCAGCGCCCACGACTTCCACGCGACCCTGATGTCGCTGCTCGGCTACGATCACAAGAAGCTGACCTATCCCTATCAAGGACTGGAGCAGCGCCTGTCGAACGTCACCAAGCCATCGCGGGTGGTGAAGGAAGTCATCGCGTGAAGTGGGATGGGACGGAGCGGCGTTTGCAGGCGCTTCGGAAAGGGCCATCGGACCTAACCGATTACCCTGGAAACCGAGTTGAGAGTCTATGGTTGATGGTTGATAGTTCGGAATGAGAGGGCTGTGCCGGAGGCTTGGCTCACCCGGAGAATGAGGCGAAAGCTCGACGCAGAGTCCTCTGGATCAACTCTCAACCATCCACTCTCAACTCTCAACTTCCCCTCTAGGATTACCTTCCCCCGGCGAGCGGGACGGTCCGGAGTTGATGCCCGCCGCCCAGTTTCGACATCGCGGCATTGATTGCCGCGAAGACCGGCGGGGCGGACAAAAAGGGCCCGGCTCCCGGGCCGCCGGTCGTGTGGGTTTCGATCAGCACCAGTTCGCCGCCGACCAGCAGGAACGAGGGATTCCCCGAGTCGCCGGTCACCAGGTCCTTGGTAAGGTGAGAGGAAATCCGGGAGCTCGCGGGATGCCGGAAAGAGATGCCATTTCCCGAGACTCCGCCGATTTCATGGACGAAGGCCTTGCGGTGCTGGTCGGTCACCACCGCCAGGCAGCCGGTCAGCGCGTCGTAGCCGTCCGACGGCGACAAAACGCGGTAAGGCCGCACGGAGTCCGGCAGCGGGGCATCGAGCCGCCCGACCGCGACGTCGGCGATCCCCGCCAGCGACTCGACCGCCGCCAGCACCCGCCGCTGCGGCCGGCCGCGGCGGTCGTGGAAAATAACCGTCGTGCCGACCGGCCGCTGATAGTGCGCCGCCATCACCACATGCTCCGGCGAGACCAGCGTCGCGGTCCGCGAGTCGTCCCACGCGACGCCGGTGAAGTTCATCCGCCGCGTGAAATTCCCGCCCCACGGCGACGGCCGGTCGGTGGCGTAGGTGGAAAAGATGTCATTGCCCGTGACTCCCTCCAACAGCACCGAAAAACGCCGGTCCGAATCCCCGCGGATCGCCGCGACCGACAAGGCCGACGATGGGGCGGGCGGCATCGAAGGCACGTCGGACGAGCAGCCGGAGAGCAAGGCGAGCAAGGCCAACAAGGGAGACAAGGCGTGGTGTTTCATGGGGTGCGGCAGAATGTCTTCAACTTAGGTGATCCTCCGTTGTTCACCTGTTATCGTCGAGCTTTCGCTGCGCTATGGTCATGGCTCGGGGTGCGGCCAATTCGGAAGCGGGGATATCAAGGCTGAGGAGGATCCCAAACCGACCGATGGTGGCCCTCTCCGGGGAGAAGCGTCCCGTGCCGCCCGATCTCCTCCGGCGTAGGCTTCCCCCCCCGGATCTTGTAGTCCGGATAGGGTAACGAATCCGAAGGTGAAAACTCCACGAAGTTGTTGATCGCCTTCATCCAGGGATCTTTTCGGGCCCTGCCAAAAAGCATGCCGATGCGATCTCCAAGGGAAAGCGGCACGAATTCAGCCACGCGCTCCGGGGGCCGGCCCCCCGGACCGACGCCCATCCCGTCACTTCACCGTCCGCAGGTAGGCCACGATCGAGCCGACCACTTCCGGCGACATCCCGGCGGTGAGGTCGGGCATCATCGAGCGGCCGTCGAGGTAGCCGGCTTCGCGGATCTCCGCGATCGGCACCGGGATCGCGGTGCCGCCCATCGCGAGCAAGGTGAGTTCGCGGGCATCCTCGCCGCGCTTGAAGCCTTCGATAATCCCGCCGTCCTTTTTCACCACGCGGTAGAGGCGGAAGACATTCTCCGCGGCGGCATCCGGCGCGAGGATCGCGGTGAGCAAGCCGTCGAGGTCGCGTTGGGCGGAGCCGTCGAGCGGCGGGGCGAAGCCGGCGCCCTTGCCGGCGATGGAGTGGCAGCCGAGGCAGAGCGCATCGACCAGCGCGCGGCCCGCAGCCGGGTCGGCGCCGGCGAGCGCGGCTTTCACGCCGGCATGGCGGCGGGCGAGCGCCGCGGCTTGCTCCGGGCCCGGCGCGGGTTCGCGGGCGAGGGTCTTGTCCCACGGCGACTCGACCGCCAGCGCGGCGCTGGTCTTGGTCGCGGCAAGCTGGAGCAGGAAATCCTGGAAGGCCCGCTCGTAGGAACCGCCGAGCGCGAGGAAGGGACCACCCCAGCCACCGGCCTTGATCTGCGGAGCCGGCTCCGCCGACCAGCGGCGCAGCCACCCGACATGGGCGGGATTCACCGGACCGGCGGCACGGCGGAAGTAGCGGAGGACTTCGTAGCGGACGGTCCACGCGGCCTCGCCGGCCAGCGGCTGGAGCAGCGGAAAGGCGCGGTCTTCCGGGACGCGGAGCGACGACAGCGCGCGGACCGCCTCGCGGCGCAGGTCCGGCGACGGATCCCCGAGCAAGGTGGGCCACAGCGCGGCATCGAAGTGGCCGAGGTCCTCGAGCGACCACAGCGCGTGGATCCGCGTGTCGGTGGCGGCGGCGCGGTCGCCCACCAGCGCGACCAGCGCGGGCACGGTCTCCCGCGCCTGGCGGCGGCCGATCTGATGCCAGGCGGCGCGCATTTCCCAGGTGCTGGCGGCGGCCAGACGGGCGGGGAGTTCGGAGCTGGGGACCTTGGTGAGATCGGTCACCCGCGCCGGCGGCTGGGCGGCGTGGCGGATCCGCCAGATGCGGCCGCGCTCCTTGTCGCGGGCCGGATGGTCGCGGGCGACCTCGTTGTGGGAGATGATGCGGTTGTACCAATCGGTGATGTAGAGGCAGCCGTCCGGGCCGAAGGTGATCGCCACCGGACGGAACATCGGGTCGGCGCAGGACACCAGGTCGCCGGCTTTTTCGAAGGCCCACACGCCGTTCGCGCCGAGCGTCCCGCGCACCGCGTGGATCTTCCCGAGGATCGGGTTCGCGACGTAGAACAGCCCCTGCCACGGCGCGGGAAAGGAGCCGCTCCGGTCGTCGCAGATCGCCAATCCGGAAAAGCCGGTGCCGCCGAGGTTCAGGCCCTCGGCGGTCGGCGGATGGAGCGGCGAGTCGGGATGCAGCTTCGTCGCGATGAAGCTGGGATAGGAGGTGTCTTCCTCGAAGGGGATAAGGCTGTAACCGAAGTCGTTGGCCTCGTGGAAGAACACGCGGCCGGTCCGGCCGTGCGCCCAGGCCCAGATGTTGTTGAGCCCCGCGCCGATGATCCGGGCGTCGCTGCCGTCCGGCTTCATCGAGGCGACCAGCGTCTTGTTGAAATCGAAACTGCGGCCCGAGGCGTCGCTCACCTTGCCGTTGTTCAGCACGCCCTGCGAGAAGACGATCCGCCCGCCCGGCATCCGGGTCAGCTGGTGTGGCAGGGTGTGGGTGTCCTGCACGCCGAAGCCCTTCATCAGCACTTTCCTCGAGTCCGCCTTGCCGTCGCCGTCACGGTCGCCGAGGTAGAGGATCTCCGGCCCCTGCGCGACGTAGGTGCCGTCGCCCTCGGGCAGCACCGACAGCGGCATCACCATGCCCTCGGCGAAGGTCCGCGCGACGTGCGGGCCCTTGCCCAGCGGGGCGTCGAGCACCACCACCCGGTCCGGGCCCGGCCGCTGCCAGATGCCCGGATCCTGGTCGCGCGGGTATGCGGTCGCGGTCACCGACCACAGCCGGCCGGCGTCGTCGAAGGCGGCCATCGCCGGCTTCGGCAAGCCGCTTTCCTCGCTCGCCACCAGTTCCACCGTGAAGCCGTCCGGCACCGTGAAGGCCGCCTGCTGGGCGGCGGCCGTCCGCGCGGCCGCCTCCTCGGCATTGCCGCTTTTCAAGCCGTCCGCCTTCACCTTGGCCGGCAGCGCCTTCAACTTCGGCCCGAGCGTCGCGAGATCTCCTTCATCGTCGCGGGCGACCACCAGGTAATCGAGGCCCACCATGTGGCTCTTGATCGCCGCCGGATTCGCCCCGTCGAGGCGGATCGTCAACCGGTGCCCGCCCGCCTTGAGGCGGACCGCCTGGCCGAGCGCTACCGTGCCGCCGTGGATCACGCCGTCGTGGAAGAAATCAAGCGGACCTGTTAGATCGCGCCCATCCACCAGGAAACTGGCGATCCCGTAGTCGATCGCCTTGGTCAGCCCCGCGCCGAGCCGGTAGGTCCCGTCGGCCGGCACGCTGAAGGCCAGCGTGATCGCGTCGCCGGGCTTGCCGCCGGTCCACCACAGCTGCGCGTTGCCGCTCCACGACCCTTCGCCGAATGGCCGCAGGTCCTGCGGCGCGACTTCGCCCGAGCGCTCGAGCACTTTCAGCGCTTCGCCTTCGAGGATCTCCGCGGCATGGCCGCCTGCCACGCTGGCGAGCAGGTGGAGGGCGGCGAAGGCGGGAAATCGGCGGGTCTTGGGGATCATCGGCGGAGTTGGTTCCGGATCGCCGCCCGCTTGCCGGCCTTCCGGGAGCTCAGGCGGCGTCGAGCGGTTGGAATTCCGGTCCCGGCTCTCCGCGGCGGCCGCTCCGAAACACCAGCGGAACGAGTCGCCCGCGGGCAGCAGGAACGGGTTGATATGCCCCTAACCGGATCCCGTCCCGCTGACGAGGCAAATGAAGCGGCCGCATTCAGCCGCTTCCCGCGGTCCCGCTGGGAATCCCCGTGGAGCCCGACCGGAAGTCGGGATTGGGGCGACGGACGAAAGGAGAAGGATCGCGGATGTGGACCTACGTGATGATGGGGACTGCCGCAGGGTCAGGCATCTCGCGTCACCTAAGCAATCCGGTCGCGCACCCAATCCAGCCGCGATGTAAATCCAATCGGGCCAGAAAGCCAGGAGCGGGATAAATGGCATGGTTTTAGAGCGAGCGTTAGAAGTGCTGGCAACCAGCGGGCTGGGGTGAAGCCGGCATCCACCACGGAACTTCGACAGCCCGCGGGGTTGCCAGCCATGACTTGTTAGCCAGATTTCCTTTGTGGTTGTTCGAGGTGGTCACCGAAAGCCCACGCTGAGATCCAAGCATCAAAGCTAACCCCTGTGTCCACAAAAGATGCTCTCCAAGAATCCTGATCTTCGGGATCGAGACCGTTGGGGTCAAAACCGATCATTGGAAACCCAGGAACGCTACAATCAACGCAGGAGGAAATGGCGCATCCCCAATCGTTCAGGCCGACCAGTCCAGCGGGCCAAACCCACTCCGGGCATTCCGGATCACCCTCCCGCTGAATCTTGTAGTATCCGACCAAGTCCCAACCGTTGTCGTCAGTCGCTCCACCAATCGCGCCACGCAGACAATAGGGCCCAAATCCTCCGTTCCCGACTCGCACGTAAAGCTCACGAAGTAAAGGAGGGAGCGAAAAGCCGATGGCTACCTCGGTCTGCCGCCAAGACTCATCACTCACGGGTGGATCAGGGCGCTGGACGCTCGTGCGATCAGATCGAATCCGATCAAGCACCTGTGAGATGATGTCTTCGGTATTCATTTCTTGGCTAACAGTGTTAATATGCCGCGCGCTGCCTTTGCAGGTGCTTCTGCCGCACGCCGCATAATCCGTGCAAATGCAGCGTCGGACGGTCGGGAGACGGTGCGTTCATCACGGGAGGACGCTTGCGGGCTCCCCACCGCCTCGCAAGCGGCCGCTTGTGGAATGTACCGGGCTTTGAGGCGGTGCGTTCGGGTGCCAGCATGCGGCGGCAGGTAGGGACGACGCGCCCTCGCTCGCCCGCGAAGAAGCCACGGGAGGGTCGGTGCTCTCCTTGGGGATGAAGCGGGCTTCCGGGGACCGTTCCGGTCGGCCGAGGGCGTCCGACCCTACCTTGGCGGCCTGCGGCCGCCGGGATCGGGCGACCTCCGGTCGTAGAAGGTGCGCGTAATTCACCCACAGCCACACCCGACCCCGCAGGCCGCCGCGCGCTTGGCCGCGAGCTTTTCCTCGAGCGCGATCGCGGTCGGGGTGATCGAGAGCCCGCCGAGGTTGGTGCAGCGGACTTCGCGCGGCATCTGGGTGGCGACCTGCTTGGCGGTGTCGATCACCTCGTCGAGCGGGATGATCGGATCGTAGCCGGCCAGCGCCATGTTCGCGCAGGACAGGGCGTTGGCCGCGGCCATCACGTTCTTGCCGAGGCAGGGAACCTCCACGCGGTTGGCCACGGGATCGCAGATCAGGCCGATCATGCTCTGCATCGCCATCGACGCCGCCGCGACCGCCTGGTGCAAGGGCCCGTCGGCGAGCGTGACCAAGGCCGCCGCCCCCATGCTGGCCGCGGAGCCGCCCTCAGCCTGGCAGCCGCCGACTTCCGCGGCAAAGGTCCAGCGGGTGGCGATGAACACGCCGATCAGCCCGCTCGCGAGCATGGCACGAGCCATCGCCTCCTCGTCGAGGCCCATGCTTTCGGCCATCGCGACCACCGCGCCGGGCAAGGCCGCGCAGGCACCGGCGGTCGGCGCGGCGACGATCACGCCCATCGAGCTCTTCACCTCCATCAGCGAGGTCACGTAGAGGATGATCCGGTTCAAGGCCCCGCCGTCGAGCAGGCGGCCCGCTTTCATGAGTTCGTCGAAGCGCCCGCACTGATGACCGAGCACGCGGTCGTCGTATTCGGTGCCGGCGATGCCCTCGGCAATCGAGCGGCGGACGATGCGGACGATCTCGACCATCTTCGCGACCACCTCGGCCTCGCTCAGCCCGCCGCGCGCGCATTCATACTGGACGGCGAGCTTCCACAGCGGCGTGCCGCGGCCGGCATCGTAATCTAACATCTCGGCGCAGGAGCCGAAGGGAACGCTCGTGTCCTTGCGCGACATCACCGGCAGGACCGGGTGCAGGCGCCGGATGGCGACGATGCCGGGAATCTCCGCGAGGATGTCATCCGGGACGAAGCGGTCCGCCTTCACCTCGACCAATTGCCGGCCATCGGCCTCGTGCAGCAGGATCGCATCGGCGGTGATCCGGTTCTCCAGCGCCGCGATGACCGCGCTGCCCTGGCCTTTCACCCACAGCAGCGTCTCGAAGCAATCGCCGAACATCGAGACCGCGAAGCCGTCGAGGTCGAGCACTTCCATCATCCCGCCGCCGGTGGAAATCGCGCGCAGGGTGTGGGTTTCCTCCGGGCTGTGGAGGGTCAGCCGGTAGGTGTTCGGGTGCGGGTCGCCGGCATCGACCGTTTCGATCGCGATCCGCACGCCGGTGTCGCGCAGCGCCTGCGGCGAGCCCGGCAGGCGTTCGTCCGCCGCGTCCCAGCCCATCAGCCCGCCGAACAGGCCCATGTCGGAGCCTTGGGTGTCGTGGGTGTTGGGCAGCGAACCGTTGACGTCGAACTCGACCAGCACGTCGGTGAAGCTCCCGTCCATCAGGTCGCGCGCCAGCCGGCCGATCCGCAGGGCGGCGGCGCAATGCGAGCTGGAAGGGCCGCGCATCACGGGGCCGATGACGTCGTTGAAAATGCTGACTTTCATGAAGGTGTGCGGTGAAGGATGATTCGAATCCGACGGAACTGGCGGAGCTGGCTCAGAGGAATGCCTACCGCCCCGGAGCAGACCATCTTTCCTCGCCAAGTCGACGCGAAACGCAGCACTCCCGCGGCCGGGCAGTGGGTCGGCGGCTTTTTTCTCCACCTCACCCGTCCCCGCACCTAGCCTGGCGGGATGAAAAGAGTGCTTTGCCTGCTGGTCGGACTCATCGGAAGCGCGGCGGCCGGGGTCACCCGCGGCGAGATCGGCGGTGCCCAATTCATGATCGCCGCGCCGGAAAAGTGGCAGGGCAAGCTGGTGCTGATCGCGCACGGCTACCGGCCGGAAGGCAACCCGCTCGATGCGGAATTCGACACGAAGGACGAGTTCGCCGCGCCGCTGTTAGAGAAGGGCTGGGGCATCGCCTCGACCAGCTACCGCCGCAACGGCTGGATTGTCGAGGACGCGCTGCTCGACCTCAAGGCGCTGCGCGATCACGTGGTCAAGGAGCATGGCGAGGTGAAGCGCTGCCTGGTGATCGGCAGCTCGATGGGCGGGCTGATCGGCACCCTGGCCGCGGAAGGCGCGCTCGACCGGGTCGACGGCGTGGTGGCGATCGGCGCCTACCTCGGCACGGAGGAGCGGGAAGGCTTTCACGAAGCCCTGACCTGGCAGCCGAAAGCGCCGCTGATCTATCTCACCAACCAGGACGAGCTGGAGCATCCGCAGCGCTACCGCACCAAGGCCGGGCCGGAGAAGACCGCCTTGTGGGAGGTCAAGCGCGACGGGCATTGCAACACCTCCGACAGCGAGCGGCTGCAAGCGCTGCTCGCGGTGGACGCGTGGGCCGACGGCACGGTGCCCGCCAAGGAGAAGGACGGCACCGTTTACCCGCCGGTCCGCGAAAGCACGGCGAAGAAGGTGGACGGCGGACTGGAAGGCAAGGTGACGCTCGCTTCGGAGTCCTGGGGCAATCTCTCCACCGGCTTCGTCGCGGCGGATCTAACAGCGCTTGGCTTGAAGACCGGGGACAAGGCGGTGGTTTCCGGCAGCAAGGGCAAGCTCGCCGTGAAAGTCGTCGGCTACCGCTCCGACGTCGCGCCGGGCGAAGGCGCGCTCTACCTGACGCCGAACGGCTGGGTCGCGGTGGTGGTCAACGGCGGGAACGCGGCGAAGGCGATCGGGGTGACGACGGGGGATGGGGTTGTGTTGGGGAAGGCGGGGGCTCAGAAATGAGCAACGTCGAGACTTGGAACACCACTACTGAGGGCGGTACTCCGACTTCAAGTTGACGGCATAAACCCGAAATCCGAAGTTGAATGATTTCGAGCTAAGCGGCGCACGTTTTTGCCGCTGATGCTCCGTCTGCCATCTCCTCTCCGGGTGGCTCTGGCGGCAACTTCGGCGAAGTTGCTCCAG
>NEUO01000138.1 GCA_002304315.1 Verrucomicrobiia bacterium Tous-C4TDCM
CTTGAGCTCGGGGGCCGTGACGACCTCGCGGACGACGTGGAGGACGTTGTCGCCGACGATGCCTTCGGCGGCGGAGAAGTAGCCGATGCCCATCTTGATGATCCAGCGCTCGACGTCGGTGATTTCATCGGAGCGCCACTGCTCGACATCCTTCTGCATGGTGATGTCCTCGGGCTCCCAGTGGTTGTTCTTCATCGTCTTGTACAAGTCGTAGGCCCACTGGTACTTGAGGGGGAGGATGTTGAAGAACATGGTTTCCTTGCCGTTGATCACGCGCTTGGCGGCGTAGGCGGCTTCGGCTTTTTCGCGGTCGAGGATGAAGGTGCGGGATCCGAGGGAGACGGTCGTGGTGGCGGACATTTGGAGGCGTTTTCTGGAGAAGAGGTGGTGAGGAAGGTTCGGCACCGTGGAGGGGCGGCGTCGCGGGAGCAGCGTTGGGAAGAGTGTGGAAAACGGTAGCAGACCTCAAGCCGATTCTGCTCATATGGTATCCACAAATTATTCACAATACCACATGTAGTGGTGTCGTGGTTCAAGTGGGATCTTGACAATTGTCCCGGGAGCCGTAAGAGCTTGAAAGATGTGGAACGGGCGGCTCGGGGGTCCGGAGTCGGGCACAAGGTCTAGGTGCTTGAAATATTTTCGGGGGCCGAGGGGGGTGACGGGGGTGGGTGGGGTTTTTAGAATGTTAGAGTCGGGAGTTCGGCAGAATGGACGGGAATTGCTGATTTTGCGGGGGTTGCGGTTTTAAAAAATTAATGTTTGGGTGCCGGGGAATTTCGGAGAGTTTGACTAAACCTTGTGGATCCAATGACTTGGGTAAGGGAAAGCACGTAGGGTGGAAGGAGGGTTTTGAGGCCCTTCTTCGCTGAAGCTACGAAGGGCGGGCCCGGTTGGAGGGGCGGGACGACCACTTCTAGGCGATGCGGGTCGTGAGGTGAGGCGGGGTGGTGGGGACCATTCCGGTCGGCCGAGGGCGTCCAACCCTACCTTTTGAGTCGTGGGGCGAGGCGGGGTGAGGGGGACCGTTCCGGTCGGCCGAGGGCGTCCGACCCTACCTTTTGGGTCGTGGGGTAAGGTGGGCCGATGGGACAAAAAAGCTCCCCCGGGTTACCCGGGAGGCTTTGGAAAGATCCGCTTCGCGCCGAGGCGATCAGCGGCGGCGGCGGACGATAAGTCCCAAGATGCCGAGGGCGCTGAGGAGCGCGGTGGATGGCTCGGGGACGACCTGCACCAACTGGATGGCGTTGAGGGCACCACGGCGGGCACCGCCACCCGTAGCGGTGGCGGCTAGGTCGGTAGCGACGTTGCCGGTGCCGCCTGGCACGGGTTCTCGAAGTCGAAATTGATGACTCCGCCGGCGCCGGCGACGAAAGTGAATTTCACATATTCGATGCCTTCGAAGAGAAGCCCATCGCCGCCCGCGAGGCCGTCCCAGCTCGTCTGTTTCCCGACACCATTGACCTCAAAATAGCTGTTCAGGCCACGGAACCCACCGCTCCCGGTGGTCGTGCTCATGTCCTCACCCTGACCGTAAAAGTAGATGTCGCAAGTCGCTCCGACGACAAGCCCGGTGAATGAACCGGTTGCTGTAGCGATCGTGGTGCTGTTTGCCGCATCCACCTGAACGTAGTCTCTCATCAGGCTAACAAACCCGCCCGACCGTTCGCCTTCGGTAAGGGCATTGCTGGTGCTACCCGAAATGCCTGATAGTGAGAAGCCAATCCCCGTGGTGGTATTCGTGGAATCCTTGAGAGCGACGGAACTGGCTGTTCCGGCCACGTTGAGCAACGGATTCCAAGTGGCGGTAGCACCGCCGGCAAGGTCCGGAGCGGCAGCTTGGCCCGAGTAAACATTGAGGGTCGCGGAATTACCGAAATCGATATTCACCACGGTCGCCGAAGCCAATCCGGTCATGGCGGCGAGAGTCAGGATCGCGGGGGGAAGATATTCATAAAATACCGAGGTGGCGATGGGCGGAGACATAACCTCCCCGACTTGGCTTGGCAAGGAGCATTTTGCCAACTCGGCGGCTCAAACCGTGTCGAATTTCGGCCCAAGGTGGCGAGCCCGAGCTGAGTGAACTATTTTACTAATCATCAGGGAGTTGTGATCCGGTAAAAGGCTTTTCCGGCAGGTGGGTTGGGATCGGTGTATTCAACCGCTCCATTCGCCCCAGAAGTTAAGGTTTGCAAAGTAGTCCAGTTTACAAGGTTGGTGGAGCGCTGGAAGGCATAGCTGAGGCCGGGGTTGCCGGTGTAGCGGATCCGCATCTGGTTGCCCGCCAGCTTTTCAAGGACCGGCGGCGGATTGCCGGTGATGCCATCGGAAACCGGGGGGCCGACTTGGATGAGCAAAGGAGCTGTGGAGAAGCCGCCGCGGCCGTCTTGGACGGTGAGCGGGAAGGAATCGGCGCCATTGAATCCGGTGACCGGGGTGTAGACCAGGAGGCCATCGGTCATGGTGACGGTGCCGCCGCCCGTGGAAGTGCCATCGTTGATGACGAGCGAGACGGGATCGCCGTCGGGATCGGACGAGCCGTTAAGGATCAGGGTGTGGGAGATGAAGACCGACTGACTGACATTGATCGATGTCGAGAAGCCGGAGAAGACGGGCGCGGCATTCCCGCCGATGGGTGGGGCGGAAATGGTGACTTGGACGTCATCGGATGCGGTGAACTGGGTGTCCGACGAGGTGAGGCGCAAGATGTAGGTGCCGAAGGCGGTGAAGGAGGCGGTGGTCGCGGCGGTATTGGCCGGGCTGAAGTTGACCGCGGCGGGGCCGGAGACGAAGGACCAGTTGCGGGACAGCGCGAGGGCATCGGGCAGGCCGTCATCGGTGACGGTGCCGGTGAGGGGGGATCCCGACGGAGGTGCCGGAGAGGGTCGCGGATTTGTCGGGGCCGGCATTGACGAGCGGGGCGGTGTTGGTGGGGCCTGCGGACGACGTTTGGACGAAGACGATCCAGTCCTGGGTGGTGGTGTCGGGCGGGCTGCCGAGGGAAACGCTGCCGCCGCCGGTGATGTTCGGGCGGGTGACGGTGGCACCGGTGCGGGGGTTCAGCCATTTCACGGTGAACTGGCCGCTGGCGCCGGAGAGATTGAGCGTGTGGGTGCCGCCGGAGTGGAGCTGGACGAGGTAGCTTTGGCCGGTTTTCGCGAGGCAGCGGTTGGCGTTGTTGCCATTGCCGCTGACCAGGGAGTTCTGATTGCGCATTTCCTGGAAGGGAACGTCGTTGGCATCGAGGAACTGAAGGGCGTAGCGGCAGTAGTCCCAGAAGGCGTTGCGGCTGCGGAAGTCCTGGCAGGTGAGGTCCGAATGCGCCAAGGCGTAGCCGAAGTAGTATTCGCAACCCGCGCCGCCGGCCATGATGTTGCCCCAGATCGCGTTTTTGCGGGCGTTGGTGTGGCTGGTGGCGGCGCCGCTGTCGCTGTCGGGGCGGAGCGAGTACTGGGAGTCGCCGGGTTCATCGCAGGCCACCACCCACGGTCTGCCGGTGGCGGCGGAGTCGTCGATGTAGTCCTTGGTCATCGTGAACATGTCGGTGAAGTCCGACGCGTTGAGTTGCAGCGAGAAGCCGGTGAGTTTCGACGCGCTGCCGAGGAGCTCCTTGTGCAGGACGCTGGTGGTGTTGTGGATGACGATGGGGTGCTTGTACGGATCGTTGTCGTGAAAATACTGGGCCCACGACTTTTTGCGGGTGGTGGTGGCGGTGCATTCTTCGCCGAGGTTCCAATTCAGGGCGGGGTGGTGGCCGAAGCGGGCCATGAGTTCGCGGTAGTAGAGCTTGCGCTGGTTGCCGAGGTCGCCGCCGTCGAGGAGGTTCTGGTTTTCGATCTCCTGGGTTTTGAAATGGAGGTGCATCCCCTTTTTCGTGCCGTGTTCGAAGACCATCTCCCACTGGTCGAGCTTGGAGACGTCCAGGCGGACGCATTCGCCGTATGAGGAGTAGGGGAAGACGTTCTTGTCGTCCCCGTTGATGTTCATGGTGAGGAAGGAGAAGGCGTTGAGGCCTTCGGAGGCGAGGTAGTTGATCGCGCCGATGAGGCCCTTGCCCTTGGTGCCCTGCCAGACCGGGTCGCCGCTTTGCCAGTCGGCGACGTGGGCGGTCCAGGCCTTGATATAGGTATCGCCCTGGCCGTCGGTTTTGAAATCGCCGTCGAAGTCCTGATAGGCGAGCAGGTTTTCGGGGGCATCGACGCCGGCTTTCATGAAGTATTCGCCGGTTTCGGCGAAGCGCAGGTGGTGCTTGCCGACATAGTCGAGGCGGCCCTTGCCGCGGAAGTCGGTGCCGGATTTGTCGGTGGCGGCGATGCTGAAGTTCCCAGCGGAGGCATCGAAGAACCCGGCGCTGGTGCCGGCGGCGGTATCGGTGGCGATGTTCGTTCCGGAGCGGAAGGACGCGAGATAGGTCCAGGCGCCGGTCTCGTCAGGGGCGAAATGGACGCGCCAGATGTTGCCGGAGGTGGCGGAGGTGTTGGCGGCATTGCCATCGGCGGCGTAGTAGCCGGGCACGATGTAGGATTTGCCGGTGGCCGGGTGGGTGAAGGTGACGTTCAGGCGGTAGTCGGTGAAGGGGTTCGGCGTGGCGGACTCGCTGGTGGCGGGCCCGGTGAAGCTGAGGGTGACCTTGTGCCATTTCTTGAGTTCGCCGGAGACGATGGCGGGGCCGCTGGTGGCGGGGAGGACGGAGACCGCGGCCTCGTCGCTGGCGATGTTGCCGGAGTTGTCGGTGACGGTGAGGCGGAAGGTGTAGGTGCCCTGGATCAGGCCGGAAAGGCCGAGGACCGGGGTGGCGGCGCCGGAGAGGGTGGCGGTGGCCGGACCGGTGAGCTGGGTCCAGGCGTGGCTGGAGATCGAGCCGCCGGGATCGGAGGCGGAGCCGGTGAGCGTGGCGGTGGAGGCGGGCCGGATGATGGTTTGGTCGCTGCCGGCGCTCACGAACGGATTGCTACTGACGGCGGCGGCCACGGTGACGATGGTGTCGTCGGTGGCGGTGAGGCCGCTGTTGTCGGTGACGGTCAGGCGGAAAATGTAGCTGCCTTGAACGAGCGCCGACGCGGTGAGGTTCGCACTGACGGCCCCGGACAGCGTGGCGGTGGAGGGGCCGGAGACCTGGCTCCAGGCGTAGCCAGAAATCGAGCCGCCGGCGTCGGTGCCGGAACCGTTGAGAACGACCGAGGACGTCGGCAGCGTAATTGACTTATCGGTGCCGGCGTTTGCCACGGGGTTTCCGGTGACCTGGCTGTTGATGACCGTGAAGACGACCGTCAGCGGGGTGCCCGCGGTGCCACCGCCGGCCGAAAGCGTGTAGGGGGTGGCGGTGAGGGTGTGGGTGCCGAGAGCCGGGGTCCAGGCCCGGTAGTCGGTGAGCGAATCGCCGCCGATGGTGTAAGGCGCGCCGCTCTGGGTCATGTAATTTGGCACCGTATCGTAGCTGAAGCGGACCGAGCCGACGGTGGCGGGCGAGGTGTCGGCGCGGATGTTGAGGTTGGCTCCGGTGATGGCGAGGTCGATCGTCATGCCGCTGGTCATGGGGCCGATGTCGTTGTCGGTGTCCGCGTTGACCAGCATCAGGGTGGCGACGGATTGTCCGCTGCCCCCGGCGGCGGCGACGTTGACGATGGCGTCGTCGGTGGCGGTCTGGCCTTCGCTGGTGGTGACCGTGAGACGGAAAACGTAGGCACCTTGGACGAGGGCGGAGGCAGTGAGATTGACCGTGGCGGCCCCGGACAGCGTGGCGGTGGAAGGGCCGGAGACCTGCGACCACGCGTAGCTGGTGATCGAGCCGGTGGATGGGCTGCCGGAGCCGTTCAGGACGACCGAAGATGTGGGCAAGATGAGTGACTTGTCGCTGCCTGCATTGGCAGTGGAGACCCCGGAAGCCGGGGTGGTTGAGGATTCCGCCACGGTGTCGGCTTTCGCGGTGATCTCGTCCACGGTGCTGCGGCGGAAGATGATGCGGTCGATGTTGAACTTGATGGAGCGGCCCGAGATCGTGAGGGTGTAGTTCCCTCCGGAAGTGAAGTTATAAACGGGATAGCGTTTGTTGGTGGTGCCGCCGGCATCGAGAAAATCCGCCCAGCCCCAAGTGGTCGGCGAACCCCCGTACATCTTGGTGTCGCTGGTCAAGAGCGACAGGGGGGCGTCGTTCATGTGGATGTTGCCCGCATTCGGTCCAGCACCGAAGGAATCGCCGCCGACCTTGACGTAACAGTCGTTGTTCTTGTCAGGCTCGGCACCGTCGAGTCGGGCACGGGCGCGGAGGTGGAGATAATAGTAGCCGCCCTGATTGCCCTTGAAATTGTAGGTGAGCGGGGTCTTCGGAGTGCCTCCATTGGAGCCGTTGCCTTGGAACTCGATGTGCGCTTCGTTGGCCGCGCCGGCGACGTAGTTTGTTTCACCCGGCGTGTGGATTTCCCAGCGGTCGGTGCCGGTGCCGAGCGAGCTGCTAGTCCGTTCTGCCTCCATCACGAGGATGCCGTTGGACTCTTGATAAACGTCGTCGGGGCCGACGACGGCGAAGGCGGCCGGGGCGGCCAGGACAAGGGCGAGAAAGGCTCGAAGTGGCGACATGAGCTTGGAATGGATGGTTTTGAGAAGTCGACAGGTGCGCTTGATGCGGAGCGCAGAAGCGGCCCGGGCGGCGAGACTGGGCCTTGCACGACTTGCGGCGGGAGGAGCTACCGGAAGCAGAGGGTGTGCAGGTTAGGAGCTACCATCTAATAGCTCTCCGTATAATCACCTAGTAAAAAATACTAACAACTCTGTAATTTATCTGCGGAGAACCCCTCAAATCATCAAAGTTGCCGCCTCCGGAAAAGCGGGCGATTGGAAGCAAATCGCTGCTAATCATGGAGTTGCGATTCGGTAGAAGGCAGTGCGAGCGGGTGGGGCGGGGTCGATGTGATCGATCTCTCCGGAAGCTCCGCCATTGACCGTCGCAAGGGTGATCCAAGCCTGGAGATCGATGGACCGCTGGATCAGGTGGTCGAATCCCGGGATGCCCTCGAAGCGGATGCGCACGGTATTCTCCCCTTCCCTGCTGACGGTCGGGGTCCGTGAGAAAGCCTCATCTGCCGGCGATACGACCTGGATGGCCAGCACGGCCGACGTAAAACCACCGCGTCCGTCCTGCACGGTGAGCAGGAAGGAATCCGGGCCGAAATAGTCGATGGACGGGGTGTAAACCAGGCTTCCGGGGACCATGGTCACGAAGCCGCCAGCGCTCGTGCTGCCGCTGGCAAGGACCAGGGTGACGGGGTCACCGTCAGGGTCGGATGCGGCTTCGAGGAGTTCCGAGTAGGCGATGGTGAGCGGTTGATTCACCTCCGTGGCGACCGGTGGTGTGGTGAATCCCGGCGGGGAGTTCCCCAAAACGGTGAGGTCGAGACGGGGACGGGACGCGGTGACCGGGTGCTCCTTGGAGGCAAAGCGAACGTTTCCTTCCAAGGAGTCGTCTTCGAGAATGAAGCTGTAAATCCCCGGTCCCAGGAGGTGTTCGGACAAATCAAAAGCCACCTCCTGGCCGGCTTCGACGATACCCGAGAAGGAAGCGAGCAGCGCCCCCTTGGCGGGGGCATTGGCCCCATTGATTCCGGCTTCGGTCCAGTCGTCGGACTCCGCCGCGTAGAGGCTGAGATTCATCGAGCCGGTGGTTACTCCCTCGGCTTCAGTAAGACGCAGGACGGCAGCCAGCGGAAGGGCATCAAGACCCGAGAAGTCGAACTGCAGATAGTTCGCCCGGTCGCGGGAGCCAACGAGCAGGAAGGTGCCGTTGTCATTGAGCCCGGAAACGGTGCTGGCGTCCTGGGTAGGCGAGATGACGCGGTAGCCGGTGATTTCGGGCGGCAGGACCTGGATGGACACTTCATCGGCAGCGGCGAGGTCGCTGTCGGTCGCGGATAGCCGGAGCACGTACGATCCGGTCGCGGTAAAGGAAGCGACGGTGGCCGAGGCGGCGGGGTCCGAAAAGGTCACCTCGCCCGGGCCGGAGACCTTTGACCAACTGCGCACCAGCGAAAACTCGTCGGGCAGCCCGTCATCCGTGACGTCTCCGGATAACACCACGTTCACCGACGGTCCTGCGAGGAAGACCGACCGATCCGGACCGGCATCGCAGACGGGCGGGGCGTTGGTGCCGCTGTTGCTGCTGATCGATTCGACGAGGACGATCCAATCCTCCGTCGTCGAGTCCGGGGGAGTGCCCAGGCTGATGACGCCGCCCGCCGTCACATCCGCCGCCGGGATCAGCGGTCCGCCGCTGCGCGGATTGAACCAGTTCACGGTGAAGGTGCCGGTGCCACCGGACAGATCCAGCGTGTGGGAGCCGCCCGACCGGAGCTGGACGAGGTAGGTATCGCCGATTTTCGCAAGGCAGCGATTCCCGCCTTCACCCGAATTGCTGGTCTGTTCCGAGCCGGTGCCGCTGATCAAGTCATGGTGATTCGATAGCAGCTCGAAGGGAAACGGATGATTCTCAAACAGCCACACTGCGTGGCGGCAGGAAGGCCAGAAAGAGTCGCGGCTGCGGAAGTCCTGGCAGGTGAGGTCGGAGTTCGGATAGGCCGAGCCGAAGTAGAACTCGATGCCGGCCCCGCCGGCCATGATGGTCGCCCAGAGCGCGTCGCGGCGGGCGTCGAGATGGCTGGCACCCGGATCATTGTCGGGACGCAGACTTGCGCTCGCGTTTCCCGGCTCGTCGCAAGCGACGACCCATGGCTTGCCGGCATCGTCTGACTTTTCCAGCCAGCGCTTGATGTCGAAGAAGGTGTCGCCGAAGTCCGCCTCGTTCATTTGCTTGGACATTCCGGTGACCTTGGAGGCGTTTCCCATCAGGTTGAAATGGTCGCCACCGTTGTGAATGACGATGTGATGGCGGTAAGGATCGTTATCGTGAAAGAACTGGGCCTACGCGACCTTCCTCGCCAGGGTGGCGCGGCTCTCCTCACCGAGGTTCCAATTCAGCGCCAGGTGGTGGCTGAAGCGGGCGATGAGTTCGCGGTAGTAGAGCTTTCGCTGGTTTCCGAGGTCGCCGCCGTCGAGCAGCCCCTCGTTCTCGGTCTCCTGCGTCTTGAAATGGAGGTAGAGCCCCTTCCGGGTCCCGTGCTCGAAGACGATCTCCCACTGGTCCAGCCGCGAAACATCGAGGCGGAAGCGCTCGGAGTAGGTCGTGTAGGGGAAGACGTTCCGGTCATCCCCATTGATGTTCATGGTGAGGAAGGAGACGGCATTGAGGCCTTCGGCGGCGAGGTAGTTGAGTGCGCCGATCAGGCCCTTGCCCGTGCTACCTTGCCAGAGGGGATCTCCTTCCTGCCAGTCGGCGACGTGGGGCGACCAGGTCTTGATCAGGTTGTCCTTGTTGCCGTCGGTCTTGAAATCGCCGTCGATATCCGCGTAGGCCAGCAGGTTCTCCGGGGAGTCCACGCCGGCCTTCATGAAATACTTGCCGGTTCCGGCGAAGCGCAGGTGGTGCTTGCCGACGTATTCGAGCCGTCCTTTGCCGCGAAAGTCGCGGCCGGACTTATCGCTGGGTCCGATCTGGAAGGTGCCGGTCTGGCCGTCGAAGAAGCCGGCGGAAACTCCCGCGGCGGGGTCGCTGTTCACCGCCACGAGCGGGCCGACGCGGAACGAAACGCTGTAGGACCAGCTACCGACTTCTTCCGGAGCGAAATGGGCGCGCCAACGGTTCCCGCTGCTGGCGGAGGTGTTGGCGGCATTGCCATCGGCCGCGTAGTAGCCGGGGACGACAAAAGTCTTGCCGCTGGCGGCATGGGTGAACGTGACGTCGAGGCGGTAGTCGGTGAAGGGATTCGGCGTCGCGGATTCGGAAGTCTCCGGGCCGCTGAAATCGAAGGTCAGCTTTTGCCAGAGTTTCAACTCCCCGCCGATCGGCAGCGCGGCACCTTGCTGGGCGGTCGCCACGGACGGCCCGAGGGCCGCCGCGAGGAAAACCTGCAGCGCGATGCGGGCGGAGCGGATCGGTAAGATGCGGGAGAGAAAGGTCATTGGTACTTCTTGTCTGATGCCGGGCGAATCATGCGGCTCGAACCGTGCTTTTATTGGCCGAACCTGAAACCGGACGGTGTGGCCTGACGATCTTTCAAGCAGTTTTATCGTAACTTTACTGAAAGAACGGCGCTGGAAGCTTCAAGCGGGTCACTGCGAAGTCACTCCGGCAGGCGGGCAAGATCGGTGGCGCACCAGAAATACCAGGCGGCAATCGAGCGATACGGGCGGAATTTTCACCGAGGGCCTGGAGTTCCTTCGGAGAGGGCATTTCGTCGAGCCCGTGGGCGATTTTCCAGCCGGAACGAACGCCGAAATCATCGACCGGCCAGACATCGGGGCGGCCGAGGGTGAAGATGAGCAGCATGTCGACGGTCCATTTCCCGACGCCGCGGACGGTGGTGAGGCGGGCGATGATTTCCTCGTCGGTGAGGGCGGCGATGGCCTTCGCGCCGGGGACCACGCCGGAGATCGTTTTTTCCGCAAGGTCGCGGATCGCGGCGGTCTTGGCGCGGGAAAAGCCGGCACCACGGAGCTGGTCGTCGGTGACCGAGGCCAGGGCTTTCGGGCCGGGAAAACGGCCGCCGAAGAGCTGGCGGTAGCGGCCGAGGATGGTCTGCGCGGCCTTGCCGTGGAGCTGCTGGTGGGCAACCGCGCTGACGAGGGCCTGGAAGGGCGTGCGGCCGGTCTCGATCTGTAGAGCGCAGGGGCCGACCCGCCGGATCAGGGCCTTCATTTCCGGGCAGGCCCTCCCCAGATGCGCGACGGCCGTGGAATGCGGGATCGGCATGGAAACGGGGGGCTAATCCCGTCGGCGCGGATTGCCGTTGCGAGCGTTCTTTTTCGCGACCGAGCTCGGCCGCGGCTCGTGGGTGCCGAGCAGCGAGGAAGAAGCGGCCTTCTTGACCCGCAGCTTCGCGCCGCCGAGCTGGAAGCCGTCCAGGGCCTCGATCATTTTCAACGCCTGGTCAAGCGACGGCATGTCGGCGAAACCGAAGCCCTTGGATTGGCCGGTGGCCTTGTCCATGACCAAGTCGAAGGTCCGCACCTTGCCGTGCGTGTCGAGGAGCTTGCGCACTTCAGCTTCGGTGATGGCGCGGTCGATGTTGCGGATCAGGATGATCATGGTGCGGGCGGAGGATTAGCCGAGGAAGGGCGATCAGAAAAGGATGCTTTCCACGAACTGAAGGACGTGTTCCGGCGACGTGCTCCGCCGCGGGGTGATGACCACCAGTTCGCGGGCGAGCGGGAGCGGCATAGGAACCCTCTGGAGCCGCCCTTTCCGCGCGAACGGTCAAGGCAGCACCAGCACCGCGCTGGCGGCGGCCGGCAGGTCGAGGCGCTCGTCCAGGCTCTGGCGGATCGCTGCGGCATTGCGGGCCACCTTGGCCGCTGCGACGTCCTTGCCGTTCACGATGACCTTCACTTCCTGGTCGAGGTCGAGCAGCCGGTCGGAAAGCCGCAACTCCATCTTCGCCGGAACGTCGCCGGTCAGCGTGATCGTCTGCCCTTCCACCGTCGCCACGATCTTCTGCCCGGCTTTCGCCGCGGCCTTGTCCGGAATTTTCAGCCAGTAGAAGCGGTCGTGGGTGATGTCGTCTTGCAGCAACACGATTTTCTTCGGCCAAGGGTTCCGTGTGAACTTCGCCATCCACGGCACGCCCTCGGCGTCCTTGCGGTTCATCCAATGGGGCAGGCCTTCGTAGATCCGCGAGAGGTGGACGTAGCCACCGGGGTCGGCTTTCTGAAGCTCGGCCATCTCCGCCGACTTCGCCGCGGCGATCTTGTTCCGGTCGTAGGCCGCGTCCGCGCCGCCCATGAAGATCGCAAAAGGCAGGTTCCTCAGCCCTAGCAACTGCGTCTCGTTCGGGTGGCCCGCCATCATCGCCGCCGCGGCAAAGCGGTCCGCCATCCGGGGTGCGAGCTGCCACACGCCATCGCCGCCAGCCGAGTAGCCCATCAGGTAGACCTTGTCGGGATTGACGCCCCGCAGTGCGACATGATCCTCGATCAGCCGCTGGAACATCGGGTCGATGTGGCCCTCATGCCACAGGTTCCAGGTGTCGGTCGGAGCCCGCGGAGCGATGTAAATGCCCTCCGCCGGCTCGTAGAGGCGGATCTGGTTCTGCCACTGTTGGTCGTTCACCTGCGGCGGGGCGCCACCGCCGCCATGCATCGAAATCCACAAGCTGCGGCCGTCCGCCGGGGCCTCGCCGAAAGTCTTCTCGAGCCAGCGCAGGGTCTTGTCGCCGACCTTCAGCGACTTTTTCTCCATCTCCTCCTTCCGCTCCACCGCAATCAGTCCGGCGCGATCCGCCGCAAGCAATCCCGCCACCCGGGCCGCCACTTCCTGGGTCAGGGCCGCTTGCAGCGCGGGTGCGTCCGCCTTGCGCTCCGCCGCCGGCAGCGCCAGCCAGGCCTCGACCGCCGCCAGTTCCGACGGCACCGCGACCGCCGCGTCCCAGGTGGCATCCACCGTCGGCTCGCCTTTCTCCACCGCCGCGAAGACCACCTCGCGTGACTCCCCGCCGACGGTGAAGCGCAGCCAACCCGTTGTCCCGGGCTTCAACTCGAAGCGCGGCATGTCATTGAGATCCGCGGTGCCGGCCTTGGTCTCGGACTCGCCGAGAACCTTGCCTCCCGCGATCACCGCAACCTTGGCCACCACGCGGTCGCCGTCTTTCTTGTCGAAAAGCCGCACACCCAGCCTCGCGACATCCGCCGCGGCCGCTGCTTTGGCATAGCGCGCGGTCACATTCACCGCCGCCACTTCCTGGCTGGCCGGTGCCCAGACCATCGGAAAGGCCAGCCCTTCCTTCTTCCAGGACGTCGCGTAAATCGCGTACTTCGGCTCGTCCGCTTTCGCTTTCGCGGCATCGTTGACGAACCACCCGCGGTTCAGGCCCTGCTTGTCGAACTCGTCGGCCCCAGTGAAATGCCAGCCGCCGTCCCAGACCTCGACCCAGGTGTGGTTGCCTCGATCGTTCGTCCACATCGGCGTGCCCACCGCCCGCGCCGGGATGCCGACCGCGCGGCAGGCATCGACCAGGATGATCGATAGCCCGGTGCAGGTCGCCATGCCCAGCTTCGCCGATTCCGAAGGGCTCTGGTTCGGCAGCTTGCGGCCGGTGTTGTAGTGGACGTTGACGATTTTGAAGAACTCGCGGTTGAGCGCCTGAGCCGCCTCGCTGGCGGTCTTCGCGTCCTTCACCAGCGGCCTCGCCTTCGCGAGGAAGTCCGCCCGCCACGCCTCGCGGGTCTCGTCGAACACCGCGTACGGCAGCACGTCGTTGAGGAAAATCTCCTCCGGTAGCGACTTCGCCCACGGGAACTCCACGCGGGCTTCAAAGGCGAGGTCGAGGTTGGTGGCGAGGAACTCCGACGACAGCGCTTCCTTGTCCTTCGCCGGCATGTGCTCCGTTAGAAACTTCGCCGCCCTCTCCCCCGCCTCCCCGTGCTTCGCCTTCGCGGCGGCGATGAAATCATCGGCCGGCGCACCGAAAGCCGCAGCCGCCAAACTGAACAGGGGGAGCAGGAATCTCATGACGCGGACCCTAGCGGCACCGGCCCCGCCGTCCATCTCAGAGACTTCCGCGAAACGCCGTCACCGCCCGCACCGCCGCCACGTGGGCCGCGACGCGGGCTTCGAGGGCCATCGCGCTCGGCGTCTCGTAGGTGAACGACAGCGGGCAACCGCGTTTCGCCAGGAAGATCGCCTCCGGCCAGTCGTCCGGCAGGTCGGCCTCCGCGGCGTGGTAAATCCAGCCGGCCTCGCGGATGTCGTGGCCGTCGATCAGGGCCGACGGTTCCGGCGGGAACCACGGTGCCACCGCCGCGAAGATCGCCGCCGCCCGCCCCGGCCGGTCGTCGGCCAGGTTGATCTCGTAGAAATAGAAGCCGCTCGTTTCCCAGTCCTCGTGCAGCGAGATGAACATCCGGGGCACCGGCAACGATTCCAGCCACGCGGCGTGGGACCGGATCTCGGAAGTACGACGGTTCCAGTAGTCGCGGTTGAGGTCGATCCCCTCCGCATTGTCGCGCGTCCCGGCGGCCACTCCCGTCGGGTTCAGCACCGGGCACAGCAGCCACGCGCCCTCGTCGAAATGCCCCGCCCGCAGCAGTTCCAGCGCCGCCAGCGGTCCCGCCGGCTCGTCGCCGTGCATTCCGGCCGAAAGGTAGGCCGCCGGTTCGTCGCCGGCACGCTCCCACACCATCAGCGGCCCCGCCGGCGTTTCGCACAGTACGCGCGACACGAAGCCGCGACCGCGGGCGAGCGCGCCGAACTCTTCGAGAAATGCTCCGATCTCCAAGGCCACACCGCCACCATGCCCCCGACCCGCCGCCCCCGATCAAGCACCAAAACCGGCCCCACAGCGCAAGGTCACGGCGGCAGAGTGCCGATTGATGGATGAGTGACGATTTTGGATTTTTTGAAGTGACCGAAGGGCCGTTTCTCCATCTCCCCACCGCAAATCAACAATCAACAATCAACAATCAACAATCAACAATCAACAATCAACAATCAACAATCAACAATCAACAATCAACAATCAACAATCAACAATCTTCAATCTTCAATCTTCAATCTTCAATCTTCAATCTTCAATCTTCAATCTTCAATCTTCAATCTTCAATCTTCAATCTTCAATCTTCAATCTTCAATCTTCAATCTTCAATCTTCAAT
>NEUO01000139.1 GCA_002304315.1 Verrucomicrobiia bacterium Tous-C4TDCM
TGAAAAAACTGGAGAGCTTCGGCGACTACGAGCCGGACCCGCGGCACATCCAGATCGGCCGCCGCAAAGGCAGGAAATCCCTTGTAGAATCAACCTTCAGCATCTTAGGTTGACGCCAATGGGAGCGCGCCTTGATTCTAAATGCAACAACTCTCAACTCTCAACTCACCTCCAAGATGAAAGCCTCCCACCGTCTCCTGGTTTCCTTTCTCGCCGGCGTCTTCGTCTCGTCCGCGGCCGGGAAGCCCAACATCCTGGTCGTGCTGTTCGACGATCTCGGGTATTCCGATCTCGGTTGCTACGGAGGGGAGATCCCGACGCCGGCCATCGACGCGCTCGCGGGACGGGGCCTGCGTTTCACGCACATGACCAATTCGGCCCGCTGTTGTCCGACGCGAGCCTCGCTGCTCACCGGCCTCCATCCCGCGCAGGCCGGCATCCGGGATTTCGGGGGGAATCTCGCCGCGAACACGGCCACGCTCGCCGAGGTGCTGCGGGGTGCGGGTTACAGCACCTACGCCGTCGGCAAATGGCATGTCGGCAACGCCCCCGCCGCCAGTCCGGTCGCGCGCGGCTTCGACGAGTTTTACGGCTACACCGACGGGTATTCGGCCGACCAGTGGCAGCCCGTGCATTATCAACGCCTCCCCGCCGGCCGCGAGCCCGAGCTTAAGGATGAGCCCGGGAAATACTACGCCACCGACGCCTTCACCGGCTATGCTCTCGAGTTCATCAAGCAGGGCGAGGCGAAGAAAAAGCCGTGGTTTGTTTACCTCGCCCACTCGTCGCCCCACTTCCCGATCCAGGCCCCCGCGGAGTCGAGCAGGGGCTTCCTCGACACCTATCGCAAGGGCTGGGACGTCCTGCGTGCCGACCGTTTCCGCCGGATCAAGGAGATCGGTCTCGCCGACCACGACGGCTGGCAGCCGGGCCCGCGGTCGCTGGTGCCGGTGGAGCAGAAGAGCGACATCGCCAACGGCTACTCCGGCCAGCCCAACCCCGCCTGGGAATCGCTCGATCCCGCCCGCCGCGAGGACCTCGCCCGACGGATGTCGATCTACGCCGCGATGGTCAAGCACGTCGATGACGGCATGGCGCGCATCGTCCGGCAGCTCAAGGAAAGCGGCAGCTACGAGAACACCCTGATCCTGCTGCTTTCGGACAACGGGGCCTGCTACGAGTGGGGCCCTTTTGGTTTCGACGGCGTTTCCCGGAGCGGGAAGAACATCCTCCACGAGGGCGCGGCGCTCGAGGCCATGGGCACCGGCGCCGAGGAAATGTCCTACGGCTCCGCGTGGGCGAACCTCTGCGGCACGCCCTTCCGCCTCTACAAGCACTTCACCCACGAAGGCGGAATCACCAGCCCCTTCATCGTCCACTGGCCGAAGGGGATCGTGCTGGCCGACCGCTGGGTGCGCGATCCCGTTCATGTGATGGACCTGATGCCGACCCTGGTGGAAGTGTCCGGCGCCGTCTATCCGGAAACCCGCGCCGGAAAGGCGGTCCAGCCGGCCGAAGGGATCAGCCTCGCCTCCACCTTCCGGTCCAGCGACCCCTTGCCGGAGCGCGCGATCTGCGTCCAGCACCAAGGCGCGTTTTCGATCCGCAAGGGCCAGTGGAAACTCGTGAAAGGGAAGCGCTTCCCCGAGGAAGCGCGATGGGAACTTTACGACATCAAGGCGGACCCCGTCGAAAAAAACAACCTCGCCGCGAGCCATCCCGAACGGGTCGAAGCCCTCGGCCGGGAATGGGACGAATGGGCCGCGCGCACGGATTCATGGCGTGGTGCCGGGGCGGCTCCGCGGAAGAACGGCAAGAAGCCCGCGAACTAGTGTTGGGAACCGGGTGGATTGCCGATTGCCGATTGTTGATTTTCAGAGCAAGAGACTTGGGCTGTGTTCCTGCCTCGTTTGGAGAGGTTGAGAAAATTCCCGCATTCCTGTGAAACCAACGTTCCTCGCTTCCCTGATCCTTCTGGTGTGCCCCGCCGTCCGGGCCTCGGAGGTGCGTTCAAAGCCCAATCTCGTGATGGTCTTCATCGACGATCTGGGCTGGGGGGATTTCTCGTGTTTCGGCAACACGGAAGCCCGGACCCCGAACATCGACGCGCTTGCGGCCGGCGGGATCCGGTTCACACAGTTTTACGTCAACTCGCCGATCTGCTCGCCGTCGCGCTGCGCCCTGAGCACCGGGCAGTATCCTCAGCGCTGGAAGATCACGTCGTTTCTCAACAATCGCGCCGACAACGAGCGGCGCGGGATGGCCCAGTGGCTCGATCCGAAGGCCCCGGTGCTCGCCCGCCGGCTCCAGGATGGCGGCTATGCAACCGGGCACTTCGGCAAATGGCACCTCGGTGGGCAGCGCGATGTCGACGACGCGCCGCCGATCACCGGTTACGGCTTCGATGCTTCTCTCACCAACTTCGAGGGCATGGGGCCGAAGCTGTTGCCGTTGACCCGCAAGCCCGGCGACACCGCTTCAGGCAAGATCTGGGGCGATGCGGAACGTCTTGGCGGACCCGTCACCTGGATGCCGCGTTCGAAGATCACCACCGGGTTCATCGACGCCGCGATCCCGTTCATCGACCAGGCAGTGGCGGCGAAGAAGCCGTTCTACGTGAACCTCTGGCCGGACGACGTCCACTCGCCGTTCTGGCCGCCGGTTGACCGGTGGGCCGAGGGAAAACGCGGGATGTATCTCGCCGTGCTCAAAGAAATGGACCGTCAGCTCGGCCGGCTGTTCGACCACCTCCGGAGCAATCCGGAACTGCGGGACAATACGATCGTCCTGATTTGCTCCGACAACGGCCCCGAGCCCGGCGCGGGATCGGCCGGGCCGCTGCGCGGGGTGAAGGGCGGCTTGTTCGAAGGCGGGATCCGCTCGCCGCTGATCGTCTGGGGGCCCGGGTGGCTGGCTCCGGAGAAAGCGGGCAGCACCGATGCGCAGTCCGTGTTCGCCGCCTTCGATCTCGCGCCCTCGCTGCTGAAGCTGGCGGCCATCAAGCCGCCGGAAGGCACTGCCTTCGATGGCGAGGACCTGTCCGGCACCCTTACTGGCAAGGCCGCGGCGTCGCGGGGCGCACCGATTTTCTGGCGCCGCCCGCCGGACCGCAAGTCGAGCTTGACCAAGCCGCCGCTGCCGCTGCCGGATCTGGCGGTTCGCGAGGGCAAGTGGAAGCTGCTGTGCGACTACGGTGGCTCCAATCCCTTGCTTTTCGACCTCCTGGCGGATCCGGGCGAGGGGCGGAACCTTGCCGCGGAGGAGCCCGGGGTGGTGGCGCGCCTTTCGAAGGCAGTGCTTGCCTGGCACCGCTCGATGCCGGCCGACCGGGGCCCTGAGCTTGGCCAGAAGAACCCGGCCGCGGGCAAATAGCGGGAGATGGGCCATTGACGGCATCGGAGAGTTCTTCCTGTTAGGCCGAGTTGACGAAAGAGTTGGGTGTCGGCCCGTGGCGAGATCGTCACGGGAGACCTGATCTCGGGATTCGGGGAAGGAAGTCCGGCCTTCTTTCCGACGCGTACCCGAATCACTGTGAATCGCGCGACCGATTGATTTTTAGGATCCTGGGAGTCCGATGGGCGAGCCCGGTGCGGCGAGGACGAAAAAAACTTCAGATTTCGAGAAAAGAAAATTCCCCGGGTGGCGTTATATCCCATGTAAGGCCGCCGCGAGAGTGGTGCTTTACGAAAAGATCTTGTCAGGGAGTTCTGCTCCCGGCAGGTGGCCCGTCCGATTGTCCCTTAGGTTTTTGGGTTTTTCCTAAGGAGCATCGGGCGGGCCTCTTTTTTTTGCCCCCGCCACCTTCCTTTACAAAGCCGGGGGCCTCTGGCATCCCTCCGCGGCTATGTCCGATTTGCCCAAAGCCTACGAACCCCAAGCGGTGGAAGCCAAGTGGTACGCCGCCTGGATCGAGGGGAAATGTTTCGAAGCCGACCCGTCGTCGGAGAAGCCCGCGTATTCGATCGTCATCCCGCCGCCGAACGTCACCGGCATCCTGCACCTCGGACACGTCCTCAACAACACGATCCAGGACGTCCTTGCGCGACGCGCCCGCCAGAATGGCATGGAAGTGCTGTGGCTGCCCGGCACCGATCACGCCGGCATCGCCACCCAGGCCAAGGTAGAGCGTGAGCTGCGCGAAAATGAAAAGCTGACCCGTCGCGAGGTCGGCCGCGACGAGTTCCTCAAGCGGGTCTGGGCCTTCAAGGACAAGCACGGCGACATCATCATCAACCAGCTCAAGCGCCTCGGCTGCTCCTGCGACTGGTCGCGCGAACGCTTCACGATGGACGCCGACTACACGAAGTGGGTCAGCCACGTCTTCGTCGAGCTTTTCAAGGAAGGCCTGATCTACCGCGGCAAGCGGATGGTCAACTGGTGCCCCGTTTCGCTCACCGCGCTATCCGACGAGGAGGTGATCATGACCCCGCAGCGCTCGAAGCTCTACTTTATGAAGTATGAGCTGACCGACGCGCCCGGCGAGTTCCTGGAAATCTCGACCACCCGCCCCGAGACGCTGATGGGCGACGTGGCGGTGGCGGTGAACCCGAAGGACCCGCGTTTCGCGAAATACGTCGGCCGCTCGGTGTTCCGGCCCTTCCCGCACGCCGCGATCCCGGTGATCGCCGACGACCACGTCGACATGGAATTCGGCACCGGCGCGCTGAAGATCACTCCGGCCCACGACAAGGCCGACTTCGAGATCGGGATGAAGCACGGGCTGGAGATCATCGATGTCCTCACGCCGGACGCGCATATCCATTGCCCGGAGCTGCCGGAATTCCACGGGCTCGACCGCTTCGTCGCCCGCAAGCGCGCCGCGGCCAAGCTCGAGGAAATGGGCCTGCTTCTCAAGGTGGAGGAATACGAGAACAACGTCGGTTTCTCCGAGCGCGCCCACGTGCCGATCGAGCCGCGGATTTCGATGCAGTGGTTCCTCAAGTATCCCTGCGTGAAAGAGGCCGCCGATGCGGTGGCGACGGGCGAGATGCAGTTCCGCCCGGAACGTTGGGCGAAGACCTACGCCCACTGGATGGAAAACCTTCAGGACTGGTGCATTTCCCGCCAGCTCTGGTGGGGCCACCAGATCCCGGTGTGGTATCGCAAGGACAAGCTCGACGCGCTCAAGGCGGCCGAGTCGCTCGATACGTCCCATTTGTCCCATGGCGACCTGTTCGTCGGAGTGGAACCGCCCGCCGACGCCGACAACTGGGTCCGCGACGAAGACGTCATGGACACCTGGTTCAGCTCCTGGCTGTGGCCCTTCGCGACCATGGCGGGCGTCGGCGAGGAAAGCGCCACGCTGAAGAAATTCTATCCGACCTCCGACCTTGTCACCGGTCCCGACATCATCTTCTTCTGGGTCGCCCGGATGATCATGGCCGGCTTCCGCTTCGAAGGGGAACTGCCGTTCAAGAACGTCTATTTCACTTCGATCATCCGCGACTTGCAGGGCCGCAAGATGAGCAAGTCGCTGGGGAACTCACCGGACCCCATCGACCTGATGGAGAAGTATGGTGCCGACGGCCTGCGCTTCGGCCTGATGCGGATCGCGCCGGTCGGCAGCGACGTGCGCTTCGACGAATCGTCGGTGGAAGAAGGCCGCAACTTCGCCAACAAGCTCTACAACGCCTGCCGCTTCCGCCAGATGGCGGACGAGATCGAGGCTCCCGCCGCGGAGATCGAGGACGACGACGTGGTCGGGATGGCGAACTGCTTCCATGTGGACATCTTTGCGAAGCTCGACCAGCTCGCGGTCGACCTCGAGCGGATCTACGGCGAATACCGTTTCGGCGAGATCGCCCAGCGGCTCTACGATTTCCTGTGGGGCGAGTTTTGCGACAAGTTCCTCGAAGCGGTGAAGGGCGACCTGCGCGAAAGCGCGACGCCGGAAGCCCGCGCCGTGACGCTGTCGGTCTTCGACACGGTGATGAGCCGCTTCCTGCAACTGCTGCATCCCTACATGCCGCACGTGACCGAAGAGCTGTCGGTGCGGATGGGCTATCTCGAGGAAGGCGAGTTCCTGATGCAGGCGCTGCTGCCGGACGAGCCGGTGCTCGCCGGGCTGGCCGCGGAGGAGATCGCCGCCGAGCAATCGAAGGCCGCCGCGATCTACGAAACCGCCGGCCGGGTGCGCAATCTGAAGGCCGAATACCACGTCGGCAGCCGCCGCGACGTGAAGCTGGTGGTGAAGGGCGCGGTCGAGTGGCTCGATGGCGAGAAGCAGGTGCTTGCCCTGCTCGCCGGGGCGGTGGAGATCGTGCTCGATTCCGCCTACGACGCGCCGAAGGGCACGCCGGTGTCGCTGACTCCGGTCGGCGAGATTTACCTGCCGCTGGAAGGGCTGATCGATGTCGAGGCGGAGAAGATCCGGCTTTCGAAGGAGATCGCCCGGATCGAGCAGGAAGTCGTGCGCTGCCAGACCAAGCTCGGCAACGAAAGCTTCGTCGCCCGGGCTCCGGCCGAGGTGGTGGAGCAGGAAAAGGCGAGGATCATCGAGTGGCAGGGCAAGCTGGTGCAGCTCCGTGAGATGTTGGCGGGCCTCGGATGAGTCCCGTTGGCTTCCGGGATTTTCTCAACATTCTTGTAACGACAGGAACGTCGTTTGGAGAATAAAAGAGAATGCTCACGGCGGACCAACAGGAACATTTCACGCGACTCTGGACTCAGGCGCAGTCCACGGTCGCGTGCTTCGTTCACACCAGCATTCGCGACCGCGGGCAGGCGGAGGATCTTCTTCAGGAAATCGCGATGACGCTGCTCCGCAAATTCGCCGATTATGACCCGTCGAAGACCTTCCTTCCGTGGGCCATGGGAGTCGCGAAATTCGCGATCCTCGGCAGCAGAAGGGACTATGCGAGATCACGCTTGGTTTTCGACGAAGCGCTGCTGGAGCGCATTTCCAACACGTTCCTTGAGCACGCTCCCGCCCTGCGGGAGGAGGAGGCGCATCTTGACCTTTGCCTCGCCAAACTCGCCCCCGAAGCGCGCCGAATGGTCCGCCTCCGCTACTACGATTTGCTCGATTCGCGGGAGATCGCCCGCGTGCTCGACAAAAGCGAAGTCGCGATCCGCGTCGGCTTGCTGCGTATTCGCGAGCAGTTGCGCAAGTGCATCGAGAGCCAGCTCCTGCTGGAAAGGAGTCACCGATGAACCATTTTGAGCATCTGACCGCCCGCTACTACGAGAATGACCTGGACGCCCGCGAGTCCGGCGAGCTCCGTGATTTGCTCGATGGCAGTCCCGGCCTGTTGAGGGAATTCGTCATCACGGGAATCCGCGAGGAGCAGCTCAGGGCCGCCCTTCGCAGCAGCTGCGCGCTCGAAGACTCCCTCCCGTTTGTCGGTGCTCGGGCGCGTCGGAGCAAGCTCCGGATCCTGTGGCTCGCTGCGGCAGCCGTCATCGCCATCGCGACCGCGACATGGACCTACATGACCCGGGGCGTCGAGGTCGAGGTGATCGACTCCAGACACCTCAGGGTCTCGAACGGCAGACTTTCGCCCGAAGCCGGCAGCCGGAGCCGTGTCCGGGATCTCACCATTGCCGAAGGGTTGCTGAAGCTTCGTTTGGCCAACGACGTCTCGATCGAACTGCTCGCCCCGGCGCGACTGAGTTTCATCGATCCGATGCATGTCCGGATCCATTCGGGAAAAGCGACGGTCGATGTCGGAGATCACGGCAAGGGATTCATCCTGGACGCGCCCCAGACCCGGGTGGTGGACCTCGGCACCCGATTCGGAGTGGATGCATCCGCCGCCGGTTCGACCGGCGTGGTGGTCATCGAAGGCAGCGTCGAACTGCACTCCAAGCAAGGCGGAGTGAACCATCTCGCCGAAGGCGAGGGGGTCGTGGTGAACACGTCAGGAACCGTCGGCAAGCTCGACCAGGTGCGATTCGATCCCCACACGGGTCAGTGGACTACGGGCGCGCTTGATGACGGCAGCTCGCTCATCCGCTCGGTCCGTAACAATCAGAAGGACCAATCGGTCTATCACATCGTTGCAGGCGGGTTGGTCGATGCCGTACCGGCCCATCACAACCGCAATGCCCGCTGGGTGAGTCTGCCCGAGCGTCCCATCCCCGCGTGGTTGCTCGGCGCGGATCTGGTGCTGCCGGCCCACGTCCACCGCGACCGGGCGGATCTTCGTGTCACCGTGACGGTGGCGCCGTCCACCTCGCTCTTCGTTTTCCAGCGGCGAAACCAGCTCCCGCCGCCATGGCTGGTCGAGGGCTTTGTCCCCACCGGCGAGAGGATCGGTAAGGTCAGCATCGAGCAACGCCGGGAGAACAAGCCCGTTTCGTTCGATATCTGGCGCCGGGACATGCCGAAAGGCGGCGAGGTGGTGCTTGGCCCGCCAGCCTGGCCCGAGTCCATCGGTGCCGGCACGATCCACTACGGCATCGCCGCCCTACCCATCGAGGCCGCACCCCGGCCGAACCGTTAGGCAACCGGCATCGGCGCTTTCACGGGTGCCGCCAACCCATCATGAAACGCCGCACCCTGATTCGATGCCTCTCCCTGGCCCCGCTCGCCACAGGCGTTTCCTGCGGCCGCGGCCAAACCGAAAAGCGGTTTCCCACCCATCCAACATCACATCATGTATCTCAAACCCATCATCCTCTCCCTGATCCTCCTGGCCACCGCTAGAGCCGGCCAGCGTCCCAACATCCTGTTCATCGCCATCGACGACCTGCGCCCCGAGCTCGGTTGTTATGGTGCCCCCCAGGTCAAGACGCCGAACATCGACAAACTCGCCGCGGGCGGCATGCGCTTTGATCGCGCGTATTGCCAGGTGCCGATCTGCATGGGGTCGCGCGCGTGCCTGCTGACCGGAATCCTGCCGACATCCAAACGTTTTGTGGGTGATTGTCGCGTGGCCGTGGATGTTCCCGATGCCATGACCTTGCCGGAGGCTTTTCGGAAGGCGGGCTACACCACCCTCTCCAACGGCAAGATTTTCCACGGCAAGGAAGACACGGCGGACAGAAGTTGGAGCGAGGCACCGTGGCAATCCGCCGCCAACATGCAAAGCCACGACCCGGAGACGACCCGGCGGCTTTCAAAAACCAAACAGCGCGGGCGCATTTACGAATCGCCCGATGTGGCAGACGACGCGTATCCCGATGGCCAAACGGCGCGCAAGACGATCGAGGATCTCCAGCGCCTCAAAAAGGAAGGAAAACCATTCTTCCTGGCTTGCGGATTTATCAAGCCCCACATGCCGTTCTACGCTCCTAAAAAATACTGGGATCTCTATCCGCGCGACAGCATCCAGCTTGCCACCAACCGCCAACGCCCGGCCAACGCGCCGAAGGAGCTCAAAGGCAGCGGCGAGTTCCGCAGCTACCACCTCGCGGGCCTCGATGAAAACTCAGACGAATTTCACCGCATGATGCGCCACGGATACCTCGCGTGCACCAGCTATACCGACAAGCTCACCGGCGATGTCCTCGCCGAACTCGGGGGTCTCGGACTGGCGGAAAACACCATCATCGTGCTCTGGGGCGACCACGGTTGGCATCTCGGCGAGCACAATTTCTGGGGCAAACACAACACCATGCATCTCGCCATTCGCGTGCCGCTCATCGTGAAAGTGCCGGGGAAAAAACCGGGAGCCTCGTCCTCCCTGGTGGAAACCACCGACATCTTCCCGAGCTTGTGCGCGCTCGCCGGTATCGCCACGCCGGCCACCGTGCAGGGGCGGGATTTCACCGCGCTGCTCGACGATCCGAAAAAACCTTTCCACGAGGCAGCCTACAGCCGGTTTGTTTCTGCGGACGCGGTCGTCACCAATCATTTCAGCTACACCCGTTATGAGGGTGGAAAATCGGAGATGCTCTACGACCTGTCGAAGGATCCGCAGGGGAACCGCAACGTGGCGGGTGATCCCAAGTATGCCGAAACGATCGCAACGATGAAGAAGCTGCTCAAGAAACGTCAGGTCGAAGCCGCGAAATAGCATGACTGGCTTCAACAACATCGTGAATTTTCTGGCAGCCATCTCCGGGCTCGCCGCCATGGCCGGGTCGGTGATGGCGCAGATCACCGTGGTCAATTCCAGTTCCGTGGTATCAGCCGTGGCCGATGATCCCAAGACCGCGTTGCTATCGTTTAATGCCGGGGCGACCGCGAACAAGTTGATCGTCCAGGTCAGTGCGGAGGGCCAGAATGTGGCCGCGATCACTTATGGGGGAGTCGCCCTCACGCCGGTGATCACCGGCACCGGGCGCAACAGGGGGATCTACTATCTGGACAACCCGTTCACCGGCGGCGCGGCCAATCTCTCGGTCACTATGGAAGAGGGTATCACCAACGGGATCGGCGTCGGCGTGGTCTCGGTTTCCGGAGCCGGCCCCGGGGACGCCACAGCCGCCTTGGCCAATGCCACCAGCAGCGTGACACTGGCGGTGCCGGTGTCGGGTAGTCTTGTGGTCAGCGGGTATGCCGACAATGGCTCCGGCACGATCACGCTGCCCGCAGGTCACACGGCGATTTACAACTCCACCAACATCGGCTCCGCGGATGCGGCGGCGGGTTATGCCACTGGCCAAACCGTCGGCTCCCGGACCTACACTTACGGCGACACCAGCTCCTCAACACCTGCGACCTGCGCCGCGATCTTCGTGCCGGCCTCTGCCGCCCCGGTGATCACGGGCACCAGTCCCACAAATGGCGCTATCTCTGTCTCGCCGGACGCCGATCTGGTGGCGACCTTCAGCGAGGCGGTGGTGGCCGGCAGTGGCACCATCGAATTGTGGCAGTCGGGTGGAGGCTCGCCGATCGAATCCTTCAATGCGGCCGCTTCCCCGCTACTCTCCTTTGCGGGAGCGACCCTCACCATCGATCAATCCGCAAATCTCGCTGCCAACTCCATCTACTACATCAAGATTGCTTCCGGCGCAGTCGTCGATACCTCCGGCGGCAATGCGTTCACGGGAATCACGAACGCCTCCACGTGGTCCTTCTCCACCGGTAGCAACCCGCCGCTGGTGCCCACTTTCTCACCCAAGGACAACGCCTACTATGTCGCCGTGAATGCCAATCTCGTGGCGACCTTCAGCGAAACCATCCAGAAGGGCACGGGCAACATCACCATTCACAGGGCTGATGGCGCGGTGTTTGAAACCATCAACGTGACCTCCGCCGCCGTGACATTGGCCGGAGGTAAGGTGATGATCAATCCCGTCAACAACTTCGTCGCTGGCGCTGGATATTATGTGAGAATCGACTCCACCGCATTCCGCAACACCACCAACCAGTTTTACGCGGGCATTTCGGATGCCACCGTGTGGAACTTCACCGCGCTGCCAGACCTGGCCACGGTGGATGGACGGTTCACCTGGATGATGCAGCAGAACCTCACCAACCCTTTTCCCAGCACGACGAGTTCAGCGGGCATGGCCTCCTCTGCGCTGGCGGCCTTCCATCTGGGCACCGACCTGGTGACCGCCAACGATACCATCAACCAATTCCACAGCCAGTATCCGGTGCCGGACAGCGACACCATCGACTTCGACTCCTACTTCTGGCTGCACCTGATCTGGCGCATTTACCATGATCCCGTGATGAACGCGCGGCTGACGACGCAGGCCCGCACCAACATTCAGGACATGATGTGGCGTTTCATGCGGACGCGCAGCAGGACCAGCGACGCGCAGGGCGACACCTGGGTCTATCACGGCAGCGAGAACCACTACGCGATGCAGAAGGGCAGCTACCTGCTCTGCGCGGAGGCTCTCAAGGATGCGCCCGGCTACGGCTCAGGCATGGTCCTCGCCGATGGGCAGACGCTCGCCCAGCACGCCACCGCATGGAGCGGCTATTTCCAACGCTACTTCACCGCCCGCGCCGGGGAGGGCATCAATGCCGAGATCGCCAGCCCGATCTACGCGAAATATAGCGTCGGGGTTTATTATAACCTGATGGACTTCGCCGAGTCGCCGGTGCTGCGCACTCTGGCACAACGCTTCATCACCTTGTATTGGGCGGACACCGCATCGGACTGGACTTTATCCGGCGTGCGCGGCGGTGGGGAGGCACGCTGCTATAAGGACAACTACGTCCGTCTCGGCAGCCAGTATTCCTTCCACCAAGTCCTCTACGGCTATGGATGGCATGCGAACGCGAGCACGGACCGTACTTTTGGCCTGATTCCCGCCGCCAGTTCCTACCGCGTGCCCGCAATCATCACGGCCTGCGCCACCGACCCCGCCCGCCCGAACTACCTCTGCACCTCCCGCCGCTTTGGCCGCGCCGGTAGCGTCGTCGGGGATGACAACTTCATCACCTTTGACAGCGGCAACTCGAACCTGCGCCGCGACACCTGGGTCACGCCCGATTATACCATGGGCACCCTGACCTTTGACATGAACCGGCAATACACCCAGATCAGCGACCAGAACCGCGCGATGGGTGTGATGTTCGCCTCCGGTCCCAACAACCGGGTGATGGTCTTTGGTGAAGGTTCCTCCATCGATGACAAAAGTTATGCCGACCTCAGCGGTGTGACCCGCGCGAACTGCATGGTGGTGCAACGCGACCAGAACGCCAATAACAGCGGCAGCGGCATGCCGGCCTTCGTTCCGCAAGCCCTCTGGAACGCCCGCGTGGAAGCCTCGAGCTGGATTTTCCTCCAAAGCGGCAATGCCTACTGCGCGCTCCGTCCTGCGGGCGGCACTTACACCGCCACAGCCGCCACTCACGGTTTGGACATTTCCATGAGCAATAGCTGGGCGCCGGTGATCATCCAGATGGGGCAGGCGTCGAGCTATGCCGACTTCGCCGCGTTCAGGACATCGGTCATCGCCAACGCACTGACCTTTGTTACCAACACGCTTAACTACACCAGCGAGGCAGGCGATATCTTCACCTTCTACGCCAACAGCAAAACCACTCCACGGGTGAACGGGACCAACGTGAACCTCAACCCGACCAAAACCTACGACAGCCCCTACCTCTCGATGACCCATGGTACGGATCTGGCCACGGTTTCCTACCCGGGTTATGACAATCTGTTGCTGAACTTCGACCCTTCCTCCACCGGCTTCGTCGCGGTCAATGCCAGCACCGGGCAATATCAGAGCACCGCGCAGACCACCAACACCATCAACTTCACCGTGCCCAGCGGCAGCAACCGAAAGCTGTTGCTGATCGCCAGTTGGGAAAATGTCAATCAGGGCATCAGCGCGACTTGGAACGGAACCCAGAATTTCACGGCAGCAGTCAATTCCACGTCCGACAGAAACGCGGCCATCCTTTACCTCGATGCCCCGACCGCGGGCACCGGCAACATTGTGGTGACTTTCCCTGCCTCGACCCGGTCACGCGTCGGAGTGCTGAGCCTGGTGGGCGTCGCGCCTGGCGTGGCGAGAACCGCGACCTCCTCCGGCAGATCCGGCAGCCTGAACCTCCCGGTGGATTGGAGCTTCGTGACAGGCGTATACACCTCCAACAACTCACCCACGATCACCGGTCCCTTCGCCAGCATCCTGTATAACGGCGATTCGGGCTCATGTGTCGGTAACGCAGGCTACCAGACTGTGCCAACGGCGGGACCCGCCACTTACACTTGGACGGTCAGCTCTCCTTTGGAAGACAGCCACGCTCTCGCAGCCTTCGTGCCAGCAAGCGCCGCGCCGGTGATCATCACGACCAGCCCTGCGGACAATGCGACTGCGGTGACGATCACTGCCAATCTCGTCGCAACCTTCAGCGAACCGGTCGTAAAGGGAACCGGCACGATCACGCTCAAGAGAACCTCCAATAACAGCACGGTCGAGAGCTTCAACGTGGCTTCCTCGCCCAGACTCGTCTTCAGCGGACAGACCCTGACCATCAATCCGACCAACGACCTCGGTCCGGGAGTGGCTTACCATCTCCTGATCGACTCCACCGCGATCGTCGATACCTCCGGCGGCAATGCCTTCGCAGGCATTTCCAGCCCCAGCGCATGGAACCTCACCACCGCCGGCACCCCCGTTAACAGCTTCGCAAACTGGATTTCCGGCTTCGGACTCACTCCCGCCGACCAGGATCTCTTTGACGATCCCGATGGCGACGGCATCGACAACGGCGTGGAAAACTTCTTTGGCACCAACCCCGGCACCTTCACGCGGGGGCTGATCGCGGGAAGCAAGAGCGGCATTACTTTCACCTTCACCCATCCGCAGAATGCCAGTCCCGCCGCCGACCTCACCGCGAGCTACCGCTGGTCCACCGATCTCGCCACCTTTAACCTAGGCGGCGCGACAAGTGGCGGGACCACCGTGAACTTCACCACCCAGGCGAACACGCCCTCACCCGGCTTCACCCGGGTCACGGCCACGGTCACCGGGACGGCTGCCAGCAAACTATTCCTCCGCGTGAATGTGACCCAGAATTGATGTAGAGATCAACTCCACCACAGCACAAAACCATCAATAGCATTT
>NEUO01000014.1 GCA_002304315.1 Verrucomicrobiia bacterium Tous-C4TDCM
CTGTCTGTTGATCCATGGTGTTGGTTGATTTGAAACGTTTGTTCAAACAGGCGATGTCGGAACATCGCCCGATCAACCAGCACCAATCCGTTCTAACAATTTAACGGGAAAAAATCCGCTTCCACGAAGATTCCGCAAACCGCCTGATTCGTAGCTGCGTCAATCGTGAGAATCCCGAGCTTTCCGATTGTTGCCCCATAGAGAGCAATCATCAGGGTTCCAGCAGGGAAGAGTTTAGCCGAGGAGCTTTTTAAGGCTTCCTCGGTAATGAACTCGGTTGCTTCACTGACGTTGCCGTCATTCAGATCGCCCGATTTTATCCAAGGGATGTTGCCAGTGTAGAATTCCGGATTAGTCCGGCTTGGAGTGCCGCCGCTCGTCGTCTTTGCGAAGTCAGAAATCTTCGCGATTTGCCATTTGTCCAAAACAGCACTCATCCCACCAACACCTCGTTAAGTTCTTCAATGATCGGCTTCAGGGCATCCTTGCCGAAGACGCGGTTGGCGACTGCGAGCGGAACGCCTTCCTCCTTCGCAAAGGCTACGGCGGACAGGTCATCGGATTCGACGCTGTGCCATACATCAAGGTAGGCGGCCCTTCCGATCATTTCCGGGAGCGTGCGGTTTTTTGCGCCTTGGGTTTTTTCGCAGGCGTTTTTTCAGATGCCGAAGGGGCGCTGATAAAGGAAACCGAGGGAAGCGAGATGATGCCGTGGGAGGAGCGAGCAGTAAGATTTGCGAGCATTTCGCGGCAAGCTCCGTAGAGAATGGACGCACCGGTCACCTTGATCAGAGAATCCCTTTTGTCCTCGGGATAGTCTTTGTGGATTTTGAACATGCCCTCAATCCTCATCAACCCGGCATAGGGGGCTTTCGCCTCGCCCTGATCCCCTCCGAACTCGACGGTGAGTTCGAGTATCCAGTTGAGGGGATCATTGTCGCTTGCGCCCCACTTGCGGTTGAACTTCAAGCCCAAGGTGCCCTTCGGCTTGTCTTCTTCGGCCGCTTTGACCTGGATCTCGCGGAATTCGTGGGCGACGATGGAAAGGGGTGATGGACTAAGCTGCATCGGCACTGTCCTCCTTGGCTTTGGGTCCCATGCTGAATTTTACCGGATTAAGTTCGATGCGTCTTGCCGTGATCGCGAACGCATCATGGATTTCATCCGCGTGGCAGGTGGCGAAATGGGCTGCGTGACCTTCCAGCACGAAGTGCTGATGCAGGCGCGCCCCGCAAGCCCGCCCGGCACGAACGAGAGTATCGATGGTGAGGTTCCCGTCGCCGCTGAGCATGGCGGTGATGCGCGAAGGCCCCACGCCCATGCGTTTGGCCAACTCGGTGCGATTGATTCCTTCCTGCTTCATGAATTGGAGAAGCTCTTCGACGATGGCCAGCTTGCTGAGTTCCACCTCGGCTTCGGCTGAGTCCAAGGCTTCCTTGAAGGTCTTCGCAAGCGGGTTGGCTTTTTTTCTGATGGTGATGTTCATGGTGTGTCTTCCTCGATTACTATGTGGTCAGGGTTGTCGGCTTTCGCCTTAAAATATCTATCCTTGAGTTGTTTGGCTTTCGTAATGTCGGCGTTCTGCTCCTTCTTATTGTTTTTGGTCCCTCCGCTGGTGCAGAGGATCAGATGGTGGTCATTGCCCAGCGAATCGTAAAAGGCGTAGAGGCGGATGCCCGGGCGTTTGAATTCATAAAGGCCATCCCCGACATGGTTGAAGATCGTTTCGTGCTCGTAGGTGTGATGGTCAGCCACTCTCGATATGCGGGCGGTAAGTTGTTGTAATTTTCTCCCATCGTCTTTTCCCAGCTTGGTAAGGAATTTTTTGGCAAGGTCCTGATCGTCGATTCCCAGGGTCACGACCCGTCTGACGTTCCCAACGTGAATCGTGCTCAGTATGATTTCAACAGGTTTTTTCACTTTTATGTGAAATTCAGGGTGAATTTGTTCATGCGATCAGCATCTGGCTCAATTCCTCGATGATTGCCTTGGGATCGCCTCCGAATGCCTTGCGGGCGACAGCGAGCGGAACGCCTTCATCGGAGTCGATGCTTTGCCAGGCGTCGAGGTAGGCCTCCTGATCGTCGGTGGCGAAGGCACCGTTGAGGGCGACGTAGTTCTTGCTGACATCGAGCCAGTGGATCTGAGCAGGGGTGAATCTGGGAGTTTGCGCCTGCGGCGGAGTGGTTTCAGATGCGGGTTGCAAACCCACGCTCCCCATTTGCTGGGCGAGCCATTGCTGGTAGCGGGTCTCGACGAGTTCGGGGAAAGGCGCGAGCGGAGTCTTCTGGGGATCGACGGTGTGGCGGACGAGGGTGATCAAATTCGTGAGGGTTTTGACGGGGTCGGTGGTGAGGGGGCGCTTTTCGAGGTGTTCGTAGGCTTTCCAGACTTCGGCGGGGGCGATGTGGTAGGGCGGCCGGGCGACGGCTTCGGCGAGGGTCTTGAGTTCTTCGTAAACGAGGTGCCGTTTCGCGCGAGGGCGGTTGTAGAGGATCTGGAGGGCGGTGATTTCGTCCTGGTTATCTTCGAGGAATTGTTTCCAGGAGGTGACGAGCTGACGGGCTTTTTCCTCGTCGTAGCCCGCGCTGATGAGTTCGTCGCCGGTGAGGTGGTCGATGGTGACATCGGCCTTGCGGCGTTTGGCTTCCAGCAGATCGCGGAGGGCGGGATTGGAGGCGAGCGGCTTGGCTGCTTCTTCTGCGAGGGCGTCGGCGGCGACCTTGAGTTCGGCGGGGGTGGGCTCGGAATAAGTCGGCGCGCCGGGCCGGCACGCCCTACCTTTTATTTCGTCGGGATCGGTGGCCTTGATGAGGGCGACGGCGATCTGTTTGACGGACTGGCCGCCGGAGACTTTGGCGATTTCCTCGCGGTCGGCCTGGCTGAGCATGCGGTCGAGGCGTGCGAGGCGGCTGGCGACGGTGGTGAGGGTGGCCTCATCGCGGGCGCCCATGGCGATGCCGAGCAGGAGCTTGTCGAAGGCGACGGAGGGCTTGCTCTCCATCGGGCGGGAGTCGGTCTTGTCGGACTCGGTGACGCCGACGGCATCGACGAGGACGAAACGGGTTTTTCCTCCGGCATCCGGCGTGACGCTGGCGAGGGCGTCGGGATCGATGGTGCGGGTGCCCCGCCCTTTCATCTGCTCGAAGTAGAGCTGGGAGCGGACATCGCGCAGGAAGAGCAGGCATTCGAGCGGCTTGATGTCGGTGCCGGTGGCGATCATGTCCACGGTGACGGCGATGCGGAACTCGGGGGCGGTGCGGAAGGCCTTGATGATGTCCTCGGATTTCCCGCTGGCCTTGTAGGTGACCTTTTTGCAGAAGTCGTTTCCCTTGCCGAACTCCTTGCGGACGATATCGACGATGTCCTCGGCGTGGCTGTCGTCCTTGGCGAAGATGAGGGTCTTGGGCACCCAGGGTTCGTCGAGGCCCAAGGCCTTGGCACGGGCGGGACGGTCGGTGAAGATCTCGGTGAAGAGTTTTTCCCGGAAAGTCCGGATGACGGTGCGGATCTGATCGGGGACGACGACGGAGCGGTCGAGCTGGGTTTTCTGGTAGGTTTCCTCGGCTTCCTGGATTTCCCAGCGCTTGGCGCGGGTGAGGCGGTCGCGTTTCTGATAGTCGTGCCCGGCCTTGACGGTGACGCCTTTCTCGGAGACTTCGGTTTTGATCCGGTAGATGTCGTAGCCGACGTTCACGCCATCGGCGACGGCCTGGACGTAGGGGTATTCGGTGACGAGGTTCCGGTCGAAGAATCCGAGGGTGGCCTTGCTGGGAGTGGCGGTGAGGCCGATGAGGAAGGCGTCGAAGTATTCGATGACCTGCCGCTACAGGTTGTAGATGGAGCGGTGGCATTCATCGACGATGACGAAGTCGAAGGACTCGATGGGGATCTTGGGATTGTAGCGCACTTCGAGCGGTGATGAAGACTGCGGCGAGACGCCGAAGCCACTTTCGTAGCCGGAGTGCTCGTCGGCCTCGTCGTCGAAGGTGGCGTTTCCGGAGAGCTGGGAGTAAAGGCGCTGGATGGTGGAGACGGTGACCTTGCAGACGGGATCGATGCCGCCGGGGCCGAGCATCTGGACGTTGTAGAGGTCGGTGAACTTGCTGCCGTCGTCGGGGGTGGTGAATTGCTGGAATTCGTTGACGGTCTGGCGGCCGAGGTTGCCGCGATCGACGAGGAAGAGGATGCGCTTGGCACCGGCGTGCTTGATGAGGCGGTAGGCCTGAGTGACGGCGGTGAAGGCCTTGCCGGAGCCGGTGGCCATCTGGATGAGGACGCGCGGGCGGTTCGCGGCGAGGGATTTTTCGAGGCTGGTGACGGCGTCGATCTGGCACTCGCGGAGCGGGGCGGTTTTCAGTGCGGGGAATTGGCGAAGGCGGGCGCGGAGGGTATCGGGCTGCTGGACGAGTTCGAGCAGGTGCTCGGGAGTGTGGAAGGCGAAGACGGGACGCGAGCGGGAGTCGGGGTCGCGCTGGTCGCGGAAGTTGGTTTCGATGCCAGTGGACTCGTAGGTGAAGGGCAAAGGATCGGCCCAGCGCTGGGGGATCCACTTCATGGCGGCGGTGTAGCGGGCGGATTGCTCGGCGACGGCGGAGAGAGTGGTGCCTTCTTTCTTGGCTTCGACGATGCCGAGCGCCTTGCCATCGACGAAGAGGATGTAGTCGGCGGGACCGCCGTGGGATTGCATCTCGCGGACGGCGACACCGCGGGATGCGGAGAGGTTGAGTGTCGAGATGTCTTGGGTCGTCCAGCCAGCGGCACCCAGTAGGGCGTCGATGGTTTTCCGCGCCAATGCTTCCGGGGTATCAGGCATGTGCCGTTAGGCTTCGGGAGGTGCTGACATGATGAAATCGCATGGACAAAGTGTTTCTAGCCACTGAGCAGCTGGCGGGAAGGGTAAAAGCGGTGTTTCGGTGGTCGAGGCGAAGTTATCGTTCGCTTGAGATCGACATAAGAGCCTATGGCTTCGGCCATTGGTTCTGAAGTTTGGCGATCCAGGGGTTCAGTCCGTCCTTCCGGATGCCGACGAAGCGGTCGAGGGCCTTTGCGAGGTCGTGGAGCTCGGGCGACATCCATGAGATGACATCGAGGATGGCCTGGTGCCGGGCATCGAGATCCTTCCAGTGCAGGATTCGCTCGTGGTGGAAGACCCGGTTGCGGAGGTCGCGGATCTCAAGCCACCGTTTGTCGAGCTTGGCTTGGTATTGTTCCGGGGGGGGCGCGTGAGGAAACGCGCTTTTGGAAAGATACGACCCGATCCCGGTGCGGGCGTGGGCGTTGTTGAAAAAGCCCGTCCAGAAGCCGAAGGTGAGTTCCGCTACGATGCGTCCCGGCGAAAGAGGCTTCCGACGCTTTCGCAAGGCGTCTTTGGCCGCCGCGACCTTGTCCTGTTGCCAAAGGGTGAGCCGGGCTCGTGCGGAGTCATACCAGCCATCCGTGCCACAGCGGGCGGTGAGTTCCCGATGGACCGCGTTACGCAGCGCGATCTCGGCGAATTACAGAGCCGGGTAGAGGGACTCGCTGAGCGCCAGGTTCAAAAGATAGCGGGCCAAGGTGACAGAGGGTCCCGCACCATCCTGGCGATAGGCGTCGATCCGCTCCGTGTGAAGGATGCTTTCGATGGACTGGAAGAATGCCGGATTCATGCGCCCGTGAACCGATTTGCGGGATGAAATATGTTTTGACGTGCCGCCACGATTGCGGCACCTTCCCCACGTTGACCCCGGGATTCCTTCCTCGGCCGCTTGCGGTTGAGAGGCCCCGGGGTTTCTTTTTGCCCGAATTCAGAGCACATCGCCGACTCCTTTCGGATGGGCGGTGAAGTCCTCGGGAGAGGTGGCTTTGTGATTGGCAGTCATTGGATGGGAGGGCAGTTAGAGGAAAGCGGAAATCAGGAGATGGGGAAGGGAAAACCGGTGGGTCGGTAGGTCGGTGAATCGCCCTGGAATCAGTCGAGGTGCTGCGGGCGCGCCGCCCGCGCCCCTCTTTCCTTGCATCCTATTTGTCCCGTCCGTCCTATCGATCCCATCCATCCCCGCCCGCCCTCCAGCAGTCCCCCCGGTCTTTTTTGGCTGACAGAGTGAGCCCAGCGGTCACGTTTCAGGTCCGATGCGTCGCTTCCTTCCATCCGCTTTCGCCTGGGCCTGCTTGCCTGCGGCGGCGGCTCCTTTGCAGTTCAACCGGGACATCCGGCCGATCCTTTCCGAAAAGTGCTTCGCCTGCCACGGCTTCGACGCGAAGCACCGCGAGGCGGACTTGCGGCTGGATGAGCCGGAGGCGGCGTTCAAGCCGGACAAGCACGGCAACGCGGCGATCGTGCCGGGCAAGCCGGACGACAGCCTGCTGTGGGATCACATCACCAGCACCGACGAGGACGAGATCATGCCGCCGCCGGAATCGAAGAAGGCGCTGAGCGATGTCGAGAAGGCGACGCTGCGGCGCTGGATCGAGGAAGGCGCGGGTTATCAGAAACACTGGGCCTTCGAGGGTCCGGCGAAGCCCGCGGTGCCCGAGGGCGCAGGGACGGAGATCGACCGCTTCATCACGGCGGCGCTGATGCCGGACGGGCTGGCGCTTTCGCCTGAAGCCGACCGACCGACCTTGATCCGCCGGGTCAGCATGGCCTTGCGCGGGCTACCGCCGACGATCGAGGAAATCGACACTTTCCTGGCCGACACCGCGCCGGATGCTTATGAGAAGATGGTCGACCGCTTCCTGGCATCGCCGCACTACGGCGAGGAGATGGCGCGGCACTGGCTGGACGTCGCGCGCTACGCCGACACCCACGGGCTGCACCTCGACAACGAGCGCCAGACCTGGGCCTACCGCGACTGGGTGGTCGCGGCCTTCAACCGGAACCTGCCGTACGACCAGTTCACGATCGAGCAACTCGCCGGCGATCTCTTGCCGGAACCGACGCAGGACCAGCTCATCGCCACCGGCTTCAACCGCTGCAACGTGACGACCAGCGAGGGCGGGAGCATCGATGCCGAATACGTCTTCCGCTACGCCGTCGACCGCGCCAGCACCACCGCGCAGGCCTTCCTCGGGCTGACCGCGGGCTGCGCCGTGTGCCACGACCACAAGTATGATCCGATCACCGCGAAGGACTTCTATTCGCTGTATGCCTTCTTCCATTCGAACGCCGATCCCGCGATGGACGGCAACGCGCTGCTGACCCAGCCGGTGTTGAAAGTGAAGCCGGCGGGCTACGACGAGAAGATGGCGGAGTTCGCCGGACGCGAGGCGGCTGTTAGAAAGTCGATGGATGAACGGGCCGCGACGGTGGCCTATCAGGATCCGGCCGGGATCGAGCCGAAGCCGCCGGTGACGACGATCGAGCAGGTGTGGTTTGAAGACAGCTTCCCGCAAGGCGCGCAGATCGGCACGGTCGGGCATCCCCTCACCTATGCCGACGCGCCGGTGCACAGCGGCGCGAAGTCGCTGAAGCGGGGCGGAGACGGGGTGGCGCAGGATTACTACGAATCCGGGGCCTCGCCCTTCGAAGTGCCGCAGGATCCGGTCTTCTTCGTCCACGTCTATCTCGACCCCGCGGATCTGCCGGAAGAGGTGATGATCCAGTTCCACAGCGACGGCTGGAAGCATCGCGCGCTGTGGGGCCAGGACATCATCGAATTCGGTGCGAAGGGCACCACCGAGCGCCACGTCGCCGGTCCCCTGCCCGCTCCCGGCCAATGGGTGAAGCTCGAGGTGCCCGGTGCGAGCATGGGTCTAACAGCCGGCACCAAGATCGCCGGCTACGCCTTCACCGTCCACGGCGGCACCGTGTATTTCGACAAGCTCGGCGTCAGAGGACGGACCGATCCCGCCAGCGACCCCGCGCTCTCTTTCACCGCATGGCGCACGGCGCAGGCCGGCAAGGATACGCCCGGGGTGCCCGGCGACTTGAACGGCTGGCTAAAGGAAGGCCCGGACAAGCCGCGGACCCCGGAAGAACAGAAACGAATCCTCGAATACTACGTCCAGCAGGTTTGCGCGACCACCCGCCAGCACTTCGCGCCGATGCAGGCCGAGCTGGCCGCGATCGCGAAAGAGCGCGAAGCTTACGATGGCGCCGCACCTTCGACCTTCGTCTTCAAGGACCTGCCCCAGCCGCGCGACAGCCACGTGATGATCCGCGGCCAGTATGACAAGCCGGGTGAGAAGGTGGAACCGAACACGCCGGTCGTTCTTCCGCCGCTGCAAAAGGCCGGCCCGCGCGCCAACCGGCTCGACCTCGCCAAGTGGCTGGTCGCCCGCGAGAACCCTCTCACCGCCCGGGTCGCGGTGAACCGTTTCTGGCAGCAGGTCCACGGCACCGGCCTCGTGAAGAGCAGCCACGACTTCGGCACCCAGGGTGCCCTGCCAAGCCATCCGGAACTGCTCGATTGGCTGTCGCTCTGGTTCCAGGACAACGGCTGGGACGTCAAGAAGCTGATGCGCCTGATGCTCACCAGCTCGACCTTCCGCCAGCAGAGCATCGCGCCGCCTGTACTCTGGCAAAGCGACCCCGGCAATGTCCGCCTCGCCCGCGGCCCGCGCTTCCGGCTGGATGCCGAGCAGATCCGCGACCAGGCGCTCTTCATCGGCGGGCTGATCCGCTTGCAGACGGGCGGCAAGGGCGTGAATCCCTACCAGCCGCCGAACATCTGGGAACCGGTCGGCTTCGGCGGATCGAACACCCAGAATTACAGGCAGGACACCGGCGACGCGCTTTACCGCCGCTCGCTTTACACTTTCCTCAAACGCACCGCGCCGCATCCGTTGATGTCGAACTTCGACGCGCCGAACCGCGAGCAATCGTGCATCGCCCGCGAACGCAGCAACACCCCGCTCCAGGCGCTGCAACTGATGAACGACGTCCAGCACTTCGAAGCCGCCCGCGCTTTCGCCCAGCGCATCATGACAGCCGCCGCGACGCCGCAGGACCGCTTGACCTTCGCCTACCGCAGCGCGCTCGCCCGACCGCCCGCGCCGGAGGAAAGCGCGATGGTGCTGGAGTTCTACCAACGCCAGCTCGCGAAGTACCAGGCCGCGCCCGCCGAGGCGAAGAAGGCCGTGACTTTCGGCGAATCGAAGCCGCCCGCCGACCTGCCCGAATCGGAACTCGCCGCCTGGGCGCTGGTCGCCAACCTGATCCTCAACCTCGACGAAGCCGTCATCCGCAACTGAGCACCACCATGAATCCCTACCTCGAACACCAGTTGCTCCAGACCCGCCGCCAGTTCTTCGGCCAGACCGGCATCCGCCTCGGCGGGCTCGCGATGGCCTCGATGCTTGGCAGTCGCAGCGCCAGCGCCGCGACTTCTGCGGTCCATCCCGCCATCCCCGGCCTGCCGCACTTTCCCGGCAAGGCGAAGGCGGTGATCTATCTCCACATGAACGGCGGGCCCTCGCAACTTGATATGTGGGACTACAAGCCGAACCTCAAGGACCAGTTCGACAAGGACCTGCCGAAGAGCTTCCTCGGCGAGCGCATCACCACCATGACCAGCGGTCAGGGCAGGTTCCCGGTCGCGCCGTCGAAGTTCGCCTTCGCCCAGCACGGCCAGAGCGGCCGCTGGGTCAGCGAGCTGCTGCCGCACACCGCGAAGATCGTCGACGACATCGCGCTGATCAAATCCGTCCACACCAACGCCATCAACCACGACCCGGCCTGCACCTTCGTCATGACCGGCTCCGAAGTCCCCGGCAAGCCGAGCATGGGCTCGTGGATCTCCTACGGCCTCGGCGCGGAGACCAGCGACCTGCCGTCCTTCGTCGCGCTGATGCCCACCTATCCGAACGGCTCGAACGCCCAGGCGCTGTTCAGCCGCATGTGGGGTCCCGGCTTCCTGCCCGGCAAGCATTCCGGCGTGGTGCTGCGCGGCGCGGGCGATCCGGTGCTCTATCTCGACAACCCGCCGGGCGTCGATGCCGCCGACCGCCGCGCGATGCTCGATACCCTGGGCAAGCTCAACGCCCGCGGCTTCGACAAGATCGGCGACCCGGACATCCAGACACGCATCTCCCAATACGAGATGGCTTATCGCATGCAATCGAGCGTGCCGGAGCTGACCGATCTCTCCAAGGAATCACCCGCCAGCCTGGAACTCTACGGCGAGGACGTGAAGCGACCCGGTTCCTTCGCGGCGAGCGCGCTGCTGGCCCGCCGGATGGTCGAGCGCGGCGTGCGCTTCGTCCAGATCATGCACCGCGGCTGGGACTCGCACGGCAATCTCCCCGGCGAACTGGCCGCCCAGTGCAAGGACACCGACCAGGCCTGCGCGGCGCTGGTGATGGACCTCAAGCAACGCGGGATGCTCGACGACGTGCTGGTCATCTGGGGCGGCGAATTCGGCCGCACCGTGTATTCGCAAGGTGCGCTGACCGCGGAGACCTACGGCCGCGACCACCATCCGAAAAACTTCTGCATGTGGATGGCCGGCGGCGGCATCAAGGGCGGCATCAGCCTCGGCGAGACCGATGATTTCTCCTACAATCCCGTCGCCGATCCGGTCCACGTCAACGAGATCAACGCGACCATCCTCCACTGCCTCGGCGTCGAGCACGACCGCTTCACTTTCCGCTATCAGGGACTTGACCAGCGTCTCACAGGCGTGGAGCCGATGAACGTGATCAAGCGGATCCTGGCATGAATCCCACCATGAAAACGCGTCGCGAGTTCATCCAGGGTGCCACCCTGTCCGCCGCCTCCTTCGGTCTGTTGCCGCGGCTTTTCGCCGCAGAAACGGGACTCGCCCATGACGGGGAAATTGCCTCGTTTTTCGTGGTCGGCGACACCCACTACTGCGCCGATGAAAAGCAGCCCGACCGGATGCTCCCGCACTCGCTGGCCATCAACCGCCGGCTGGTTGGCTGGCTCAACCATCTGCCCGGCACCGATTTGCCGGGTGCGCTCGGTGGCGGCAAGCTGCCGGTTCCGCAAGGCGTGATCCATGCCGGCGATATCGTCGACAATGCCGACAAGGGTCCGCCCAAGCTTGCGATGGCCGACGTCGAAATGAAGGCCTTTACCGCCGACTGGGGACTCAACGGTAGCGAAGGCCTGCTGAAGTGGCCGGTCCGCGAGGTCCACGGCAATCACGACGGGCCGCGCGGCGACACGACCGTGGTCGCCGAGATCAAGGCCCGTAACCTGCGACGCAAAGGACTCACCAAGGTGTCAGCCAACGGCCAGCACTACTCGTGGGACTGGCACGGCATCCATTTCGTCGCCCTCGGCATCGTCGTCGGCGATGCCCCGGCCGTCACCCGCAAGCGCCGCTACGCCCCGCACGGTAGCCTGCCCTTCATGATCGAGGATTTGAAGGAGCAGGTCGGAGACAGCGGCCGACCGGTCGTGCTGATTCATCACATCGATGTCGCCCGCTACAGCAAGGTCGTGCCCGATCAGGACGCGCTGCATCAGGAGTGGGACCACGGCGATGTGGCGGCCTATCACGAGGCGCTGAAGCCCTACCGCGTCGCGGCCGCGATCTGCGGCCATACCCACTCCCGCAATATTTTCCGCTGGGATGGCACGCCGGATACCCGGCCCAAGGAAAGCGGAGTTCCCTTTCTCAATACCGACAACGCCGGCCACTTCGCAGGCCCGTCCCAGGCATTTCTCCATGTCGAAGTCAGCAAGAAGCTGCTGCGGGTCCGCGAGTTCTCGACCAAGGACGGCTGGCAGACCGGCGACTGGCATCCCCAAGTCTGGGAGTTCCCGCTCGGCGCTTGAAGGCAAACCTGCCGTTCCCCAATCATCCGGCGCCCTTTCAGCCCCGGATTCCCTCGTCACCGCAGTCTCCTTACCGCAAAACGGCGCTTCATTGGCGCATTATTGCGATTCAAATCGATTGCCGCGACGACGCGATTCCGTAGTATGACGGGGAATCCGGATGTTACGAAGTATGGACAAATCTCTCGTCAAAGACTTTGGCAAGAACGGCGGAATGAGCATCCGCCCTCGGGGCTTCGCCCTTGTCATCACGCTTTCGCTACTGGTCCTGCTGACCGTGGTCGCGGTCGGGCTGCTGTCCCTCTCGGCGGTCTCCGTGCGAGTCGCGTCCCGGGACGACGCCCGCGCGGTGGCGCGTTCCAATGCCCGGCTGGCGCTTACGATCGCGCTCGGCGAACTCCAGAAGGAAATGGGGCCGGACATGCGGGTGAGTTCCGAGTCCGCGTTGTTCGACGCCAGCAAGGATTCAGAAGCCATCGAAGGGATCGAGCAGTCGCGCTGGCTAGCCAGCTATGATTCCTGGGGAAGCTGGCTCAACGGCACCTACGCACGCCCCGGCGGCGACGGCGCAATGAAGATCGACAAAACCTACGGCCCGCGGCGGGAAAGCATGTTCCGGCGCTGGTTGCTTTCGCTACCGGAGGACAATCAGGACGACATCAGCGCTCCGAACTCCCTGGCCGCCTGGGACAAGACCAACTCGGTCGAACTGGTCGGCGCGGGAAGCCTCGGCGGCGCGGCGACCCAGCACCCGGACCGTGTCACCCGGGCCTATCTGATCCCGGTCGGGGACTCGGGCAAACACGCCTGGTGGATCGGCCCCGAAAATCACAAGGCGCGGGTCAATCTGGCGAAGCGTCCACGCAATCTGGCTGCTGCGGAATGGGAAACCTCACAGGGAGACACCGCGGAGGTAGGGGTAGGTGCCTTGGATGGATTCGAAGCGATCGACGACGACGCCACACTGCCGGACCGCTTGATCACCCGAGACACCCTGCGCCCGGCAGAAGTCGCGGAGGAGAAGGTCAAAGGAGGGTTTTTCGATCTCACCGCTTCCAGCCAGGGCGTTCTCGCCAGCGTGCGCGGAGGCCACATCAAGAAAGACCTCAGCCTTCTGTTCGAGCAATCCAGCCTTCCCTCCCCCTTCCGCTTCTCAAGCGGGAGCGATATCCGCGAACCGTCCATCCGGCCGATGAGTTCGGAACTGCAAGCCAAGAACCCCAGCATCCCCAACCGCCACTTCGCTTCGTGGACGAACATGAGGCACTTCTACCGGATGTACCGAAGCTCCAGCGATGCGGTCGTCGGGGGCACCGGAGGGAGCGGCAACCTCAACTGGTCCGGTAGCAGGCCATCGAGCGGCATGGTCAGCTCGACCAATCTTGGCTCTGTCGGCGTTGGCACCGGAGGTACCGGGTGGGATGGTTCGAACAACTACTGGCGGGTCCCCATCCTTGCCAAGATCACTTTCATTTACAGCCTGATCGCAGAACCTAGCCCGGCCCAGCCCGGTAAGTTTGATTGCTACCACGTTTACAGCCCGGTTTTCACCTATTGGAACCCCTATAACGTCGAGCTCAGCATCCCGGACAACAAGATCGATTACCTCACCTCCGCCTACAAGGTCTGGCCGAATTCCGGAACGTTCTGGCTAGGCCAAACCCTGGTGAAAGACGCCGACCAGATGGGGGCGTTCGGAGAGATGGGCTACAGCCAGGGTGTGGTCACCCGCTCCTACCTGCGCTCCGGAAGCGGTCGCGACATCATCTTCAAGCCGGGCGAGTTCCGCGTCTTTTCGCTCGCTTCGACCATCTCGAACGGAAATGAGGCCAGTGCCGCGGATTTGCTCCCGGGCTTCAACCCGCAGGCGATCGGCGGCGAAAAGAAGCTCTACGGAACCTATTCCCCGGGGGAGAATCCAGGGATTACGGTGGAGTTCTCCCATAACTACTGGGGTGGCAACATCAATTTTGGAAACACCTGTGGATCGCTCTGCATGGCCTCCACATGGGACCGCCGCAACAATCCGAGCGCCGGCACGATCCCGATGAATTACGCGGTCGACTGGCTGAACAAGAGCCAGCGGCGAACGCCGATCACTCCGGCCGGCAGCACCAATATCGCCCGCTGGGTGTTCGATGGGCGGCCCAATCCCGTCTCCTTCTGCCAATTGGTCATCAAGGGCTTGTCCGAGTTCAACTATGAAAGCATCGACTGGGACAAGGACTGGCGTTGCCGCAACTGGATCCAGGCTCCGCCCTTCTATTTCGGCAGTGGCATGTATATCTCCGAGGACGAAACGATCGCACACACCCAGCGTCTGGATAGTCCTTACGTGGTGTTCTTCGGACCGACCTCGATGGCAGAGATGCCGAAAGTGGTCGCCCAGATTGGACCGTCGGCATTCCTCGGTTCGGGATCGAATCCTTATGAGAAGGTCACTAGCGCCGCTCTGCTCGAACTGCCGACCACTCCGGTCGGCAGCTTGGCCGGCTTTTCCAACATGCGCATAAATCCAGGATGGTTGCGGGCCGACCAGATGGGCACCCAGATCAAAGTTGCCACCTATGGCGGCTCCGGTGTGACCAGCACCGGCGAGGAATCGCTGCACGCCGCGGATACCAAGCGGGTCTCGTATCAGAGCGGGATCACCGGGCCGGGCATCGGCAACTCCTTCTTGCATCCCATGCTGCCGCGGGACGACGTCTACCGCTACCACGATAACTCCAAGAGCGAGGACATTCCGGACCGAAGTCAGCCGGAGACCACCAACCGGAACGACAGCAAGGCCTTCAACGATTACTGGGATCACGTCCTCCTGCTCAACGACGCCTTGTGGGACGACTACTTCGTATCCTCCCTGGCCGACCAGAAGCGCCCGGGAGCCAGCAGTGCCCTCAGCCTCACGGAAAACCTCGATCGCCTCGTTGCCGGCGGGCAGATTTCCAACACCCGCTACCGCTTTCACGAAGGTCCCGTCTCCGCTGCGGAAGCCAAAGCGGAACTCCGGGCCGCCGACGGTTACCTGAAGTCCGCCAAGCATCTGATGGTGGACGGCATGTTCAACGTCAACAGCACCTCGGTGGACGCTTGGCACGCCCTGTTCGCCGGCATCCGTGAACGCAAGCTGGTGGCCCGCGTCAACGGCAACCTCACGGAGATCGACGTTCCCTCCGGCAAGCGGATCGCGATCTCCCGTTTCAATACGGAGATCTCCGACAAAGAGATGGACGATCCGGAGTTCGGGGTGTCGCTCGCCGACGGCTCCCAAGGCTGGAGCGGAGTGCGCTTTCTCGATGACGACCAGCTTCGCAAACTTGCCGAAGAATGCGTCAAACAGGTCAAACTGCGCGGGCCCTTCCTCAATTTTTCGGAATTCATCAACCGCCGGCTCTCCAACGACGATCTCGGAACCATGGGAGCCTTGCAAAGCGCCATCGACTACGATGACGACAGCCCGGATTCAACGTCCATCAACTACCGCTTCAAGAAAGGGGCCGGCTTCATGATCAAGGCCAGCCAGCTCGGCAAGCATGACATGCGGACGCCTGAAGCCGCCGAGGGATCGCGCTTCGCCGGGATACCGGGATACGTAATCCAGTCCGACTTGCTCAAACCGATCGCCAACACCCTGTCGGTGCGCGACGACACGTTCCGGATCCGGACCTATGGCGATGCCCGGGACAAGGACGGCAAGGTGATCGCGAGGGCTTGGTGCGAGGCGATTGTTCAGCGTCTGCCGGAATACCTCGATCCCGCCAACACGGCGGATGTTCCCGGCCGGAACCTGGACGCCAGCGGTCGCTTTAGCGACAACTCCGCATTGACCTCCGCCAACCGCCGCTTCGGCCGCAGATTTCAGATAGAGAGTTTCCGTTGGTTGAATCAGGATGAAATTTGAGATGCTACCTTACTCCTGCCGCATGAAAGCGGCCCTTGCTGTTTCATTGGTTTGTCTCGGCTTCCTCCCGCGGTTGCCCGCCCAGGACCCGGCTGCCGGTGATCCGCCACGCCAAGCCCGCGGGCGGGTGGCCCACATGGTTTATACCAGCATGCCCGAGGGTGTCGAAAACCCGGTGAAGGTGATGACGGGGACGGACGTGGTTTCCTTGGAGCTGTCCAAGCGCATGGCCAGCGAACCGGTGAAAATCCCCGCCGATGGGATTCTCCGGATCGTGCGCCCCGTTGCGGCCCCCGCGGATCCTGCAAAACCCGCTTTCCTGACTTTGGCCCAGGCCGTGGTCCCGGAAGGGATCGACAAGGCTTTGATCATTCTCATCCCCATGCCCAAAAAGCCGGGCAGCGATCTCGTTTTCCGCACCGAGATCCAGGATCTCGCGGCTTTCAAAGGAGGCGATTTCCTTTGCCTGAACCTGACCAACCTCAACGTCCAGGTCGAGATGGGTAAGGAGAAGCTCATCCTCAAGCCCGGTGAAAAGCGGATCTTCGAAGCGCCGGTTCTTGCCCAACCTGCCAACGTTCCAACCCGCTACAGCTTCTTCCAGCCGGTGGAGAAGAAATGGAAGATGCTCAGCGCATCGACCATCGTGCTGCAGCCGACCCGGCGCGAGATCTGCATTTTCAGTTGGGACACCAGCCTCGAACGGATCGACTACCACGGCATCACGTTTCCGGTGACACCCTAGCGGTCAGCCTTTGCGTCCCCCGGTCAGACCCTCGCCGGAAAGGCCTTCTGGTGTTGCTCACGGAATTGAGAAGGCGAGATCCCCTCGATGCGAGTGAACACCTTGCCGAAGTGGTCGGCCGTCCGGAAACCGGCTTCGATCGCGACGTTCTTCATCGATGCATCGGTCTCGACCATCCGCCGCTTGGCGCGCTCGACCCGCAGGCGCGTGATCTCGCCCGCGATGCTCCGCCCCATTGATTCGTTGAAGCGGCGTTCCAAGGTCCGCCGGGTCGTCGCCACCGCCGACGCCACATGCTTCACCTGGATGCTGCGGTGACCGTTCTCCGCGATGAAACGGAGGGCCCGCGCCACCAACCGGTCGCTGGTGGCATAGACGTCGGTCGACTGGCGCGAAACCAGTTCCGCCGGAGGCACCATCTCCGGCCCGTCCGCCACCGCCTGGCCTGCCATGAGCCGGTCCAGCATGGCCGCCGCGCGGTAGCCAACCTGTCCGAAGCCGAGATCGATGCTGGTCAAGCTCGGTTCCGGCGCATTGCAAATCTCGGTCTCGTTGTGCGTTCCGACAATCGCCACGTCCTGCGAGACATGGAGCCCTTTGGCTCGGCAGACATCGATCAGGAAACGGCAGAAGAGATCCTGGGTCACGAACACCCCCATGGGCAGCTCCCAGGTATCGATCCATTTCTCCAAACCGCTCACGAAGGTTTCCCAATTGCTCGCCTTGCCGTCATCACAATTGCGCGCGAACCGATGGACGGTGCAGGGGTAGCCGGCTGCCCGGACGAAATTGCGAAACCCACTGAACTGCGATTGCGAGTCAAGGTCGCGCTGGAAGCCGAGATACGCGAACCTTCGGAACCCCCTCGCTATCAGATGCTCCGCCGCCATCGCTCCGGAGGCTTCGAAATCCGCGAAAACACTCGGCAACCCCTTGGTGGGCGTGTTCACCCAGACGTTCACCACCGGAACCCCGGCCTTCCGGGCCGCGGCGGCCAGGTGGATGCTGGCGCGGGCGATGATTCCGTCGTAGCCTCTTCCCGCCCCCCGGCCCAGCATGAACTCGGCCGCCGGATTGATCGAGCAATCCCAGCCCGCTTCATCGGCATACTTCTGGCAGCCTGCGTAAACCTCCATGTGGCGTTTGTATCCCCAGTTGAGTTCCAAGGAGATCGCCACCCGCGGCGGTTTGTCATTCTTGATCTTCTTCATCGTCGACTGGGCTTTTTTCCGGAGCAACTCATGACCTTCTCACCTGCCCGGAGGCGCTTGCTAGCAAACCCCCCGTCCCCCAACAAGAACTAGTGGCGCAAAACGATGATTCATTGTCGCACTAAGCTGTAGACGGATTGCCCTTCCAGCCCGTAGTCTACCAGTCCTGTTCCCCGGTGGGAAAGGCACCCTTCACTGAACCAACTCCTGCCCCGGCCAGATCATGAACCCGGTCATCACGATTACCGCACCCGCCAGCCTTCAAACCTCCGAAGCGTCCGCCGGGGTGCTGACACACTCGCTGCTCCGGGAGCTTCGCGAAGGTTACCGGATGACCGCTGCCGACCGGGCCTGCCAGAACGCCTTGAGTCACCATTCTGCAAAATCGCTGGCTTTGAACATCGGCGACTTGCGCGGGGACGACGGGCACTTCAGCCACAAGGTCCAATCGAAGGGCATCGTCAACCAGAAGAAGTCCGGCCGCTGCTGGATGTTCGCAGGCTTGAACGTGCTTCGCCCGCAGGTCATGCGCGACCATCAGATGGAGTCCTTCGAGTTCTCGGTCTCCTACCTGCAGTTCTGGGACAAGATCGAGAAATCCAACCTCTACCTCGAGTCGATCATCGAACTCCGCGACGCCCACTTCCTCGATCGCGAGTGGGCCGACGTGAACGCCATGACCGTGGAGGATGGCGGATGGTGGAACTACCTCGTCGGCTTGATCGCGAAATACGGCGTCATGCCCCAGTCGGCGATGCCGGAAACCCACGCCAGTTCGAACACCGAAGCCATCAACGAGGTGCTCGGCCGCATGCTGCGCTCCCGCGCCGTCCGGATCCTCGAAAGCCATGCCGCCGGGGCCGGCACCGACCGCTTGCGCGCCGAGAAGAACGAGGTGCTCAAGGAGGTTTACCGCCTGCTTGTCATCAACTTCGGCGAGCCTCCCGCGGAGTTCGAGTGGCGCTTTCCCGTCAAGAAGAGCGACGACGGCGCGAAGGATGACGCTTCCGAGCTGCATTCCTCCGCGAACCCGCGCCTCAGCAAGCCGGAACGCCACACCCCGCAATCATTCTACCACCAGTATGTCGGCCGCCCGCTGTCCGAATATGTCTGCCTTTACAACGATCCGAAGAACGAACTGAACCACCACTACCGCTTCGACCGCGCGCGCAACATCGTCGGCAACGAGTGCATGAACTTCGCGAATATCGACACGCAGTCGATGAAGGACATCGCCAAGGCTTCGATCCTTGCCAATGAAGCGCTCTGGTTCGCCGTGAACATGGGATTCGACCAGTCGACGGAACTCGGCCTGATGAAGCACCGCCTCTATGATTACGAAGTGCTTTTCGGCATCGACCTTGCGCTGAGCAAGGCAGACCGCACCCGCTTTCACGCCGGAGCCTCCGGCCACGCCATGGCGCTGGTCGGGATGGACCTCGACGCGGACGGGAATCCAAGGAAGTGGCTGGTCGAGAACAGTTGGGGCGACGAGAAGGGCGACAAGGGGCTTTGGACGCTCCATGACGACTGGTTCGACGAACACGTCTACACGATCATCGCCCACCGGAGCCATGTCCCTGCCAGCGTCTTGAAATGCTTCGACGTAGAGCCGACCGTGCTTCCATCCTGGTATCCGGGAGCCCGTGCGAATCACGGAACTGGCTTTTCCTACTGAACGGAAGCGTTCCATCCCGAAGTATAGGATCCCTGCCGCTTGTCCGCTCGGCTCACGTCACCTATTTGCACATTGTCCAAAGGCCATCCTGTCCGTCTCTCATGAAATCTATCGCCCTTCTCATTCCACTCGCCGCCCTGACACCGATTCGTGCGGAGCAGGTCAATCTCGTCCAGAAAGGAGCCGAAGCCTACCAGCTCTGGGGCTGTGCAACCTGTCACGCCGTCGATAAGAACGACGCTTCCATCAAATCAGGACCCAGCCTATATGACCTCTTTCAAAACGAGGCCCGTGACCGCGAGGTGGTCGAACCCGCAGGGGGCAAAAAGGCCGTGGTGAAGGCCGACAAGGCCTACTTCATCGACTCGGTCAGACACCCCGCCACCAAGATGGCCGTCGCTGAAAACGGCCCCACCCGTGGCGAAGCTTACCCGCCGGTGATGCCCCAGTTCACCGCGGAAGTCGTCTCCGATGCCAATCTCGAGGCTATCTGGCACTTCCTCCGCCACTCCGCCGCCGAGGGTAAGAACGGACCGGCCGTCGTGATGGGCGAAGTGAAGGTGGACCCGGCAAAGACGGACTTCCAGAACCCCGCCGCCGTGCTTGTTGACCAACGGCCCCGGGTGATCCGGGCTCCCCTGTTGAATGCCAGCGGCCGGGCCATCCATGTCGGCCTGCCGAACGGGATGAATTACACTTTCGACCCCCGCCAGCTCTCACTTCGCAGCGTCTGGAGCGGTGGCTTCCTCAACCTCGAGAAGGAACAGACCGGCCGCAGCACGCCGGGCTCCGAGCACGGCCAAGGCGCGCGCGACGTGCTCGATGGGACCCCGGCCCTCGTGCCGCTGACCGCGAGCGGTAGCCCGGTCGATTTCGAGTTCAAGGAACCGGATCTCAACGACGACGCGGCCATCATCCGTCACCTGGAGAAAGGCGGCGACTTCCTCAAGGAGCTCGCCTCCATCGACGCGGAGTTCAAGGGCTACCAGTTGACCGAATCGGGCGTTCCCGAGTTCCAGTTCCGCGTCGGCAAGAACATCCTGACCCAGAAGATCACCTTCGCCGATGACGGCTCGCTGGTCATCGAGATCGCCGGCAAACTCGCCACTCCCCAGACTTTCCAACTCCGGAAGCAGGGCTTGAGCGACGTCAAGGCAGAGGGTGGCAGCCTGGCCGACCAGCAGTGGACCCTGCCCGCCGGTGAAGGCAAAACCTACCGCCTGCGGGCGAATCTCGGCGCGCCGCTTTCCGCCCGTGCCCCGCTGCCGGTGAAGGAAAACCTCGCGCCACAACCCGCCACCACCACCCCGGCCGAGGCCGATCTGCCCGCGGGATACCGCATCGAGAACTGGGTCGCCCCGAAGGACACCTTCGGCCGCGAGCAATTGTTCGAGCCCACCGCCATCGCGGTCGCCAAGGACGGCACCATCGTCGTCGGCACCCGCACCGCCGGCGTCTGGCGCTGGAAGGACAAGACCTGGCAGCTTTTTGCGGAAGGCACCTACGAATGCCTCGGCCTGGTAATCGAAGACGACTCGGGAAACTCCGTCGTTATCGCCCAGAAACCCGAACTCACCCGTCTCCGCGATCTCAACGGCGACGGCCGCGCCGATACCTTCGAGACGGTCTGCGACGACTTCGGCTTCCACGGGAACTACCACGAATACACCCATGGTCCGGCCCGCGACGCCGCTGGAAACTACCACTTCACCCTCAATCTCTGCCACGGCAAGAACGACCAGGCCTCCTACAAGGCCGGCGGCCAGTTCATGGGCAGCATGGGCGGCTTCCGCGGCTGGGCCTGCCGGGTCACTCCGGACGGCGTCTTCCAACCCTATGCCAACGGCCTGCGGAGTCCCGCCGGGCTCGCCACGGCCCCGGACGGCAGCATCGTCTACACCGAAAACCAGGGCGAATATGTTGGCTCGTCGAAGATCAGCTACCTGGTCGATGGAGGCTTCTACGGACATCCTTCCGGCCTCGTCTCGCTGCCCGGCATGAAACCAGGCTCACCCGAAATCGCCTTCGACCGCTGGCAGGCCAAAACCCGTCCCCACGCACTCTGGTTCCCCCACAACCGGCTCGCCAACTCGCCCGGAAGCCCGACTTGGGATCTTTCGGCCGGCAAGTTCGGACCCTTCGCCGGCCAGATGTTTGTCGGCGACCAGACCTTGTCGATCCTGTCGCGCGTGGCTTCGGAGAAGATCGGCGACATTGACCAAGGCACCATGATCCTCTTCGCCCGCAACCTCGCATCCGGCATCATGCGGCCCTGCTTCCTGCCCGATGGATCGCTCTTGTTAGGCCAGACGGGCCGCGGATGGCAGGCCAAGGGGGGCAAGGCTGCCAGCCTCCAGCGGATCATTTATGACCCTTCGGTGACTCCCGCCGAGATCCACTCGATCCAAACCCGGCGGACCGGATTCACCGTCCGCTTCACCGCACCGCTCGCCGAAGCCGTCACACCGGAATCCCTCCTGCCGAAACTCGGGCTCGAATCCTGGACCTACACCGACGCGATGACCTACGGCTCCGGCCAGAACGAAAAGCGGACCGAATCCGTCACCGCGATCAAGATCAGCGAGGACCGCAAGTCCATCGCTCTCGAGATCGCCGGCTTCGGCACTCCTGGAAAGCTTCCCGCACGGATCATCCGTCTCCAGATGGCGGGCGCGGCTTCCCTCTTCCCGGCAACTTTCCCCTGCCGGGACCAGCTCGAGGCCTACGTCACGCTCAACGCCCTGCCCGAGTAACGGAGATTGTCTTGCCCGCTCTCTTGCGATGCCCGGGACCCGCTCGACGGTCCCGGGCGACCTCCAACCATATACCCCATCATGAAGCGACTCTACCTGTGCCTGCTCACCGCGACCTCCCTGGCTGCGGCTCCGCGCGACACCCTGCCCTTGGATTCAAAGGATTGGCCTGCGAACTACCGGCTTCATTTCGAAGGTGCGGCCAAGGTCCGGCTGAGTGACGACCTTGCGCTCGCCTTGGAGCAGGCGGATGCTCCGCACGACATCGCCGTCGAGCATCCGGCGAAAGGCCCGCCGGTGCTGCGGGTATGGTCCGGCGGCAAGCTTGTCCGCGGACCCGAAGAGGCCCCCTCCCTTGCGAAAGCCGAGGCCGCGGCCGCGGTCGCGGAGTTTCCCGATGCCAATCTCGATTTCGGTGCGGACTTCACCGCGGTGACATCGTTCGAGTCCAAGGGCGGCGGCACGCTTTTCTCGATGTGCGCCCGGACCGGCGATTGGTCTCCCTCGGCAAAGGCACTCTACATCGAAGACGGCCGGCTTGTGTATGACATTGGCTGGCTTGGTGCGATGAACGGCGGGCCGCGGGTGAACGACGGCAAGCCTCACACCGCCGTGCTGACCGTCCGCGGCGGCACTGCCCGCCTCTGGTTGGATGGCAAGGTGATCGCGAAGAAGGACGGCTTCACGAAGGAGGATCCCGACGGGCACTTCTTGAAAATCGGCCGTGCCACCCCGGATTTCGGGGGCGATTTCAACAAAGGAACCATCCGCGCGGTCCGCATTTGGAAACGCGTACTGCCTGACGACGAGATCGCCCTGCTTTTCAAGAAGGATGGCAGCGGCGCGAACACGCCCGACTTCACCCACCGGCCGGACTCGAATGCACGGCCGGTTATTGAAAGCGGCAGTGGCTGGGTCCAGCCGCTCGAACTTTCCGACCACGCGGAAATCGTCGGCGGCTGGAATGCGAAGACCCTCGAAGAAGGCGCGGCGATCTACAATTCGCTCTGCATCGTCTGCCACGGCGACGCGAAGCAAGCGGGGTCGCTGCCCACCGCGATGCGATTCACCGACGGCCAGTTCAAGAACGGCGCGGACCCCCACTCGATGTATCTCACGCTGACCAAGGGCTACAACCAGATGGTCGCCCAGCCGCAGTACACGACCGCCCAGAAGTACGCGGTCATCCACTACATCCGGGAGACCTTCCTGCGCTCTAACAACCCGACGCAATACACCGAACTTACGCCCGCCGCCCTCGCCTCGCTGCCCAAGGGTCTTGCCCGCGGCGCGGCAGAGGTGGAAGACCGCAGCCTTCCTCCCTACCAGCGCATGGACCTCGGTCCGGCCCTGTTCTGGACCTATCAAGTCGCGCCCGGAAACATCGCGCAAAAGGGCATCGCCATCCGCCTCGACGATGGCCCCGGCGGCGTGAGCAAGGGCCGTGCGTGGATGGTTTACGATCACGACACGATGCGGGTCGCCGCCGCGAGCACCGGCAGCTTCGTCGATTGGAAAGGCATCGCCTTCGACGGCAGCCACGGCACCCACACCGGGCTCAACGGCGACAAGCACTTCATCAACCCGGTCGCTCCCGGCTGGAGTCTCGATCGCTTTGACGACACCCGCGAACCGGCCAAGGACGGGAAGAAATACGGCCCCCACTCCGGCTTGAAATTCGAAGGAATCTATCAACACGGGAACCGCGTGGTCATCGCCGCGAACATCCACGGCACGCGGGTGCTCGAATCCCCCGCGTGGCTCGATTACGGAACCACGCCGGTTTTCATCCGCACGATCCATGTCGCGGAATCCAAGCAACCGCTGAAGCTGCGGGTGGCTCCGGACAACGTCAGTGTGGTCTTGCGGGGCGATGGCAGTCTGGCCAAGCAAGACGGCTTCTGGATCGCCACGCTGCCCGCCGCCGCAAAAGCGCAGATCTTCATCTCACGGGCCGATGCAGCCTCCCTCGAAAGCCTGGCGAAGACCGAAACTCCGCCGCTCGACCTCACGCCGCTGACCCGCGGTGGCCCTCCGAAGTGGACGCAGACCGTCACCACCACCTCCGTGGCAGGCGATGAAAGCGGACCGTTCATCACCGACGACTTCCCCCTGCCGCTCGACAATCCCTGGCAAAGCTGGCTGCGCCCTGGTGGCTTCGATTTCACGCCCGATGGCAAGGCTGCAATCGTCGCGATGTGGAACGGCGATGTCTGGCGCGTGGAGGGTGTCATGGACAAGGCTCCGGCCAAGCTCACCTGGCGGCGCATCGCCAGCGGCCTGTTCCAACCCCTCGGCGTGAAGTTCCGCGGCGATGAACTGTTCATCACCTGCCGCGACCAGATCGCCCGCTTGAAGGATCTCAACGCTGACGGCGAGACCGACTTCATCGAGTGCTTCAACGACGACGCCCAGGTCACCGAGCACTTCCACGAGTTCGCGATGGGCCTGCAAACCGACGCGGCCGGCAATTTCTACTACGCCAAGTCCGGCCGCCACGCGCTCGACAGCGTGGTGCCGCAACACGGCACGCTGCTGAAGGTGAGTGCCGACGGGTCGAAGACCGAGATCCTCGCCACCGGCTTCCGCGCCGCGAACGGCGTGTGCGTCAATGACGACGGCACCTTCTTCGTCACCGACCAGGAAGGCTTCTGGACGCCGAAGAACCGCATCAACCGCGTGAAGCCCGGCGGCTTCTACGGCAACATGTTCGGCTACACTTCGGTCACCGACACCTCCGACTCCGCGATGGAGCCGCCGATGGTCTGGATGACCAACGCCAAGGACCGCAGCCCGGCGGAACTCGTCTGGGTGCCGAAGAACGCCTGGGGCAATCTCGGCGGCAGCCTGCTCAACCTCAGCTACGGCATCGGCCGCGTGTTCATCGTGCCGAACGAGGAAGTCGGCGGCCAATGGCAAGGCGCGGTGTGCGAACTGCCGATGCCCGCCTTCGACACCGGCATCATGCGCGGCCGCTTCGGTCCCGACGGTGCACTCTACACCTGCGGCATGTTCGCCTGGGCCGGCAACGCGACCGCACCCGGCGGCTTCCATCGCATCCGCCGCGGCGAGGCTCCCGCGCAGGTGCCATTGGCGGTCACCGCGACGAAGGGTGCCATCACCCTGACCTTCAGCGAAGCGGTGGGGAATCCGGATTGCTCGATGAAGATGTGGTCTCTCAAGCGCAGCGCGAAATACGGGTCCGGTCATCACGACGAGCGCGAAGTGCAGATCCGCGGCGTCAAGGCGAGCGCCGATGGCCGCACCTTGACCCTCGATATCCCGGACCTTGCGCCGACCCATTGCTACGAACTGAAGATCGGCGACCGCGTGCTGCACGGCACGATTCATTCTCTCCGATAAGCCATCAGCAGTCATCCAACGACCCACATGACCTTCCGCACGCCTAACTCCGCATTCGTCCGCTCCTTCTCCATCGCGGCGTTGATGGCGCTCCCCGTCACGGGAGTTGCCGCGCCGAAGGGCACGATGACCCTGCCCGACTTTACCCAGGGCGACACCATCCCCGCCGGCGCCAAGCACGACTGGACACTGGGAGCGACCGGGCTCCGCGGCTGGATTTACAGCGAGAAGATGGTGACCACCGACGCCCGCCAGATCTCCATCACCCGGGTCGACAAGGGCTCCCCGGCCGATGGCATCCTGGCGGTCGGCGACGTGATCCTCGGTGTCGGCGGCAAGCCCTTCTCCCATGACCCGCGCACCGAGTTCGGAAAAGCCCTCACCGCTGCCGAAGCGGGACCGGGCACCGGAGGGCTCGCCTTGACCCGCTGGCGAGCCGGCAAGACCGAGGAAGTCACCGTGAAGATTCCGGTGCTCGGCAGCTACAGCGCCACGGCGCCCTACGATTGCCCGAAGTCGAAACGGATCCTCGAGGACGGCTGCAAGGCCCTGGCGGAGGTCATCGCCGCCCCGAACTATCGTCCGAGCCCGGTCTCGCGCTCGCTGAACGCCCTAGCCCTCCTTGCCAGCGGCGATCCCGCCTATCTGCCCCTGATCAAGAAAGAGGTGAAATGGGCGGGCGACTATTCCGCGGATAGCTTCCAAACTTGGTACTACGGTTATGTCATCACCTTGCTCGCGGAGTATAAAATGGCGACTGGCGACGAGTCGGTGATGCCCGGCTTGAAACGCCTCGCCCTCGAAGCGGCAAACGGCCAAAGCGCGGTCGGCTCGTGGGGCCACAAGTTCGCCCAGCCGGACGGCCGCCTCAGCGGCTACGGCATGATGAACGCCCCCGGCGTGCCGCTCACCATTTCCCTGGTCCTGGCCCGCGAGGCCGGCGTGAAGGAACCGGCGATCGACAAGGCGATCGAGATGAGCGCCCGCTTGTTGAGGTTCTACATCGGCAAGGGCGCCATCCCCTACGGCGACCACACCCCGTGGACCCAGACCCACGAGGACAATGGCAAGTCCGGGATGACCGCGATTCTTTTCAATCTGTTAGGCGAGGCCGATGGCGCGGCGTTCTTTTCCCGGATGAGCGTGGCGTCCCACGGGGCGGAGCGCGATGGCGGCCATACCGGAAATTTCTGGAACATCCTCTGGTCCTTGCCCGCCGTGGCGCAGTCCGGCCCGCAAGCCACCGGCGCGTGGATGGGCGAATTCGGCGCGTGGTACTTCGACCTCGCCCGCCGCTGGGACGGCAGCTTTCTCCACCAGGGTCCGCCGGAAATGGGCAATGACAGCACCAACGGCTGGGACGCCACCGGTGGCTACCTGCTGGCCTATGCGATGCCTCTGAAGAAGCTCCGCCTGACCGGCAAGGTTGCCGGCATCGCGCCGCAGATCGATGCCTCCACGGCTCGTTCCCTGATCCTCGACGGCCGCGGCTGGAGCAACAAGGACCGCAACAGCGCCTATGACCAACTTCCAGGAGATCAGCTTTTCGAATGCCTAGGAAGCTGGTCGCCCGTCGTCCGAGAGCGCGCCGCGATGGCACTCTCGCGTCGCAAGGGCGGGACGCCGGTCCCGGCTCTCGTCAAAATGCTCGGTTCGCCGCGACTCGAAGCACGCTACGGAGCCTGCGAAGCCTTGCTGACCTTGAAAGCCGCCGCATCCCCCGCCATGCCGGCGTTGAAGGAATTGCTCGGCCATCAGGACCTGTGGCTCCGGATCAATGCGGCCGAGGCGCTGGCAAGCATCGGCAAGCCCGCCATGTCCACCCTGCCCGTCTTGCTCGAACGCCTCGCCCTGCCGCCCTCTCCCGAGGACCCGCGGGGCATGGAGCAACGCTACCTTTGCTCCGCCGTCTTCGGAACGATGCTGAAGCAATCGCTCGAAGGCGTGGATCAAACCCTACTCCGCAAGGCGGTGGTCGCCGGTCTTCAGAATCAGGACGGCCGCGCGCGCGGCGAGGTCGGCGCGATCTACCAGAAGCTCAGCTACGAGGAGATCAAACCCCTGCTCCCCGCCATCCATCAGGCGATTGTCACGCCTGCTCCGAGCGGTGAGATGTTCGCCAGCAATATCCGCTTGCTCGGCCTCGAACTCCTCGCCAAGCACCGGATCCGCGAAGGCATGGCGCTCTCCCTCGACGTGATGGAAATCGACAAGTGGGGCAAGGCCACCCGCATCGACCGCTGCCTGAAGGTCATCGGGATGTACGGCGGTGCCGCCAAGCCACTGCTTCCCAAGCTTCGTCAGCTGGAAAAGGACCTCACGGTTCATAGCGAGTCGAAGAACCTGAAGCCGAAGATCGAGGCTCTTCGCTCGCTGATTCAGGAGATCGAGAACGCCAAGGACAATGTTGAGCTGAGGAACCTCTGATGCCTCCCGGCTTGATCAGGTTCCGCGGCGACCGTCAGCCGCCGCGGAATCTCTGTTCTACCATTGACCTTCAGAAAGGGAACCGGCCCTTCCGTCAGTTCTTCAGCAGTTCCACCATTGCTTTGCCCATGGCTTCGCCGACCTCCATGTAGGTCTCGGCATTGCCGCCGTAGTGGCCGTTCCCGCTGCCGCCTTTCGACAGAGGGTTGGCATAGACCGTGGCGACATTGCCCTTGAAGTCCGGATACTTGCCGCTGGCACCGTCAACCGCGAGCTGGGCATCGAGCACCTTGCCGCCATTGCCCGTGCTGCCCTTGGTGGCCTCACCGAGGGTGGCGAGGACGAACTTGGCACCGGGGGCATTGAAGTCCTTGCGCAGCGCCTTGATGAACGCGACGAGATTCTCCTCATACTTGGCGGCGTGGGCGGCGCTTCCGCCATCCTTCTCTCCCTGCCAGAAGAAGAATCCGGCGACCTCGTATTTCGTCGCGCCGGGGTAGTGCTTGTCGAGCTCCGTCAATGCCTTCTTCGCATCGGTCGTGTCGTCGTCATACTGCTTGCCGGCATACCACTCGATGGGCTTGCCGTTCTTGTCCAGCCACGGTGGCGGCTCGGTCGCCTTGCCTTTGGCCGGGTCGACCGGCCAGGAATCCGGGCGCTCCTTGTAGCCGGCGTACACCTTGCCTTCGAATTCGTATCGCTCGCTGCCCGGGGGCAGCAGGTCCCAGCCGAGGCTACGGTTGCCGATGCAGGTCTTGAGGATCATGACCGGCGCATCGACGGCATTGCCCACGGGATGCGCGATCCCGAACTCCGGGCCGATGGTGCCCTTGCTGACCGTCATCCACTCGTTGTTGAGCGGGCCCTTGCCGGACATGTAGCGCACGAAGCGGACATCCTTCCGCTCAGCCCACGCCCCCGCGTCGTCCACCAGATAGGCATACTTGTTCTTGGTCTTCACCGCGTTCTCGAGGGAGCCCTCCGGGCCGGTGATCTTGCCCATACCGACCATGTTGGACTGGCCGAGCAGGATGAAAACCTGGACCGGCTTGGCCATGTCGGCGGGTTTGCCATCGTGCTTCGGAATGGCTGCTTCCTCGCCCGCGACGGGGCCGAGGGAAGACAAGGCAAGCGCGGTGATGCCGATGGATGAAAGGGCGAAAGCCCGGCGTGTGATGTTGGGTTGCTTCATGAATTCTGGTTGGTTTCGGGTTGTTGTCGGGTTCGTAAACGAAAATCGCATGGGCTGAATCACTTCACCGGGGTGAGCGTAAAGTCCTTCAAGGTCACCCCGCGGCTTCCATCCTGGAGCGCGAAGTGGAGCACGTTCGCACCCTTGACCAGGGTGACTTCAAGCGGTCTGGTCAGCTGCCACATGCCGGTGGTGTAAGGAATTGCCATCTCGACGGGGGACTTCGGATCGTTCACGGCGACCATCGCCTTGTGCCCCTCCTGAACCGTGACCACCCGCGCGGAAAGCACGTATTTGCCAGCAGTGGGTGCCTCGAAGGCATACTCCGCCTGGCTGCCCCCGGTGCAGTGCAGTTGCATGCCTCCCGCAAAGCTCTTCATCGCCGCGGAGTTCCTTGACGGCTTGCCGCCGGCCACCGCTGGAATCGTGATCACGCCGTCCTTTCCGACCACGACCGTCTGATCTTCCTCCGCCAGCTTGACGGCGGAATTTTTTTGCTTCTCCTTCGGCTCGTTCGCCTCCGCGAGTTCCTGCCCGAGCGGGCCCAGGCCGACGGCCGTGGCCGCCATCGCCGCCGCCTGATGGCGGGACATGCCGCTCCAGAAGCCGCCGGCGATTCCCTTGCGGTCGTTGTAGGGCTGCTCGCCAAGAACGAGGCTGATCCACCGTGCCCGCTGAACCTTCAGATACTCCCGGCCATGGGCGCGGGCCTGGGTCTCCAGCAGGAAATCGGAACCGCTGCGCGGGGCCTCGTCCTTGTCCCACCAGCTATGCTCGTATCCCGCACCGAGATTGACCACCCAGCCTTTCGGCGTCCAGTGGCTCAAGGCGGCATGAGCCTTCTGGGTCACGCCCCAGGTCGGGATGCCGAAGCTCTTCAGGATGAACCGTCCGAAGAACGCGCGCCGGCCGCAGATCCCGCCGTTCCGGATGATGTTCTGATGCTGGTGCAGCGAAGGGATGTCATACTGCACGTTCTGTGAACCGTAGGGGACTTCGGTTCTGACGGTCGCCGAATAGCGCCAGCCGTAATCCGGGTTGTAGATATGATCGGGCCGGTAGTTGCGGAGCATCTCGCGTCCCCACGCCAGGATATCATCCGGCGCATCGCAATCGACGACCATCCGCATCTCCCATGCGCTCAGGTCCTTGAACGCGGCATCCAGTTCGCCATCCAGGTAAGCCTTCTCATAGTGAAGGTAGCGCTTCACCGCATCCACGGTGGCCGGGGCTCCGGTTGCCTCCTTGGCGTTGTTCTGCGGGATCGGTTTGGCATGTTCCAGGCTGGTGGCGAGCGCGAGGCGCTGCAGGGTGCCTTCAGCGGACTTCGGGCTCGCCTTCCGGATCGCTTCGAGGACCTCCATCACCCGGCCGTATTGGCCGAACTTGGCTCCGCCGGTTTCGAGCATCTGCTTCATGAGAACGTTATCCGCGAGAAGCTTGTCCACCATCGCCTCCTGCTCCTTGCCGAGCTGGGCGAAGGCGGCCAGGCCGCGAGGTGTCGCCTCGGCCAGCAGGGCTCCCTTGACCAGCTTCGCATCCAGCTTGTCGCTCGCGAGGCTGGGGCCGATGCCCGCCATGATCGCCTTGAACGCCGTGAGTTCCTTGTTCCGGGCCTCGGTCAGTGCCGCCTGGGCCGCCTGATTCGCCCGGACCGCTTTCGGCTCGTCGACCTTCGCCTTGTCCAGCGCTTCCTGGCGTTCCTTGAGTGCCTTGAGGCCGTCCTCCTTGTTCGCCTGCCACTTGGCCAGATCCTTCTTTGCCGCTTCCCGCTCGGCATCCGTGGACGCCTTTTTCAGCGCCGCCTCCGCCTGCGCGATCCCCTTCTCCGCGCCGCCGATCCACTTGCCCTTCGCGTGATCCACCAGGCTTTTCGCGCCTTGGATCTTGCCCAGGGAAAGCTGGGCTTCCTTCGCCGCCGCTTCGGCCGCCTTGATGGCTTCGCCGGCCTTCAACAGGGCGGTCCTTCTGCTGTCATCGGTCTTGGGCAGTGCCTTTGCGATCTCCGCTTGCAACGCCTTGAGCTGGTCGGCGTACTTCGCTTCGAGTCGCTGCCCTTCCGCGTTGAGCGGTGCTTCGACCCGCTGCTTCTGCGGCGCGGCGGAAACGGTGGAGATACCGGCCGGCATCATCGCCAGCAGAAAGGACAGGGCGAGTGCTTGGGTGGGTTTCATGGCTGGGTTCGGGATCATGGGTATCGGAGGACTGTTAGAAGAGAAAAGCGGGTCTACGGGAAGCGCGCCGGGATTACTTCCCGTTCGCGAGCAAATCGACCATGGCCTGACCCATGGCTTGGCCGACTTCCATGTAGGTTTCGGCGTTGCCGCCGTAGTGGCTGTTCCCGCTGCCACCTTTCGACAAGGGATTGGAGTAGACCGTGGCGACGTTGCCCTTGAACTCCGGATACTTGCCGTCCTTACCATCGACCGCGAGCTGGGCATCGAGCACCTTGCCGCCATTGCCACCGCTGCCTTTTGTGGACTCACCCAAAGTGGCCAGCACGAACTTCGCTTCAGGCGCCTCGAAGTCCTTGCGCAGTTGCTTGATGAAATGAACGAGATTCTTTTCATAGCGCGCCGCGTGTTCAGCGCTTCCGCAATCCTTCTCCCCCTGCCAGAAGAAGAAGCCCGCGACTTCATACTTCTTCGCTTCGGGATAATGAGTGTCGAGATCCGCCAGCACCTTTTTCGCGTCCTCCGTGTCGTCGTCGTACTGCTTGCCGGCATACCAGGCACCCTCGACCTTCTCGCCATTGCCCTTGGGATTGTCCGGCGTCCCGCGGTATCCGGGAACCGTCTTCCCTTCATACTCGTAGGGCTCCGAGCCCGGCGGCAGGAGGTCCCAGCCGAGGCTCCGGTTGCCGATGCAGCTCTTGAGGATCATGACCGGCGCGTCGATCGCATTGGCCAGCGGATGTCCGAGCCCGTATTCCGGGCCGATGGTGCCGCTCTTGATGGTCATCCATTCATTGGCCAGCAGACCCTTCCCCTGCATCATGCGCACGAAGCGTGCATCCTTCCGCTCCAGCCAGCCGCCCGCTTCGTCCGCCAGATAGGGGTAGAGGCTCTTGGCTTTCACGGCGTTCTCCAGTGAACCTTCGCCACCGGCGATCTTGCCGAGGCCGACCATGTTGGACTGGCCGAGGAGGATGAAGACCTTGACCGGCTTGGACATGTCCGCGGGCTTCCCGTCGTGCTTGGCGAAAAGGACTTTGGGATCGGCGTCGATCTTCTCATTTGAAGAAGTGCTGGTGGAGGGAGCTACCGTCTTGCCCTTCTCCTTGAGGAATTCGATGTCTACGGCCGAGAGCTTGTCCTGTTTGAAACTCAGGGTTTTCCCGTTGGCCAGGGTCACGCCGACCGCTCCGGTGTCCGGTTCGTAGGATTTCAGTTCACCTTCAAAGGTCTTCCCTCCATCCGAGCTGGTCCAGGTACGGGCTTGTGCGCCACAGAGAAGCAGGACCGCAAGGGCCGCAGCTCCGGCGAGGCGGGAATCCCATCGGGCGCGGAGTGGCCGGTCGATGCGGGTGGATGAAAGGGAATGGATCATGATCTTTGGTTTCGGGTTCGGGAGGCCGCGAGGAACAGTGCGATGGAATCGTTGGGATATACAGTTTCGATGACAGGAATCCTTCAACTGGAACGCGCAATTGAAACGCCGATTTGCGCCAAATCTTGCCTCGTGCGATCAGAGCGCCAGGGAGCTACGGCTTCGCCTTCAGCAGCTCGAGCATCCCCTTCCCCATCGCCTCGCCGATCTGCATCTAGGTGCCGGCGTTCTGGTGATAGTGGAAACCCTGGTTCTTGGGCGACTCCTCCACCTTGGGAAAGAAATCGCGGGTCTCGACGGTCTTCACGTTGCCTTTGAATTCCGCATACTTGTCCTTGGAGCCATCGACCGCCAACTGCGCTTCGGCGACCGCGAGGCCGAATCCTTCGCGGCCTTCGTTGCCGCATCCGACCGTCACCACGAAAGGCGCTTCCGGTGCGTTGAAATCCTTGCGCAGGGAGTGGATCAGGCGGACGAGATTCTGTTCATAGCGGGAAGCGGTGACTTCGCTGCCGGTGTCCTTGTGTCCCTGGAACCAGACGAATCCGGCGATCTCGTAACGGCGGCCTTTCCATTGGGGGAACGATTCGTCGAACTTCGAAAGCACGTCCTTGGCCGCGGTAACGCAGTCGTCATACTGCTTGCCGGCATACCAGTTCACGTTGCCGGGCTGCTCGCCCTTCTTCCACGAAGGCGCGGTGTCCTTGTAACCGGCATAGACCGTGTCGCCGACTTCATAACGCTCGCTGCCGGGCGGCAGGAAATCCCAGGCGAGGCCGCGGTTCCCCTGGGAGGTCTTGAGGATGAGGACCGGCTCTTCATGGAAATCGCCCATGATGTGGCCGAAACCGAGTTCGGGACCGATCTGGGCATCGCCGGCACCGCAACCGATGCTCAGCCACTTGTTCGCGGTGGCGGTCACCACCCCCTTGTACCATACGTCGTCGCGCGAGACCCAGTTTCGGTCCTTATCGATGAGATAGGGAAATTTGCCCTGCTCCTTCACCACCGTGGTGAGGGTGCCCGGGACGTCGAGACGCGCCGTCCAGCCCAAGCCGCTCGCGTTCTCCGTGAAGAACGTGATCTTGAAGGGAACCTTTTTGCCGGCTTCCAGTTTCACGGACTTCTTGATCGCTTTTCCGCCCGGCTCGCGGCGATGCGCTTCCACCCCGGCGACCACCATGACATTGTCCTCGGCCGCTCCGAATCCCGGCCTGAACTCGAAGACCCCGGTGGTCGTCGGCAGGATGAAACCGCGCACCACCTGCACGCCGCCTCCGGGAAAGGGCGTCGGCTCCGTGCCGCCAAAGCTTGCCAGAGCCACGGTCTTCACCGGCTTCAAGGCGTCGTAGTCCGCCTTCGGATCGTAGGCCCCCTCATACACGCAAAGGGTGGGCTCGAGGAATTCGTCGCCCCAACGCAAGCCGCCGGAATCGACCTAGCCGATGCCGACCATGTTCGACTGGCCGGCGAGGATGTAGACTTTGACCGGAACCCCGGCCGCGGCGTGTGAGGGCCCTTGGAAGGCTGCAAAGGCGGCAAGAGTTACCAGCGTGGTGTAGCTTGGAATTTTCATGGAGTGGATGGGAACGGGCGTCGGGCCTTGCGGAGCCCGATCATTTCAGAGAAATCAGCTCCGGGAGGTCGGTCGAGGCTTCGATGGACTTGATGGTTTCGCGCAGACACTGCGCTTTCATCAGCATGAGCTTCTTCGGGAAGTCCTTCTCGTCCTTCTCGAAATAGTCGGCGAGCTTGTTCAACTCCGGGATCATCGCCTTCGCGTGGGCACCATAACTGAGCAGGATCTTCATCAACTCGGGGGTCCGCTCCTGGCTGTCCCACGGATTCTGATAGCGGGTGTATTTCACGCAGGCGACGATGCCCTCCTTGATCCGGTGTGTCGCGAGCAAGCGGAGTCCTTCCACGCGGATCGTGTCGGCGAACATCTCCCCGCTCGGAGCCGGTTCTTCGACGGCTTGGAGAACGGCCGGCAGCAAGGGCTCGATGTCTTTGAAGGGCAAATTCCGATAAACGGAACCAATGCTCCCGCGGGCACGTCCGTCCTGGTTTTTGAGTCCGGCGCGGACTGCCTTGGAAAGGGCCCCGCGGTCCACTCCTTCAAGCGAGCGGCCCAGCAATCCGCCGCCCTGCTCGAACAGGGCGAAGCAGAGGTAACGCTGCTGCATCGCGCGAGGATCTCCCTTTGACTCGGCGTGAGCCAGCAGGTCGAGGAGTTCGGGAACCGCGCTCTTGGCGGGCGCACCGATTCCCGCGAGCGCATCGGCCGCCTTGATCCGCAGCCAGAGATCCTGATCCTTCAGGCATTTCTTGAGTGCTTCAACAGCGGGTGCGCCCCGGCCACCAAGCGCTGCCAGAGTCTGGCAGGCACCGAGGCGGGCATGGAGACTTGGGGAATCGAGCATCTTCACCAGCGCAGGAACCGGCGAGTCGCTCTTTCGCCGGGCAAGCGCCATCGCCGCCCGCTCGCGAACGACCGGGGACCAGTTGCCAAGGCATTCGAAGAGCTGATCTCCCCCCAGCTTGTCGTAGGCACTGTTGCGGTCCTTGTTGCTCCAGCCGCGGCCATCGACGATCAGGGACCGCGCGGCGCTGGCATCCAGTTGTGGCGCGGAAACCTTGCCCTTGCCCGTTAGATAGATCTTCTTGAGCGGCATCGCGCAGGCCAGCAGATATCCCCCGCTGCAGTCCCAGCCCTGGTAGCTGTCATTGTCCGGCTCCGGCGGTCCTTGGTGGACGAAGTTGCCATCCCACTGCCGCGCGAGGTCGGAATACCAGCCGCCGAACTCCTCCATCCACGCTCCCGTGGCATGACGGCCGGACTGCGCCACGCCCGGCACTGCCCATAGAACATTAAAGTAGTTTCCCGTGTGGCCGCAGTCACGCTCCGGTCCGTGGGACGCGATGCTCATGCGGGAGAAAAACTCCACGCCGTCCTTCTCTCCGAGGAGATTGAAGAGCACCGCGGCCATCCCGCACTTGCCGTTGTCGTCGTGATTCTCGATCCAGGGATGGTGGTCGCCATAAGGCACGGCACCCTTCCCGATATAGAAGCGCATCAGCCGGGCGCTGAGCTCGATGGCACGCTCCACCGCGGGATCCTTCACGCCCGCGGCCCGGGCCATCACCAGCGAAATCGTCAGCGGCAAGCCCGGGGAATTCATCATCCCATAGCCGCGGAGGCGTCCGTCCGGCAACGCGAAGCCGTGCCCCCAGGACCCGACCGCGCTCTGGCCCTCCGCCGCTTCCAAGGCGAGACGCTTGAGGCCCGGCATGACCGACTGGTCTCCGGTGGCCAACACATACTCGGAGAGCAGCATCATGACATAGCCGTAGTGCCAGGTCTGCATAGAGTCCGCCGTGAAAGCGGCCGCCCATTCGGCCTCCTTCTTGACGAGCGGCAGATGGGCGGGGTCGCCGCCGGCCAGCAGGGCAAGTGCGTTGACGGAGCGCGGGATCGCATCCTGATGCTTCCCATAGTCCGGCTCCCCGACACGCTTCGCAAGCGCCGCGAGACCCAGCTCGAGGACGCGCCGGGACTTCGGGCAGTCATAGGGCGCGGTGGCGCTGTAAGTCCCGAGCACGGGAAGCTTCACGGCCACTTCCTCCGACTTGCCAGCGCGCCAACGGGTGAGGCCGAGCTTACCGCCCCCCGCTTCCGCCTCGGCCGCGGTGAGCGCCTTGCCCAGCTCCGTCCGTGGGTCGAGGGAGAAAGGCTTGCCGCCGACGCCGAGGATCACGTCACCGACGGCCAGCACGCGCTCGGCCGGCGATCCGGCCGCCACTTTGGTGACCGAGATTTGCCGGGCATCACTGGTGACCATCTTGTCGCAAAACATCCACCCGCGGGCACCTGTGGCACCGAGGTTCCAGTCGTGCTTCGCCGCCGCGGGAATGGCATCCCCCTTGGTGAAATCGGGCAGGGTCAGGGCCGGGCCGCCGCCGGCGGCCATGGCAGGGTGAGACGAACCGCAAAGGATTGCGAATCCGAGAATGATGATTGCTGGCTTCATTGATTTGCTCTTCCGGTTGATTTGAGTTCGACCCTCGCTTCGGCGATGTCTTTGCCGATGCCGCCAAGGATTTAGGACAAGCCGAGGTGTGAATTCCCACCCGCGGGTCGCGTTCCGGGAGCGATTTTGGAGCGGTTTGACTCGGCGCCAAGGTGCCCGGAACACGGCGTTAATCCAGCACCAATGTTCCGCCCGCTCAGGCCCGCCCGCGGGCTGGTTAAGACAAGCTTTGAGCCGCCGCCCGCTCCGCGGGATGCTACAAGCCGGTGGAACCCCGGTGCTGCCGTTCTGTTTGTCACAAGCCCCATAAATCGGGGGTGCCCCCCAAGGTACGAGCGGGAGGCAGATGACCGGATGGAATCCGGGTCTAACAGATTCAAAATCCAGGGACTTAAACCCAAGGACGCTTTGCCTCGAATTGCCTAGTGGCTGCCCTCCGCGAACCGGTTGGCGGCTTCCGCCATGGCGAGCGAATCGCGGCCGTTCTGCTCGGTGATCTTCCGCACGTGGCGGCGGTCGCGCAGCCAGGCGAGTTGATCGGCGAACAGGGCGCGCAACATCTCGCAGTAGCGCCGCTGCTTGTCGTCGCCCGATCCGTGCTGGAGCTCGATCTGTTGGAAGACATCGATCTCCTTGAAACGGCCGCGCGCAGCCCGGTCGCGGCCGCCATAGGTCTTCAGCACATCGAGCCGCGAGGGCTGGGTGAAGCCGTGGTAGAAATTCACCAGCGGTCCGCTGGCGTAGCGCACCGTGCAATGCACCTGTTCCTCGATGCCGGATCCGGGCCGCAGCACGCGTTGGGCGGCCACCACCTCGCCGGCACCGAGCCAGCCTTCGAAGAGATCGAAGAAATGCACGCCATGCTCGATGAAAATGCCGCCGCTTTTCTCCCGGTCCCAGAACCAGTGATCTTCCCGCAAGCCTTCGTCGCTGGCGTAGTTCTCGAAGCCACCGTGCAGGCAATCCCCGAGCAGGCCGGACTCGACCAGACCGCGGGCACGGTCGAAGAGCGGATTGTAGCGCTGCATCAGATTGGCGATGCAGAGCAAATCCCGCTCGCGCGCCAGTGCCAGCAGCTCGTCTGCCTGCGCGACACTCATCGCCAGCGGCTTCTCGCAGATCACGTGCTTGCCGGCCAGCAGCGCGGCGCGGGCCTGCGGAAAATGCAGGAAAGGCGGCGTGGCGATGTAAACGAGATCGATCTCCGGATTGGCGAGCAGCAGCTCGGTCTCCACGACGTCGTCCACCCCGAAGCGCCGGGCCATCGCCAGCGCGGCCTCGCGATGCGTCCCGGCGATCGCCACCAGGCGCGTGCCGGGCTCCTGGAGAAACTGCTGCAGCGCGAACATGCCGAAGCCACCCGCCCCGATCACGCCGATCCGCAAGGTATCGGTGATCATTGCCGTGGAGAAATTGAAGTCATGAAGTTCAAGGTGCTCCCGATTCCCCGTCGGCCCAAACGATACTTCGACATTTCTTCGATCTCTACGACGAATACGTCCACGGCCAGGTCGGACGCCGCGGCTTCCTCGACCGGGCCTCGCGCTTCGCCGTGGGCGGCGTCACCGCGGCCGGGCTGCTCGCGGCGCTGAGCCCGAAATACGCCCTCGCCCAGCAGGTGGCGAAGGACGACGAGCGGATCACCGTTTCCTATGAAATCAAAGCCGCCATCCTCCTCCAGTTCGCCGAGAACGACGAGCGCGTGAACGCCGGCTGGCCCGCCTACGAGGAGGCGCTCAAGAAGGCCGACGTCCGATACACCGCCCACCACTACCCCGGCACCAACCACGGCTTCCACAACGACACCACCCCGCGCTACGACGAAGCCGCCGCGAAGCTCGCCTGGCAGCGCACGGTCGAGTTCTTCAACAAGGAGCTCGCCGGAAAGTAGTCCGCCAGATCAAGGTGACCCGGCATCCATTCGAAGCTTGCCGCGGCCCATACACTTCGCTAGTTGCGACATGCAACATCGCGCCCGCCCCTCCGAGGAGCCCCATACAATAACGAACAGGACAAACCGCCCGAAAACCCGTAGGCTCCACTCATGACCACCGCCCTTGAGATTGAAAAGGCCATCGAACGCCTGCCAGAACCAGAACAGCGGAAAGTCGCCGAATGGTTCGAGGATCATCGTCTGATCGTCGCGAGCTCGGCATTGCTTTCGTCGATCTATGACGAGGAAGACGGCGGGGAAAGCCAGCTTGAAAGCGAATGAATCGAGGGGAGATCTGGCTCGCAGACCTTGGCTATGTCGGCAAGGTGCGCCCGGTATTGATCCTGAGCGTCCCGCCCGGAGACGATGACCGGGCCCTCGTCACCTACGTCATCCGCACCACCAACATGCGAGGAACCGCCTACGAAGTGGCGCACAAGGAACGCGGAATGAAGCCCGGAGCCTTCGACGCCCAAGGTCTCGGCTCGACGGACTGGAGCCGCTTCATCCGCAGGCTGGGTACAGTCGATGCTGCCACGCTAGCAACCATCGAGGAGCGGGTGAGGGCGTGGTTGGCTCTGTGAAGAAGCCTCTTCGCTGCGCCGACGAAAGTCGCTAGTATTGACGACGCACTTCGAGGGTCATTGCAAGCCTTGCTGCTACCAGAATGAGCTCCTCGAGGGCCTCCTCCAGTTCGCCGAGAACGACGAGCGCGTGAACGCCGGCTGGCTCGCCTACGAGGAGGCGCTCAAGAAGGCCGGCGTCCAATACACCGCCCACCACTACCCCGGCACCAACCACGGCTTCCACAACGACACCACCCCGCGCTACGACGAAGCCGCCGCGAAGCTCGCGTGGCAACGCACGCTCGAGTTCTTCAACAAGGAGCTCGGCGGGAAGTAGGCCCGAAAATCGAGGTGACCCGGCATCCATTTGACGCTTGGCGTGGCCAGCCCGTTTTGCTGAACGCAAGTCGTGGTTCTTAGACAAACGCCCGG
>NEUO01000140.1 GCA_002304315.1 Verrucomicrobiia bacterium Tous-C4TDCM
CCGACCTCAAGGCCCTGGATGCCGAAAGCCGCTACCTCGCCATGATGGAGTTCGAGGTCCTGCTTGCGAAAAAGGACTGGGCCGCCGTGGAGTCATCGCTCGCAAAGCTGGAAGGCAATCCGTCATTTCAAATGCTGATGAGCAGCGCCGCACGCGGACTGCTCACGGATCCGGAAGCGCCGGCCGGCGTCCGCAAGTCGGTCGCGACCCGCTTCGCGGCGAGTCTCGAAAAGCGGGCCCACCCTTCTCTCGTGCAGCTTCTCTCAAAGCTCCAGTGGTCGCTCGGCGAGAAAGAAGTAGCCGTCGCGACCGCCGTCCGCGCCGCCGATCAGGCGAAATCGCCCGAATCCCTGAAGTCCGGCTTCCCCGCCGCGCCCTTCGACCGTTTCGCCGAAGCCTTGAAAAAGGGCGAGATGCCCAGTGACGAGGAATTCACCGGCTGGGTCCGCGAGGCGATGCCGGCCAGGCCCGCCGCCAAGGTCGCCCCACCCAAGGAGTAGCCGCCACTCAGCGTTCGGGGACGGCGGACTTCCGCAGGTCCTCGAACTGCTTGGCGAAGTCGCTGACCACTCCGGAGTCCTTCAGCTCACCGAAGGCGCCGACCATTCCGGCCGCCATCAATCCGATGCCGCCGAGGATTGCGACCCAATACAGCAGGGCGACCAGCTTGCCCATGCCATCGAGCTTCTTGCGCGCGGCGTAGCCCGCCGGACAGGCCAGGCAGCGGAATCCGAGCCAGAGATTGACCACCGGGATCACAAACCCGAGCACCCACCAGCGGGACATCCCGAGGTTCCGAAAGCGGTTTAAGGAAGTGATCAGCGCGAGGAATCCCGCCAGCGGCCAGACCACCAGTGGCATAAGGCCGGCATAGGTTTCCGGCGCGTATGGTAACATCAGCGGGACGGCGAATTGCCAGCCGATGATCATCAAAAGCGGGATCACCACCGTCCCCATCACATAGCCCACGCGGCCGGCTCCCTGAAACTGCGCCTTGGGGATCGGCGTCACGGTGTAGTCGCCGGTCTGCGCGAACGAATTCGAGCTTTCCAGCGATCCCTGGTCCTTCCGGACCGCCCGCCGTTCAAACAAGCCTTCCACTTCGCCGGCTGGCTCCCAGTCGTTGAGGCAGGTGCTCCAAACGAGGTCATTTCGCGGGTCCAGACCGCCCCGCTGGGCCAACTCCAGTAGGTAGTCGAAACCCACCGGGCCGAAGCGCTCGCCGCCCGATGAGAAAAACCATTGCTGTTGCTGCTGCGCGATCATGACGCTTCGAATATCCAAACTTTCCGGCTTGGTTAAACATCAACCTAAGCGGGTAAGTACCGGAATTTTAAAATTCCCGATCCGCCGGCGGGTCGGGAAAGAGCCACTTTTCCCTTGCCAAGTCGGGTCGGCCTCCTAGTTTCGCCGCCCCATGCCACGTGTCTCAGGAAAAGCAAAGACCCGAAAGGCTGTTGCCAAGCGGTTCAAGGTGACAGGAACCGGTAAGGTTCTGCGCCGTAAACAAGGCGCCCGGCACTTGCTCCAATGCAAGAGCCGCAAGCGCAAACGGAATCTTAGCCATTCCGCCCTCGTTTCCGACGCTGACATCAAGAATGTGAAGGAGAATCTCCCCTTCCACTAACGCAGAAGCAACAAACCGCGCCCCCGTCCGCGCCTCGGACGGCCTCCATCGCAGCCTGACCCGCAAGGGTACCACCGGACAAGCGAGACTGCGGGAGGTAAGAAGAACCAACGGCCTGTCCGACCCGAAACGATACCATGCCACGCGCAACCAACAGCCCGGCCTCCCGTGCCCGCCGCAAGCGCGTCCTCCATCGTGCGAAAGGCTTCCGCGGATTCCGCTCGAAGCTTTTCCGCTACGCCAAGGACGCAGTGCGGAAGGCGATGACCTACGAATATCGCGACCGTAAGAAGCGCAAGGGCCAGTTCCGCCGCTTGTGGATCCAGCGCATCAGCGCTGCCGTCCGCAGTGAGGATCTGACCTACTCGCGCTTCATGGAGGGTCTCAATGCCGCCGGCATCGAAGCCGACCGCAAGATCCTCGCCGACCTCGCGGTCACGGACGCAGCCGCGTTCTCCGCGATCGTCGCCCAAGCCAAAGCCGCCCTCGAAAAGAAGGCCGCCGCCGTCGCCGCCTGAAGAAAAACACCCGCTTCCCCAAACGCCGCCCGGCCCCGTGCCGTGCGGCGTTTTTTCGTGCGATCAGGAGCGTCGCCTCGATCGGAGTGACGCCTTCAAGGCGACACTCCCATCCGCCCGCTCACGGCTTCGGCAGGATCTTCTCCAACCGCGACCTCAACTCTTCGGTCGCCCCCTTCTTCTTCGCCACCGCATTGACCGCCTCCGCCGGGTCGTCCCGATGATCGTAAAGCTCCACTTTCGCCGGATCCTTCCGCGAAACGATCAAGCGGTGCGTGTCCGTCCGCAAGGTCACACTGTCTTGCCAAAAGCCCATCGCCACCCCGTCCGAAGCGGCAACCGGATCTTCGAGCTGCGGCACCAGCGAGCGGCCGTCGATTTCCTTGGAAAGCGGCAGTCCGGCCAATGCGGCGAGCGTCGGGTAAATGTCGATCGTTTCGGCAATCGCGTCTGCCGCCTCGCCCGGCTTCTTCTGCCCCGGCACCCGGATGATCAGCGGGGAATGCAACGCTTCCTCGAACAGGCAGTGCTTGCCCCAGATCGCGTGCTCGCCGAGCAGAAAACCATGATCGCCCCACAGCACCACGATGGTGTTCTTCGCCGCCGCCGAGGCATCGAGCGCGGCGAGCAGTTTGCCGACCTGGGCGTCGGTGTAGCGGACGCAGGCGAGATAGGCGCGGCGATACGCCTCGGCGGCAGCCGGCTCGCGGAAGGGATCGCCCTCATTCGCCCGATACTGCCGGAACTCGCCGCTGGGGTGCCAGGTGGTCGGGAAAGCGGGCTTCTCCGTGGCTCGGGGAACCGGCAAGCCGATCCCCGCGGTGGCCGCGAAGTAGCTCGCCGGTGCCGCGAAAGGCAGATGCGGCTTGATGAAACCCGTGGCCAAAAAGAACGGCTTCCCGCTCCCGGTCAGCTCGTTCAACCGCTTCACCGCCTCGTCCGCGATCCAGCCATCGGGAAAAACGCGGTCGTCGCCCGCCACCGACTGGCTCACGGGCTTTTTCACCGGGTCCTTCCCCGCCTGCTGCCGGGTCAGGCCGTTCGCGTAGCCGTGCATCGCCCCTTCCGGCGTCTGCCAAGGCCCGCTCGGCATCAGCGCCTCGTCCCACGCGCCCGGCAGTTCCTCCGGTCCCTCCGCCCAGCCCTTGCCGCCGCGACCGCCGGGATAATGGGTGATCTTTCCGACCGACACCGTCCGGTAACCCTGCTGCCGGAACAAGGCGGGCAAGGCCGGCAGCGGCTGCTTGGCCGCGTTCTTGAGAATCGCGTTGTTATCAGCATCCCCGCCAAGGCGGCCCGGGTAGCGCCCGAACACCAAGGCACAACGCGAGGCCCCGCAGGTCGGCACCTGCACGTAGTGACGGGAAAAGCGCCGGCCTTCCTTGGACAGGCGGTCGATGTTCGGCGAGACCGCCAGCTTTGGATCGTAGCAGCCAAGCCACGGCCGCAGGTCGTCTACCGCAATGAACAGCACGTTCGGCCGCTCCGCCGAACGAGCCGTGGTCAACGCCAGAAAGCCAAGCCACAAAGCACGCGGGATCTTCATCCGCCCAGCCCATCCGCCGGGACGTGACAAGGCAAGCTCCCACTCAATCCGGAAAAACAATCGCCCTCGATCCGTCGATGATCGTGCGGTCGTGGACGTGGTAGCGGATCCCCTTCGCCAGCGCGATCCGTTCGCAGCTCCGGCCGAGCCGGGCGAGGTCCTGCGGGGCGTGGAAATGCTGCACGCGCTCGACTTCCTGCTCGATGATCGGTCCGGCATCGAGGTCGGCGGTGACGTAGTGGCAGGTCGCGCCGATCAGCTTCACCCCGCGCTCGTAAGCCTGGCGGTAAGGATTCGCACCGATGAAGGCCGGCAAAAAGCTGTGGTGGATGTTGATCAGCCGCCCGGCGAAGTCGCGGCAGAAGTCGTCCGGGATGATCTGCATGAAGCGCGCCAGCACCGCCAGCTCGACGCTCTCCGCCGCCAGGATCCCGCGGATCTTCGAGAAGCCTTCCTCCTTCTTTCCGCCGTCCATTTCCACCAGGTGAAACGGAATTCCCGCCCGCTCGGCGATCCCGCGGCAGGTGTCCCGGTTGCCGATGATGCTGGTGATTTCGACCGGCATCTCGCCGATCTCCGCCCGCCACAGGATCTCGTTCAGGCAGTGGTCGGTCTTGGTGACCAGCACCGCCGTCTTCATTTTGTAAGGCAGCCGCCGGAAGTGCCAGTCGGCCTTCATCGAGCGCCCCAGCGTGCCGAAGCCCTCGATGAAGTCCTCGGGGTCGACATCCAGCTCGCCCGTTTCGATCTCCAGCCGCGCGAAGAAGCGCAGCGACAGCTTGTCGGTGAACTGGGCGAACTCGATCAGGTTCCCCCGGTGCCCGGCGACGTAGCTCGCGATCTTCGCGACGATCCCCGCCTGGTCGGGGCAGCTCAGTTTGAGGATCAATCCGGAACGGGCCATGCGCCGCGGATTCAGACGGGGCGGGCGCCGGATGGCAAGCCAGCGCTCAGTCTCCCGGCATCAGCACGGGAATCATCTGCCGACCATGCTTGCGATAGACCCGGAAATCCCCGTCCAGGGTGAAAATGGTCGCGCCGGCGTGCAGCTCGGCCATCCGCACCAGACAGGCATCGGCCAGCGACATCGGCGTGTCCCGGTAGCGCCGCATCAGCTCGCGCACGTCCGGTTCCTGATCTCCCAAGGTGAAATTCAGCCGCAGCACCCCGCGCTCTAACAGGGCAAACAGCTTGTCCGCCTCCGCGCCTTCGCGTTTCAGCAGGAAGGCGGCCTCGGTCAGCACGGCTTCGCAGGTCAACAGCGGCGGACGCAGGCGCTTGAACTGCCCGGCCACCCACTTGCCATGCTCCGCGCCTTCCGCGAGGAACGCGACCAGCGGGCCCGCATCGATGATCACGACCTTGCTCAACGGCCGAAGCCCTCCATGTGAATCGGATTTGTCGCCAGATCCGCCGGGAGGCCCTTGATCGACCCCATGAGGTCTCCCGCCAGATCGAAACACGAGCCGTTCTCTGTCTTATCGTCGCCCAACGATTTCTCCAAAGCCGCGCGGACCAGCGCCGAGCGGGTGGTCTTGGCCGCCGCCGCAGACTGATCGAGCCGATCCGCCAAATGATCGGGGAGTTTCAAAGTGATCGTTCTCATGAGTCCTAGGTAATACCCAGATGTCACCGAAGCAATACTCAATCCCTCCGAATTTCTCCCTCCCACCCCGGACAAGCCTTTGACTCCCCTCCCCCGGTCGGCTAATCCCTGCGCCCCGCTCTTCCCATGAAGGACCCCATCGAAGCCATCCAGACCGACGCATTGGCCTGCATCGCCGCCGCCGCCGACATCCGCGCGCTGGAGGACGCCCGCGTCGCCGTGCTCGGTAAAAAGGGCAGCCTCACCGAGGTCTCCGCCGGCATGCGCGACGTGCCGAAGGAGGACAAGGCCGCCGTCGGCGCGCTGCTCAACACCGCCCGCAACGCGATCACCGCCGCGCTCGAGGAAAAGCAACTCGCCCTCCAGAACATCGCAGACCAAAAGGCGCTCGAAGGCATCGACCTCACCCTGCCCGCCCGCGCCCTCCCCCACGGCTCGCTCCACCCGCTGACCCTGCTCCGCCACCAGGCGATCTCGATTTTGCGCCGGATGGGCTTCGCCCTCGCCGAAGGCCCGGAAATCGAGGATGAGTTCCACTGCTTCGACGCCCTCAACACCCCGCAGGACCACCCCGCGCGCAACGAGAAGGACACCTTCTACTTCGACTCCGGCAAGCTGCTGCGCACCCACACCTCTTCGGTCCAGGTCCGCACCATGGAAAGCCAGGTCCCGCCTGTTAGAATCATCGCCCCCGGCTCGGCCTACCGCCGCGACGAGATCGACGCGACCCACCTCTCCGTCTTCAACCAGCTCGAAGGCCTCTACATCGACAGCGACGTCTCCCTCGGCGACCTCAAAGGCACGCTCGAATACTTCTTCCGCGAACTGTTCGGCTCCGGCACCGAGGTCCGCTTCCGCCCGCACTTCTTCCCCTTCACCGAGCCCAGCTTCGAGATCGACGTGAAGCTCCACGCCAAGGGCCAGGCCCCGCGCTGGATCGAAGTCGCCGGCTGCGGCATGGTCGATCCCGCCGTGTTCGACGCCATCAGCGCCTCGCGCAAGGACGGTGCCTACTCACCCGAAAAAGTCACCGGCTTCGCCTTCGGCATGGGCCTCGACCGCCTCGCGATGATCCGCTGGGGCATCAAGGACATCCGTCTGCTGATCGAGAACGACGCCCGCTTCCTCAGGCAGTTCGCGTGAGGGAGATGGCAGATGGTAGATGGAAGATCGTAGATGCTGACGCCATGGATGACACTCCTTTCGGATACAAGAAGCTGAAGGTTTGGCAGCTTTCGAGGGATCTCGTGATCGCGATCCACGGCATGACGTTGACCAAGCTTCCGAAGTTCGAGCTCTACGAGGAGGGCAGCCAGATCCGGCGGAGCATGAAGTCGGTAAAGTCGAACATCGTCGAAGGCTTCGGCCGCCGCCGCTACAAGCAGGAATACCTCAGGTTCCTCGATTTCGCCTACGCCTCGCTCCTCGAAACCATCGATCACCTTGAAACCCTCCACGAAACCGGTTCCCTCATCGACGACGAGCTATTCTCGTCCCTCGAAGACCGCCTGACCCAGCTTTCAAAAGCCCTGTTCTCCTTCATCCGCGGAGTCGAAGATCATCACGACCCCGACCGGGCATGACCACCGGCATCTCCGATCTGCCATCCACCATCGTCGATCCGCGGACCACCGGCCGGGCCTGAACCTAGGTGCCTTTCATCTACCATCCACCATCTTCCATCTACCATCCCCGACCATGAACGTGTCACTGAACTGGCTCGCCACCCACGTCGACCTCAAAGGCAAATCGCCCGAGGAACTCGACAAGCTCCTTACCTTCGCCGGCGTGGAAGTCGAAGGCATCGAGGTGAAGGGCATCGCCTCGAACAAGATCGTCGTCGCGCAGATCATGGAAGCCGTCCAGCACCCGGACGCCGACAAGCTCAAGGTCACCCAGGTCGATGCCGGCGAAGGCCAGCTCCGCCAGATCGTTTGCGGCGCGAAGAATTATCAGGTCGGCGACAAGGTCCCCTGCGCCCTGCCCGGCGCGGCGTTGCCCGGCGGCTTCACGATCGGCGAGGCGAAGATGCGCGGCGTCGAATCGAAGGGCATGCTCTGCTCCGCCAGCGAACTCGGCATGGTCGATGCCGTCGATGGCCTGATGATCCTCGCCACCGACTCTCCCATCGGCAAGCCGGTGAAGGAACTCTTCGACAACGACGTGCTGCTCGAAGTCGAGGTCACCCCGAACCGCCCCGACCTGCTGAGCCACTACGGCATGGCGCGCGAAATGGCGACCCTGCTCGAAGTCCCGCTCGCCCACCTCGAGATCCCCGAGCGCGATGGTTTCACCGCGGAAGGCGTCCACATCGAGGCCCCGGAAGCCTGCCCCTTCTACACCGCCGTCCGCATCTCCGGCGTCACCATCGGCGAAAGCCCGGCCTGGCTGAAGGAGCGGCTCGAATCGATCGGCCTGCGCCCGATCAACAACGTCGTCGACGTCACCAACTTCGTGCTCCACGAGATCGGCCAACCGCTGCACGCCTTTGACGCCGCGAAAGTCAGCGGCGCGCTGGTGATCCGCAGCGCGCAGGACGGCGAGGCCTTCCTCGCCCTCGACGGCCAGACTTACCCGCTGCTCCCCGAAGACTGCGTGATCTCCGACGAAGCCGGCCACGCCCTCGCCCTCGGCGGCGTCATGGGCGGCGCGGACAGCGGCGTGACCGAAGCCACCACCGATCTTCTACTGGAATCGGCGTACTTCACGCCGTCGCGCATCCGCCGCACCTCGCGCCGCACCGCGCTTTCGTCGGACTCCTCCTACCGCTTCGAGCGCGGCATCAATCCCGAAGGCGTCCTCGCCGGCTCCGCCCTCGCGATCAAGCTGATCCTCGAAGTCGCCGGCGGAACCGCCGAAGCCGTGACCCGGATGGCCGGCGGCATTCCCTCGCTCACCGGCGCGGTCGCACTCGACCTCGCCAAGCTCGACCAGCTCACCGGCGGCAGCATTTCCTACGAAGAGGCCTCGACCATCCTCACCCGCCTCGGCCTCGCCAGCAATGCCGACGACACCTGGACCGTCCCCGCCTTCCGCGCCGACCTCCAGCGCCACATCGACCTGGTCGAAGAGATCGTCCGCGTGAAAGGCCTCGACGCCATCCCCTCGCGGCTCCGCGGCAGCTTCGTTCCATCGAGCCCGGTCGATGCCGCCTACGACGCCGACATGCGGATCCGCGAGCGCCTCGCCGGCCTCGGCTTCCACGAGTGCCAGACGATCAAGCTGATCGCCGACGCCCAGCTCGCCGACGCCCTGCCGCTCAAGCCGCTGCTCCCCGGCGACACCATCCGCGTCAGCCTGCCGCTCAGCGAGGACCACGCCGTGATGCGCCCGAGCCTGATCCCCGGCCTCGTCGCCTCCGCCGCCCGCAACGTCCGCCAGGGCGCGAAGGCCCTGCGCCTGTTCGAGCTCGGCCGCGTCTTCCGCAATGCCGGCGGCGGCAAGGCCAAGGACCTCGAGTCCGATTCGCTCGGCATCCTGCTCTCCGGCGACGCCGTGCCCGCCGGCTGGGCCCGCCCTGACGCCACGGCCGACCTTTACGACCTGAAAGCCGTGATCGCCGCGCTGGTCCCGACCGCTTCCGTGCAGCTCGTCCCGCGCGCCCGCGACGGCTTCGCCCTCGCCGCCGACATCCAGGCCGATGGCCAGAACCTCGGCACTTTCGCGATGATCCTGCCGTCCCGCCAGCGCGAGCTCGATGCCCCGCAGCCGATCTTCGTCGCCGAGCTCGACCTCTCGAAGCTCCGCAAGTTCGCTGCCGGCAGCGGACCGATCGAGGACCTCCCGCAGTTCCCCGGTTCGTCCCGCGACATCGCCCTCGAAGCCCCGGCCTCGCTCGCGAATGCCGAGATCGAACGCGTCCTCGCCAAGATCAAGGAACCCCTGCTCACCGGCTTCGAATGCTTCGACGTCTTCCGCGACCCGACTGGCCAGAAGCTTCCCGCCGACCGCAAGTCGATCGCCTATCGACTGCACTACCGCGCCCCGGACAAGACGCTCAAGACCGACGAGATCGACAGCGCCCACAAGGCCGTCGTGACCGCTCTCACAAGCGGCTTGCCGGTGACGCAGCGGTAAGTCCCGGCCTTCCAACGGAGCGCTGACTTTAGTCGGCGAGTCTTTCCGCGGCAACGGCACCCGCCGAGTGACTCGCCGACTAAAGTCAGCGCTCCATCGCGACCTCGTCGCTCGCTCAGCGACCCTTCCGGCAGCAGCCGTTCGATTCGCTCCTCTGGTCCACCAAACCCATCCTTGCGGCCACCTCCCCGTTCCTCCATCCTGCCCGAGATGGATTTCCCTTCCCAGCCGCCCCCCGATGTCCCCGCCCCGCCGCCGGGACCCGAGGCGATCCGGTCGCGACGGGTCATGATGTGGATTCTTATATTGGTCATACTCTCTATCTTCTACTTGCTGACCATCCTATTCCTACCTGCCGTCATGGCCCGCGCGAATGCCGGGCCCCGTAAGGACGAGGCCATCCGCAATCTCAGGCAGATCGGACTGCATCTCTTCTTTTTCGACGAAGAATTTGGCCGCTTCCCCGACGCCACGACGATCTCCACCGTTCAAGCAGCCACGAGCACCACTCTTGCCCTGGGCAATTCCAGCTCCAACGAGCTGTTCCGCCAGTTGCTTGCCACGGTGACCAAGAATGAAATGATGTTCTGGGCCGACCTTTCCGGCAACGGGCGCTATCCGGATGGTTTGCTTGGACCCGATGCACTGGTTCCCAGAGAATGCGCTTTTTCTTACATCGCTGGCATCGCCTCCAACGCCGCTGGAGAAACTCCCGTTGTGATGGCCCCCGTCATCCGTGGGACGTGGAAATTCGACGCCAAGCCCTTCAAGGGCCAAGCCGTCGTCCTCTTCCTGAACAGCTCCGCCACCGCCCTCCCCATCGACAAAAACGGCGACGTCATCGTCAACGGCATGAACCTCTTCGACCCGCGCCAGCCCTTCTGGCGCGGGAAGGCTCCGGACATCAAATATCCGGAGTAGCCGCAGCGAAAGCATTCACGCCGGCTTCCGCACCAATATCACCGCCGCCAGCAAGCTGAGGACCAACCCGAAGAACCCACTCCTCCGGATACTCCGGCCCGAACTCCAACTCCAAGCGCAGCGGCTTTCCTGCCGCCAACCTGCCGGATCCGGCGGTGGTGCGGCCGGTGAATCACCGGGCCCGTTCCCAAGGCCACCCGAAAAAAAGGCCGCCCGGGAAAACCCGGGCGGCCTTGATGTCGGAACTCGCAGGGAACGGTTCAGGAGATGTCGATTCGGAGCCGGGCGAGCAACGAATCGGGACGAAACCGACGACGGATTTTCAATTCCAAGCGTTTAAATGCGGCAGCGGCTCAAGGTGCTTCCGTTCCTTCGACGCGGAAGAAATTGCGGCCCGCGCCGATGGCTATCGTGGCCTTGACCGGCAGGTAATCGCCGTCCATTGGCCCGTCGGTCGTGATCGGTGCGCCGCTCGTCGTCCACGGATTGGCCAGCGTGGCGCTTTCCTCCAGGAGGTAGGTGGCTCCCGGGGTGCGCTCGCGCCAGCGGATGGTCAGGGTGTTGCCCGAAACCTCGGTGCTCGTGAGCGAGCCGGTGCCCGCCGTCGGGTTGGTGCCGAAAAGGAACTCCTGCAAGTTGGTGTAACCGTCGTCGTCGGCGTCCTGGGTGCGGCCGTCCTCACCGTTGGTGATCTGGGTTTTCCACGAGTCGTAGCCGGCGGGTGCACTGGTGATCACCTGAATGACACCGGCTCCGGCGAAATGGGCGTCATCAAGGTTGGCAGCACCAGAACCGGTGGCCCCGTAGGTTCCTGCCGCCATCTGCACGCCGTCGATGAACAGGGTGTCAACCACTTCGATGACCGGATCGACCAACTCTGTCACCTGGACCTCGCCAGAGCCGTTGATGAGCAGTTTGCCGGTGTTGGCGATGGAGTCTCCATCGACAACGAGCGTGCCACCTGCATTGACGGTGGTGTCGCCGGTGTAAACGTTGGTGCCACCGAGAGTCAGCTTGCCGCCATCGACCGTGACCACGGTGCCGGCATTCATCACATCGGCAATCGTCAGGGCGCCAGCGCCGGTCTTCGTGAACGGCTTGTTGATATTGCCGCCCGTGCCGCTGAAGGTGACGTCGCCAGTGGCGCTCACGACCTCGATGGTCTTGGTTGCCGCGCCAGTGTCGATCCACAGGCTGCGGGCGCTGGTTTCCACTCCGGTGCCGGTGTAGCGGAAGGTGCCGTCGTTGGCGATGCCGAGGTAGCCCGTGCCGATACTACCCACGCCGCCGGCATCGGCGATCGAGGAGATCTCGATCACACCGCCGTTGGCGTTGGTGCCTCCGGTATGGCTGTTGTTTCCGGAGGGAACCATCGTGCCGGCACCCGTCTTGGTGTAGGCATTGCCACCACTCAAGGAACCGGTGACGGACAGGTCCACCGCAACGGATCCGTCCGCGACATTGAAGGTAACTCCGCCGTTGCCATTGCTGACCGGGCAATTGACTTGCGAGGACTTGGTGGCATGGGCGACCGTGGTGATCGTTCCACCACCGCGGACATCACCGGGACCGTTGACAATGCCGGCGGAGAGGGTGAGGGAGGTGTTGGGAAGCTGCTGTTCGTTGTTGAGCTTCCAGATGGCGTCTTCGTTGATGACGATGTTGTTGGGTCGGGTGGCACCACCAAGGCCTCCAAGGGCGTGGGTGGTGGTGTCAAGAATGCCGGGAGCATTGACCGTGATCGTGCGGTTGGCGGCGAAGCTTGTGGCCCAGGCACCGCCGCGTGCGGCAAGAGTGCCGTTGTTAACAACCATGTCGCAGGTGTTGCTGCCTGCGCTCATGGTCAGCGTGTTGGTGCCGTTCTTGATGAGTGTTCCAGCCCCGCCGACCACCGTGCGGCTCAGGGTTTGCGCATCCGAGCGATTGAAGGCCAACGTTGCATTATCCAGATTGATGTTGCCGGCACCGCCCAGCGTGCCGGTGGTGCCGCCGTTGCCAACAGTGACCGTGCCGCCGGAAATCGTCGTGCCCCCTATGCGGGTGTTGTCGTTGAGCAGCGTCAGACCGCCATCACCGCTCTTGATCAAGGATGCACTGCCACCGATGCCGCTGCCACTGAGGATATAGGTGCCGCTGGTGTTGGCGACTGTGACCTCGCTCGAAATGATGGTGCCGGCAAGCGTCACATTCGGAGTGTCGATGCCGGTGTCATCCAACGTGACCGCGTCGTAGTCATAGTAATTGCTGGGGGTGATGTCATCGCTATCCAGCACCCAACTCGTGGTAGAGTTCACGTCCCAAGTGCCACCGGCATCCCCTGTCCAGGTGATGGTGTCGGCCGAGATGATATGGAGGTCCACCTCGGTGTTGGCAGTGTCGTTCTCGAGTTCCCAATCGATGTGGGGGTTGACACTCGCGGGCAGCGTGAGATTGGCGAATGCCGCCGGGCTGAGGTCCGCCCCCGTGTAGTCGATCAGGGTGATCCGGTCGTCCACCAGCAGATCGCCTGCGGGCACCACGGAGATCGTGGTGGAGGCCGGCACCGTGAAGGTGTCCGTGCCGCTGACCACCAGCTTGTCTCCAGCGGTGAAATTGGCGCGGAACACCGCGGTCCCGCCGTTGAGGGCGAGCCCGGGAAGCGTGGCGAACGCGGAGGCGGTGGTAGAGCCGGCTTGGAGGGTGCCACCGGAGTTCACCGAGACCGTGGAGGCCGAGGCGGTGCCGAGGTGCAGCTTGCCGCCGTCGATTGCGGTGGCCCCGTTGTAAGTGTTGGCGCCGGAGAGAACGAGCGTTCCGGCTCCGGTCTTGGTCAAACCGCCGGTGCCGGAAAGCACCCCGGTGAGGGTGATGGTGCGTGCGCTGGTGGCGTCGACTGAGTCCAGGGTGTTGAAAACGACATTTCCACCGGTGCCGGTGAGGGACATGTTCAGCGAGGAACTCCAATCGGCCGAGGCCCCCATGGTGCCACCACCGAGATTGACGGCGTAGGTGGTTCCAGAGGTGCGCATGCCCCACTTGCCGAGGTTGATTCGACCGCCCGTAAGGTTCACGGCGTCCTGACCGAGGTTGTTGGTATTACTCCGGCCGTTGACGACCAGCGAAGTGGTGTTGAGCACACCGGTTCCGGAAACGTTGAGGATGCCGGAGCCGTCAATGCCGATCAGGAAGTTGGCCTGGGACTCCGAGGTGGGGGTGGTGACGGTGTCGGGTTGGTTGAACGAACCGCCGGAGAGGTTGTAAACCGAGGTTTGCCCACCCCAGTGGCCGAGGAAGGTGTGAGCCGTGGCGGTGAGGGCACCGGCGGTTTGGTTGATTGTGTGCGCCTGACCGGTGGCATTGCCGACGTTGAAGAAGGTGGTGGTACCGGTGCCGATGGCGATGTTGGTCGTTCCAGTCCAGAAATTCATTCCCGCCGGGGCCGTGAAGACCGGGCTGTTGAGGTTGGTGACGATGTTGGTGCCCACCTCAAAGGCTCCGCCGAGGCTGAGGTTGCCGTTGTAGGTCTGGGTTCCGCCGTTGGCTGAAACTCCACCCGTGCTGGTGATCGCCCGATTGAAGATCACGTGGCCGGAGTTGTTCGCCTTGGTCAGCGTGCCGCCGCCGGCGGTGACGGCTCCGTCGATGGTCAGCGTGTTGCCAGTGCCCGCATCATAGGTCATGCCGGCGACTTGGGTGATGCCTTGGGTCGCACTGCCGATGGTGGCGGAGCCGAGGGCGGTGATGGTGCCGCCTTGGAGGGTGGTGCCGGCGGCCATGGTCAGCGCATCCGCGCCGGTGGCGGAGCCCAGAGCAGCGCCGGATTCCACGCGCAGGACGCCTCCGTTGTTGATGAATTTCCCGCTGAAGGAGGCGGCGGAGTTTTGCAGAACGAGGGTATTGGCACCGGTGCGGGTGATGTTGCCGGTGCCGGCAAGCGAGCCATCGATGACCATGTTTCCACCGCCAACACTGAAGGTGGCGTTGCCGATCACATTGACGGTGCCGGTCCAGGTTCCGGTGCCGCCTCCCAGATTGCTCAGGGTGGTACC